>JAHBTC010000008.1 GCA_019638835.1 Fimbriimonadaceae bacterium
CGAGAGCAGTATCGCCGAAAGAATCGCAATAATGGCGATGACAGTTAACAGTTCAAGCAACGTAACTCCTGTCTTGCTGCGTCTCATGTAGCATCAACTCACAATAGGGTGCAAGTGGAGTCAGCGCAACTGCCTTCATAGGACGATCCGTGGCACGGATATGCGTATCCTTCTCCTGCTACTGCGTACCAGATGTAACCGTTCTGGTACTGCGCCTTTTGACATGCCCAGTGAAACTCGGCGTAGGGTGCCCACGGAGGACACATTCCTAATGCGGATCGGTAGTCGGTTTTATCAACATAAGACGTGTAGCCAATGAAACTGCCACACGTGACTTCAAACAATGTCACAGCATCTTCGGGAGCATCGCCCAGAGAATTCTCAATCGCAGGGGCAGCCAAAGCAGTTGAGGCGATAAGCGAGGCCAAGATGAGGGCTGGATGCAATTGCAGCATGCCCCATAGATTGTCTCTCTCTCTCTCTCTCTCTGTCAAGGGTTCAATACATTTTTCTTGAGAAAAGTTCACGGCCCGAAGAAACTCGGAGGAAAACTTTCGCTTGCTCGCTGCGCTTCATCATGCGACCAGCCCGATTGCGAGCAATTGATCGGCCTCGCCCACGGGCACTACAATATCACCGATGATCGCTCATATGCTCCTCGGCCTTCTCCTCACCTCGCCAGGACCCCAACGCCTCGACGCGGGAGATCACTGGGTCGGCTATGAAGTCGTCGGGAGCGGGCCGCCCATTGTCCTGCTGGCGGGCGGACCGGGGTTCGGGGGCGAAGTCTTGCGCCCGGTCGCAGACCTCCTCAAAGACAAGAACACATGCATCTTATTTGATCAACGTGGCACTGGGCAAAGCGTGAACAAAGATGGGAGCAAGGTCTACAGCCACGATGCTGAGATCATGCGCGATCTTGAAGCCCTTCGGCAGCACTTAGGACACGAAAAGTGGGTCGTCTTTGGTCAGAGTTGGGGCTCTCATCTTGCGGCCGTTTACGCCGAAAATCACCCAGATTCCGTTTCGGCTCTTATCCTCGCAAGCAATCCGCAGCCCACCGACGATGGAATGAGAGTGCTTGCCACCAACGTGGACATGAGAATGCCACCGGGTGAACTGGCCGAACTCAACACGATTCTCAACGATGAATCTCTTGACTCTGAGGTCAAAATCACCGAGAATTTCTTTCGGTCGCTCCCCTACTATTTCCATGATCCGGTAATCGGGAAGGAACTGCTCGGCAAGTTCGACCGATCACTGTTCTCACCCCTGACCGCGATTCAACTGCTGGCTTACTACTTTGCTTTTGAGATTCGAGATGCTGCCCGATCCCTTCGCGACTGGCCCGGACATGTTCTCGTAATTCAGGGCCACCAAGACCCCTGCGGGAGCGTCGCGGGCAAATTGGTTGCAGACCTGTTTCCCCGTTCGCGTCTGGTCTGGATCAATGAATGCGGGCACTTCCCGTGGCTAGAGAAGCCGGAAGAGTTTGCCCGCCCCGTACGATCATTTCTTCTTGCGGAGCGCATCCGCGCCCGTAAACCCCAAAAGTGATGGAAGCTGTTTTCGCCCGGTCATTGGCATTGGCGCAGGGTCTAGCTCCCACTGCGGCCAACATTGACCGCGTGGCGTCGCAAACTTCCTCGGAAGCATCAGCATGGGCGTTCACCCAGTGGGAGTTACGTGAACGAGCCGACCAGCGGTTCACGAGAGCGAGCGAGATGCTCTGGGATCGCGATGGCCTTGCGATGGCCACAAGTGAGGCGCGAGCCCGCTACCATGCCTCACTCGTTCCGGAAGGCGAACCCGTGCTTGACCTTGCTTGCGGGCTCGGGCTTGATTTGATCGCCTACGCACGGCGCGGCCCAGCCACCGGATACGAACTAGACGCCCATCGCGCAGCGTTAGCGCGACAAAATCTCGCGGTCCATCGGCAGGAGGCCGATGTGGTGATCGGTGACGGTCGCGATGCAGACTGGAGTGACCGCTTCATCTATTTGGACCCCATGCGCCGTGATCACCGGGGGCGATTACGACCGGAAGACTATCAGCCGAACCCGTGGGAACTCGTTGATCGCCTTCATCAATCAAAGGGATGGTTGATGAAACTCTCGCCCCTGGTGCCCGACACGCTCTTGGGCCAACTCGGAGGCGGAATTGAGTTTTTGAGCGACGACGGCGAGTGTAGCGAAGCGCTGGTCACTTCTTTGCGTCTGGGCACTCAAGCCGTCCATACCGCAAGTGGCGAAGCGCTTACGGGCAATCAGAACGCCGCTCCCTCAGACAGGCTAGAGGAGTATCTTTACGAACTCGATCCCGCAGCGGTCCGAGCCCACGCCAGCGGGCATTGGGGACTCCGAAGCATCGGGGATCACCCCGGGTTCCTCACCGGCGGAGAATCCGTTTCATCCGTTTGGTTAGAGCCATTCCGGGTCATCAAGGAGTTCAATCCGAAGGATAATCCCGGCCCCGTCTCGGCGGTCAAGAAACGAGGTGAAACTCCGTCTCCAGAGTCTTTGCGCAAAAAGTGGGGACACGACAACGACGGGCCAATCGCAATCTTATGGACGCAGAATCACGCGGTACGCGGCTGTCTGGCGGAGCGGATTGCTCCTCGATGACGTTGAAGCAAGTAAGGGAGAAAGTTATGACTCTAAGAACCTGCGAAGTCTGCGGCAACGAGTATGACAAATGCTTTGAAGTCATCATGGACGGCAAATCTCATACATTCGACTCGTTTGAATGTGCAATCCATCGACTCGCACCCGCTTGCACGCACTGTAAATGCCTTGTGATCGGCCACGGGGTCGAAGTTGACAACTATATATTTTGTTGCGCAAACTGCGCTCGAATGAGTGGTGAGATCGGTGCGGTCGACCGGGCAGACTAGAATCGCTGCTCGATCCCGTCCAAAAAGCGTCCAATTGCCGCCGGATTCTGCACAAAGAATAGGGAGGGCTCGATGAGTTCGAGTTCGGATAAGAGCCATTCTCTGTTATCGCCTTCCATCAGGTCTACCCTCGCGTAGAGAGGCACTTCATCAAGGATTGCCAATACCCGCTGGGCCGCTTCAGCGAGATCTGTCGTTAGATCAGCGACGATGACCGATTCGTCATCCTCATGGAATCGAGGCTGTTTGGTGATCGCGTGGGTGGGCTCGCCGTCAATGCAGATCACCGCAACCTCTCCGCCGGCCTCGACGGACTTGATGTACGGTTGAATCATCCAATCCAACTCCGCTATGTCAGTCGGCCACTTTTCGCCCCGTGCGACGCGGTACGTATGCCAAGAACCACAAGAGACCGCCGGCTTGAGGACAGAATCCAGAGATGCTCGCGCCGGAAGTTTGTCTCCCGCATATATAAAGATTGTCGGAACAATTGGCACACCGGCAGCCTCGATCTCTAGCAGATAGCCCTTGTGTACGTTCTGTCTAGCCATCTTCTCCGGGTTCAACAAGGTGGTTTGGGCACTCGCTTTCTTGAGCCAATCGAGGAACGCAGGCAGATCCTCTTGGTAGTTCCAAGTAGAACGGATAACGGCCAGGTCAAACTCGTTCCATTCCACTTCCGGGTCATCCCAAGCTGGTTCCTTTACGGCCCATCCCCGTTGCTCGGCGGCGCGCCGCAGGGGTACGGCGTCGTGGTCTGGCTCAGGGAGGTCTTGACAGGTGACAAAGGCGACGCGCGGCACGCGGGAATTATGTGGCCTGCCGCAGGGTGCATCTAGGAAGATTGAACTTCACACATGCCCAACCGCTACTCCACCCAATCACGAGACGATGACTAACCACTTAGTTAGTAGGCATTGCTTAGAACTATTCCCGTGTCGCATCAAACCATCGCACGACCAAGTCGGTCAGGATCAACCGTTTCTCATTCACTTCGTCTACGCTGTGGATCCCCAGAGTCGCCCGGTCGGTGCCTGCCCACCGCATCAACCCCGAAGCGTCTTCAAACGAGAACGCCGAGTCTTTCTTTTTTACGCCCCGGTGGAAGACGAGCAAGACCTGATCTTTCTTATGAAAATTCATTGTCAGTCGGTCATCGCCGTCAATGCAGAAACTGGGCGCGTTCCATTTCACGTTCTCGGTGATGTCGCTGCGGGCCGCATGTATCAGTTCGCGAAGTGCGACAATCTCGGATTTCAGAGGGTGTTTGAGCCCGGAGAGGAACGCATCAACCGATTCATCGCGGGTGCCCATAACCTGCTATGGTACCGGGCACCGACGAATCAACCCTTTTAGCTGCCCGAAACCGGGTCGGCCACCGATTGCGCGGCGTCGGACTCCAAGAAATCCTCACCCATCAGTTTCTTGACGATTGAAATCTGGTTTACCTTGTATTTGCGCGCTCTCGGGGCGATGTAGTTGACCTCAACTTTCTCGTCCAAATTGAACTGCGGCTCGCCATCCGTCCACGTTGCTTTTGTTGTAACCAGCCAACGATCATCGTCTCGCTCCGGCGTGTCCATCTTAAAGTGTGCCCCTCTCGACTCGTTTCGGATGATCGCGCCTCCGACAATCGCCTTTGACATTTCAATCATATGGTGAACCGATCGGATGTACGGAATGGTTTGGTTGCTCCATGCACCGGCGTCAATAACGGCGCAGTTCTTTGCGCGCGACGAGAGATCATTCAACGCGTCTTTGGCCGAGAGCAAGTCGCTCTGCTTGCGCCAGATTCCGCAATTGTTCCACATCAGTTCGGCAAGGTCCGCTTGCAGTTGGTACGGATTCTCGCTTCCATTGGGGTTCGCCAATGCCGCATAAGCCGATTCGTGCTTCGCCTTGCCCTCATCTAACGCCGCCGAACCAACATCTTCGGACCCGGCTTCCATATCACGCAGATAGGCTTGGATGCCAAGCGCCGCGAGTTCGCCTCCTGTGAGGCAGGAGAGTAAAGCGTTCGCCCCCAATCGGTTGGCGCCGTGGTACTGGTAATCCGCTTCGCCTGCCGCATAGAGGCCGGCAATGCTTGTCATCTGATTGCGAGGACTCTCTACGTCCAGCGCAGCCCCATCGGCTCCCTTCTCGTAATCGACCCAAAGGCCGCCCATCGTGTAGTGGTTTGCCGGGTAGATCCGCATCGGGTTGTCAATCGGATCTTCGCGCATGAATTTCTCGTAAATCTCGAGAACACCGCCAAGCTTGTCGTTGATCAATTCGCGGCTCATGCCTTTCTCGCGGTGCAAGTGACCGATATCCAGGAAAACCTGTTGCTTGCCCTTTACGCCGCGACCCATCCGGCACACGCAATAGATGATAAAGGAAACGATATCTCGGCTTAACAGATTGCCGTAGACCGGATCAAGTTCTTCGCACACATACCACCGATCCGCATCCGGGATGCTGGAAGGATGGCGACTATCCATGGGGTCGCGGGGAACCCAAACCCTGCCGCCCTCGCCCCGAACCGACTCGCTCAT
Organism: Fimbriimonadaceae bacterium; assembly: GCA_019638835.1. Classification (GTDB taxonomy): domain Bacteria; phylum Armatimonadota; class Fimbriimonadia; order Fimbriimonadales; family Fimbriimonadaceae; genus JAHBTC01. Next base: position 5,431 of record JAHBTC010000008.1, read on the forward strand.
TAGTCGGCACTTGTCTTCACCGGGGATCGCGGTGGGGTGAATCTGAACCATCTCGGGGTTACCGTAGACCGCACCGGCCTGATAAGCGATGCTGACCGGCTCACCCGTATTGATGATTGAGTTCGTTGTGCGACCGAAGATGACCCCGTTTCCACCGGAACAGATACAGACTGCGTCAGCGGCGAACGACTCGATCTTCATCGTCCGCAAATCTTGAGCAACGATGCCACGACACCGCCCCTGGGAATCCTTGATCACATCCAGGAGAGTCCAGCCTTCAAACTTTTGAACGGTTCGACTTGCCTCGTGCCGGCGTACTTGCTCGTCGAGAGCATAGAGTAGCTGCTGTCCCGTCGTCGCGCCCGCGTAAGCAGTGCGATGTTTGAGTGTTCCACCGAAGCGACGGAAGGACAGCAATCCTTCAGCAGTCCGATTAAACGGAACCCCCATACGGTCGAGGAGATAGATCATTGCTGGAGCACGCTCGGCCATCCGCATGACGGGCGGCTGGTGGTTCAAGAAGTCGCCCCCGGTAATCGTGTCTTCAAAGTGAAGGAAGGGAGAATCGCCTTCGCCGCGCAGGTTCACGGCACCATTGATGCCCCCTTGCGCGCACACGCTATGGCTCCGTTTGACGGGCACTAGACTGAACAGTTGAACCTTGTGTCCGGCCTCGGCTAACTTCATAGTGGTCATGAGCCCTGCGAGGCCACCGCCGACGACAATCACCGTGCGTTGAGGCATGAATATCTTCCTGTACGCGAGTGTACCGAACGAGTTTGCGAAGGCCCGGTGAAAGAGAAATCCCGGTATCGAACTCAAGCAATTCGCGCGGAAACTTAGGCAGAATAGTTTGTTCTTGGTGTGCAAATGAGAGTATTCGGACTAGTCTTGTTCCTGACGGCAACCGTCGGGTTATCGGCCCAATCAGGTTGGGCAAGGTATCGGTTGGTAGTCAATTCCCCGGACCAAGCGCAACGGTTAGTGGACTCTGACATCGGGCTCTTTTCCGAACGAGTAGCGGTCGGTACAACCGACGTTTACATCGGGCCCGACGAGATGTATAAGCTTTGGGCACTCGGAATGCCCTATCGTAAGGTTTCGGAGTTGCCAGATCCGGCGGGTTGGGATCAGCGTTACAGCAACAAGACGCTGAACTACCGGGGCAACTACTACCGCTACGACGACATCATCGCGCAATACGAAGAGTGGCGCATTCAGAATCCAACTCACGTCAAGCGATTCCAAATCGGAACCAGCATTTTGGGGCGACCGATTTGGGCATACAGCGTTCGGAGCAATGCACTTTTCAGTGGTGCGCGACGCTCATTCGTTGTGAACTGTGGCATTCACGCTAGAGAGTGGATTTCGCCGGCGATTGGGATGTACGTCTTTAAGAAGACGATTGATAGTGCGGCCATTGGCTTCGCCGATATGACGACCGACTTCAGCAAGCGAGCAATGCTTCGGGGATCAACCTTCTACTTTGTCCCGGTCAATAACCCCGATGGTTACGAGTACTGCTGGACGAACAACCGGATGTGGCGCAAGAACCGCCGCGATAACCCCGGCAGTTCGTACGGAGTCGACCTCAATCGCAACTTCGCGAAAGCGTGGGGCGGATCGGGTTCCAGTGGTAACTACAGTTCGGAGACTTATCGGGGCACGGCTCCCTTTAGCGAACCCGAGTCTCAGGCCCTCGTATTCCTAGCCAATCGGATTCCTCGTATGGACGCATTCATTGACTTCCATAGCTACGGCGAGTACGTCCTATGGCCATGGAGCTACACGACCGCGAATGCTCCGGGGCAATCATGGCTCGCAACGACCGGGCTGGCAATGAAGAACGCAATTCAGGCGACCCACGGTCACGCCTATACGTACGGTCACAGTGGTCAGACGCTGTATCTTGCTGCGGGAGTCACAGACGATTACTTCTATGACCTCTATAACACAGCGGCGTACACCATTGAACTGCGAGATACGGGCCAAAACGGTTTTCTACTTCCGGAGAGTCAGATCAGCGACACGCAAGACGAGGCTTGGGCAGGATTTGTGGCCCTTGCCGTTCGCATGACGAATCGTTAGATTGGGGAAAAACTAGTATGCGTCCCCGTGCAATGACGGGGAATTGTAGGGCAGAATGAGAACCCAAAGAGGTTCTCATGCGATCCATCTCTGCCCTTTGTCTCTTCGCCTTGGTTTCATCATCCTTTGCCCAAGCGGATTGGACTCGATACCGATTAACCGTTCGTGATGCGATTGAGGCTCAGCGCCTTTCAGACTCTGACGTCACCCTTTTTTCTGATGACGTCGTAATCGGATCTACCGATGTTGTCATTGGCCCAGGCGAGCAGTTCAAGTTGTGGGCACTCGGTATGCCCTACCAACGCATCGCCACTTTGCCAGATCCGGCGGGTTGGGATCAGCGTTACAGCAACAAGACGCTGAACTACCGGGGCAACTACTACCGCTACGACGACATCATCGCGCAATACGAAGAGTGGCGCATTCAGAATCCAACTCACGTCAAGCGATTCCAAATCGGAACCAGCATTTTGGGGCGACCGATTTGGGCATACAGCGTTCGGAGCAATGCACTTTTCAGTGGTGCGCGACGCTCATTCGTTGTGAACTGTGGCATTCACGCTAGAGAGTGGATTTCGCCGGCGGTTGGGATGTACGTCTTTAAGAAGACGATTGATAGTGCGGCCATTGGCTTCGCCGATATGACGACCGACTTCAGCAAGCGAGCAATGCTTCGGGGATCAACCTTCTACTTTGTCCCGGTCAATAACCCCGATGGTTACGAGTACTGCTGGACGAACAACCGGATGTGGCGCAAGAACCGCCGCGATAACCCCGGCAGTTCGTACGGAGTCGACCTTAATCGCAACTTCGCGAAAGGCTGGGGGGGAGCAGGTTCCAGTGGTAACTACAGTTCGGAGACGTATCGGGGCACGGCTCCCTTTAGCGAACCCGAGTCGCAGGCTCTCGTATTCCTCGAAAATCGAGTCCCGAGAATCGATGCCTTTATTGATTTCCACAGTTACGGCGAAAAGATCCTCTGGCCATGGACTTACACGGAGACTCCGCCAGCCGGAAGCGCTTGGTTGAATGCCAGCAGTATCGCGATGCGCGATGCAGGCGCGGCGACACACGGGCATCAATACACGGCAGGGCAAGGAAGCACAACGCTTTATATCGCTTCCGGAACCACGAAGGACTACTTCTACGACAGATCCAACGCGGCGGCTTATACGATCGAGTTACGGGACACGGGCCAAAACGGTTTCCTTCTGCCGGAAGCTCAGATCAGCGACACACAAGACGAAGCTTGGGCAATGTTCGTAGCGCTTGCTGTCCGCATGACGAACCGCTAGTGAACTGCTGGCCCGGACTACTTATTTAGTTCGGGCCAAATACGCATATGCGTTATGAGCGTGGATCGACTCTTCATTCTCGACCTCTATCTCGTACGCGTCGATTCTTGAATCACCATCGAAGGCCAATGCAACCTCTCGGACCATGTCTTCGACGAACCGGGGATTCTCGTAAGCCGTCTCCGTCACCCACTTCTCATCGGGTCGCTTAAGTACGGGGAACAGTGCGCAAGACGCCGACGATTCGATCATGTCGATCAAGTCTTCTAGCCAGACGAAGTCGTTTGTCTTGACTCTAGTAGTCACCCAGCCTCGTTGGTTGTGCGCGCCGTACTGACTGATCTCTTTACTGCACGGGCAAAGCGTTGCGACGGGGACTCGCACATACATCGTCAAATCGAAGTGGCCATTGGCCGTGGCGTCGAATCCACACTCGAACTCCATCATCCCCGTCTTCTTTGTGACCGGGGCCGCTTTCTCAACAAAGAATGGAAACCGTACTTCAATGTGCGCCTCTTTGGCCGTCAGTCTTTCCGTCAACGCCTTCAACAGATCGGGAAGCTTGTGCACGTTGATCTCGCGACCGTAGACGTTGAGTACCTCTAGGAATCGGCTCATGTGGGTTCCCTTGAACTCCTTCGGTAAGTTCACGGTAAGCGTGAAATTGCCAATGGTGTGTTGTCGTTCTTGGCTTCGGTCTAGAACCTCAATCGGAAACTTGACCCCACGCACCCCCACTTTGTCGATGGGAATGTTCCGGGTGTCCTGGGTTTTCTGGATATCCGGTAACGGGGAGTTCGTTCGATCGCTCATGACTTTCTCAACTTGCGGGGTCAGTATGACTCGCCCTTTTGCATACGATGTCCAATCCCAGACCGTCTCTCACCCGTCCTAACGGGTGGGTCGCGAAAGGCTAGTGCGTTGGTTCGACGGAAAGTCGCTCGATACGCCAATCCGTGTGGAGCGTTGTCCGCCGCGCGGCCGTAATGTTGACCTGACCTGGTTGCTTCTCAAAGATGGCTGTAATCCGATACGTCACAAGTTGCCAGACCATATCGTCTTCCGCACCTCCTGCAACCGTGTCAATCGGCTCAAGAGACTCGATATGACGAAGTAATCCGAACTCAGACTGCCACCGGGGCCAGTCCCGGTCGAGTTTTTCCCGGTCAAACCTTACGGTCGCGAGTTCTTCAAGCAATTCGCGGTCGCCTGTCCCCAGAATCTGGGGGACAATCTGCCGGACAAATGGGTCGGCCTTTCCCGCGATCCGGTTCTGGGCATCCTTATAGAAGAAAAACATTCCAAGTGTCGGAAAGCCGATCAACAGGAGTGCCCACAGAAGTACGACCCACCCTTTGGTTGGTTTGCCCAAGTAAGAAGGGTCCACACCCAAATCTTGGGTATTCAAGTCTCGGGGGCCGTCGCTCATGTCGCGATCAGACTCCATAACAAGAGATTAGCCAAAAAGAAGCAGGCAGCGAGACCAAGTTTGACGAATGTCCCTCGGTTCGCTCCCAGGCGGCCGTCGGGCATACGAAGGAATAGGTAAGTGGCAAACCCCAGCACCCCCCATAGCCCAAGATTATTGATCGGACCGTATGGCAGTGAGCTGATCTCAAACGGGGCACCTTGCAGAATGGCTTTTGCGCGTAACAACTCGACCCAGGCCAATACGATTCCCGTAAGTGCGAGAATCGGATTCGCGAGTCGCACAAAGGGGGCAATCTTTGGGGTGAAAAACCAAAGACTTGTCAAGACGATGATCGCAAGGGATACGACGAGACCGGCTTGCTGGAGAGCCATTACTCCCTCCACCTGAAAGTACATCAAGTTTGAGCGAAACGGCTCTAAGTCGTTGACATGCTGTCGGGAGAATGCCGCGACAAACGCACTACACATGAATGAAAGAAGAATCTCAGTGAGTGGGGGGAACCTTCCCTTTGGTGGAGAGATCGAGAAGGCAATCACTCGCGGGGCTACATCGGGCATGGTCTCTCGGGTCGACTTTCAATCGTGATCGGCGAGTTTTCCTCGGCCGACCGCATCACTCCTGACATCACTTCGACGATATGCGCCGCAATTTCGCCCCCGCAACGTGCTGCCCGGCCCTCTCCGCTCGCGAGCATCAAATCAATTGCGCCGAGTCCTCGGTGATTGCCGCAATACTCACCAACTGGTGGAACAATTACCGCTTCACGCTTCCGGTTCATCACCAAAGTATCGCCCCCAAATCCATTTGGGTCCGGGGCGCGCAACATCCCTTCGGTGCCGTGAACTTCGATATGGGGCAAGTCGTGACTCGGGGTATCAAAACTGGTGGTCAGGGTTCCAACCACTCCCGAGTGGAAGGTGATCTGCGCGGATATGTGAGTAGGTGTTTCCACCGCAAACACCTCGCCAACTTTTTCTCCTGCTCCTCGCACCCGTTGCTCCTTCATGGTGCGAGTCGCCCCCATCACGGACTGAACCGGACCAAAGAACTGGAAGAGGGCCGCAAGATAGTAGGGCCCCATGTCGAATAGCGGCCCGCCGCCTTCTTGATAGTAGAACTCGGGATTGGGATGCCAAGACTCATGCCCTCCGCAAAGCATATGAGCCGAGAATCCAACGGGCTCTCCGATTTGGCCCGAGTCAATGATCTGCCGGCTCATTTGGGTTCCCCCACCGAGCACCGTGTCCGGCGCACCTCCCGCAAGAAGCCCACGTTCTTGGGCAAACCGAAGCAAGCCTTGGGCGCCTTCTGGACGCAGGGTGAACGGCTTCTCGTTGTAGAGGTGCTTCCCGGCGCCGAGTATGGCTAGCCCGACACCCTCATGGGCGTCCGGGGTTGTCAGGTTGATGATCAGATCAGTCTCAGAATGACCGAGCAGATCGCTTACTGGCCGGTTAGGAATGTCGTATTCTTCGGCCCTCGCGCGGGCCCGATCGTCGCGCAAATCTGCAATCCCGGTCACCATGACTCGGGAATCTTGGGACAGAGTTTCAATGTAGGCTGGCGCAATATTGCCCGCTCCCAAGATGCCGATCCGAAACTTTCCCATCGGACAGAGTTTAGCGAAGCGGAGATTGAGTCCCGGCGCAACTGGAACCTACGAGTGGGCCCGTGGCGTAGTCAGAAACGCCGACTCCAGTCTCAAATGTGTGAAGGACTGTTTGCGCTGGTCGCAAACTCGAATCACCTCATAATGGCGAGTCCGCTTTCTTTCGGCTTTTTTTGAAATTCGACCCTATGCGCAAGTCCACGATTACCCATTACAAAACGCTCGGCGTTGAGCCGATGGCGAGCGGCGAGGACGTGCGCGGTGCCTACCGAAAACTTGCGCGGGAGTATCACCCCGATCTCAATCCGGACCCGGATGCGCACGAGCGAATGGCTCAGATCAATGCGGCATTCGAGATTCTCAGTGACCCCGTTCGGCGTTCGGAATACGACGCTTCAATTGGCCTGAATCCTGATCTTGGGGACGTGGAGACGGGGGCCGTTCGGAAGCCTTCGGTGGTCCGGACCAAGATCATTTATCGCCACCGCGCTCACAGCACTCCGGTCTACGGCATTTCTTTTCGAGACGCTCAAAGTGGAATGTTGACGAGTTCGTTTGACAATGAAATCATCTCGTGGTCTCCCGACCTCGGAACGGTGGACACTCGGACTCATTTGGATGGTGGGGTAGTCAGTAGCATCCAAACCACTCCGAACGGATTCGTCGCCGCCGGCAGCACGGAACAATCAATCTCTTGCTGGCGATTCGCCGGCGGAGAGCCGCGCAGTTGGCGTAAGAGCCCCCGAGAATGGGTGATTTCCGTCGCCCCATCCCCCGATGGAAAGTGGCTCGCCCTCGGCACCGTAGGACACGACGCGCAAATCGTGGATGTCATCCGGGGAGACGATCGTTTCCTCCTGCAGGGTCACAAGGAATCTGTCACTGCGTTGGCTTGGAGCCCGAACGGACGCACTTTGGCGACGGGTTCCGGAGACGCTACCGTTAGACTTTGGAATGCCCGATCCGGTGCTTGCATGAATACGCTTCAACGTGTTCGCTCTTCAGTGACGGCCATCGCCTGGAGCCCCGACGGTAGCCGGGTAGCCGTTGCCGCCGTTGACCTCTCTATCCGCGTGATTGATGTCCAGAGTGGAGCCCTCATCAGCACCTTTCATGGTCACGAGCGACCCGTCGAAACGCTGTCATTTCATCCTCTCGGCTGGCTTCTCGCGAGCGGTAGCCGCGACGGCACGATCGGTATGTGGAACGTTGACCGTGGGTTGGGGCACGGCCGAATCGAGGCCAGCCACCAGCCGATACTTGCGGTGGGATTCCACCCCGGCGGCAATATGTTCGTTGCGGGGGGCTTGGACAAGGTTCTCCGTGTGTGGAAGATCGGCGCGGGGTAGGGTTCATTCCAGAAGGGCAAGTTGCCCAACCGATCATTGAGTAGGCACGAATGGAAACCACAACTCCGGAAATCATCACCCTTCGTGAAGTCAAAGCGAACCCAAAAGTCGTCGCGCTCATCAACGGCGCGAACGAGTTGCTCAAGGCAATGGGCTACACCGAACACGGGCACCGGCACGTGGGCATCGTCGCGGGCATTACACGGATGATCCTTGAGAAACTGGAGATGCCGCCTCGCTATGTCGAACTCGGCATGATCGCCGCCTACCTGCACGACATCGGCAATGTGATCAACCGCATGGACCATCCGTTGACGGGAGCCAATCTCGCCTACCATTTGCTCAACGAGATGGGAATGCCGACGGAAGAGATCGCGCCTATCCTCGGTGCTATCGGCAACCACGAAGAACTCCTTGGCAGCCCGATCAGCGTGATGTCGGCGGCGCTTATCGTAGGCGATAAAAGCGACGTGCACTATAGCCGAGTTCAAAACCCAATTCTCGAGTCGTTCGACATCCACGACCGTGTCAACTACGCCGTGCAAAAGAGCCGGGTCGAAATGGATACCGACACCAAAACGGTCGCCTTGATGTTGGAGATTGACAACGAGTTCGCTACCGTGATGGAGTACTTTGAAATCTTTCTCAGCCGCATGGTGATGTGCCGCAGGTCGTGCGACACGTTCGGGTACCGGTTCAACTTGAATGTCAATGGTACGACTTTAGAATAGTCGGTCCCGAGGGCGAAGCGATGCCTTGGTATCATCTCTGGTTCAAACGGGCTCTCTGCACCTCGCCATAGGCGGGATGCCGTACCCTTCGCCCAGAGGGAGCACAATGCACAAATACGAAGCCATCTACATCCTGCCGACCAGCATGTCGGACCAAGAAGTTCAAGAGTTCGCCGACCGCTACAAGGGGGTCGTCGAATCGCACGGCGGAAAAGTTGAATCCGCCGCTAAGTGGGAAACCCGCGAACTGGCCTACGAAATCAATGGCCACCGCAACGGCCACTACGTCATCATGAACTTCGAGTCGGATGGGCCGTGCCAGCACGAGTTGAAGCGCCAGTTCGGCATCAACGACCAGATCATCCGCAATCGAATCTTCGCATTGGAGACCGAGTAATGAGCATCAACCGTGTCGTACTCATCGGTCGCCTCACGCGCGATCCCGAGTTGCGCAACACGAGCACCGGCATGAGCGTTGCCGAATTCAGCCTTGCGGTGGACAAGAAGCGCAAGAGCGACGACGGGGACAACGCGAACTTTTTCCGCATCAAATGTTTCGGCCGGACGGCCGACTTCGTGACGCAGTACCTCTCCAAAGGCCGGCTGGTCGGCGTAGACGGAAGGCTTGAGTGGCGCAAGTGGCAGGACCGTGAGGGGAACAATCGCGAAACGATTGAGATCATCGCTGACGATGTCCAAGGTCTCGATCGACCGCGCGATGATGCGGGTGGCGGTGCCGGCGGCGGCAGCGCCCCGAAGGCAGCCCCAGCCGAAGACGACTTCGATCCGTTTGACGACTAAACTGTGAGGCATCCCATGGATGCCTCACGACTAGACGACCGTTCCTTTCTGAAATCCTTCGATCCCGGCGGGATGTGGGAAATGGCCGAAGGCTTCGCGGATCAATGCCGCACTGCCCATGAACTGACGAATGGCGCGGGGCTGCCCTCGAGCGCCGCAACCCCCGACAATGTCGTGCTTGCGGGCATGGGAGGCTCAGCGGCCGGAGGAGACTTCGTAAGGGCTCTCTTTGATCACGAAGCAAAGGTTCCGTTTATTGTCAGCCGCGACTACACGCTTCCCGCATGGGTCAACAATGGAACCTTATTCTTTGCGACCAGTTACTCAGGGAACACCGAAGAAACACTTGCCAGTTACAACGAAGCGAAGCGACGCGGGGCCAGCATCATTTGCGTCACGAGCGGGGGCAAACTGGCCGAATGGGCCAAGGCCGACGGATTCCCACTCGTTACAATCCCTGCCGGTTTGCCTCCGCGCATGGCATTAGGATATCTGCTCGTTCCGGTTCTGGTCGCATGTGACCGTCTTGCCTTGATTCAACCAATTGATTGGGAGGGCATCTACCGAACTCTGGAGCAAGTCGTCAAAGAGCACGGAATCAACACGCCTCTGACGAAGAATCCTAGCAAGAATTTGGCAGTTGCCCTTCACAATCGCATCCCCGTGATTTACGGATTAGGGGGCTGGCAGGGCCTCGTAGCCAGCCGATGGAAGGGGCAAATCAACGAGAACGCAAAGCGGATGTGCTTCTGGCACAGTCAGCCCGAACTCTGTCACAACGAACTCATGGGATGGGAAGGAGCCGAGCACCAAACTGACCGTTGGAGCACCATCGTTCTGCATGATGACCGGGCCAGTGCCAAGATGGAAACGCGAGCCAAGATGGTCGACAAGATGACCGAAGGCAAGTCTTCCCACCATTGGGTGGAAGCTCCCGGGAACACCTTGATTGAGCGCATCATCGGGCTGACGTTTATCGGCGACTGGGTTTCGCTCTACATGTCGGCTTTGAATGAAGTCGATCCGATGTCCATTGACTCGATCAACATCATGAAAGCCGAACTGGCGAAGATCCCCGACTAGGGCCGGGGCGCGAGCCGCTCCAGAATCCACGGCGTAGCCGCCACCAGAGACTCAAACTGCGCCGTGGACGGAATCTGACCCATCTTTGAGGTCACGGCGTTCGGAACCACGATGACATCCATTCCGGCATCCCTTGCTGCCGTAGCACCTGCCGGCGAGTCTTCAATCGCGAGTGCATTCGATGGTGCAACGCTCAGGGCCCGACAAGCCGCCGCGTAAGAGTCAGGAAATGGCTTCGCACGGCCCGCAATGTCTCGGGACATGATCCACGGAAAGTACTGCCGCAATCCTAATCGCCGCAAATAGCCGTCTACCCACGCGTACGTACTGCTCGAAGCGATCGCCATCGGCATCCCCACGCTCTCTAGTTTCTGGATGAGTTCCACCGCGCCCGGCTGAGGCATAGGCGGGTCGCCGATCAACTGTTCAAAGCGCCGAAATCGCGAAGCGGCCACCAACGGCTGATCGTAGTCACCAATCAACTCCCGTAAGTGGGTATAGACATCCCACCCGTCTGGGCCAACCCCAACACACTTGTTCCACTCCGTGTCCTCAAGGGTAACACCGTGTGCCCGGAACTCCGCTTTCCACGAACGGTGCTCCGCCGACTCGGTGTCCAAAATCAAGCCATCGAAATCGAATACGACGGCTTGGTACATCAATCGTTCAGCGCTTCGGCCTTCTCAAGATCCAGTTCGATCGGGACGCGCATCTTGAAGGTGGAGCCCTTGCCGACTTCTGATTCGGCCCAGACCTTTCCGAGGTGAACAGATTCCACTAAGTGCTTCACAAGGAACAGGCCCAGTCCGGTGCCATAGATCTTGCGATTGTCTTGGTTATCCACACGGTGGAACCGGTCAAACACCTTGCCCAAGTGCGTTTCGGGAATTCCGATTCCCTGGTCTTCCACCCAAATCTCAACCTCGTCGCCATCGCGGAATGCGTGCAGAACAACATCACCACCCTCGGGGCTGTACTTGATGGCGTTGTTCATCAAGTTGGTCAACGCCTGATCCAGTTTATCGCTGTCGCCAATGATCGTTGCGGGCAGGTTGTCATCCAGTTTTGCGAAGACACGGTGCTTGTGGCTGGCTTGGGTTTGCACCAAAACCACTTTGCGGAGCAATTCCGGAAGTTCAACGGTGCCGTAATCCGGCTTCAACGACTGGTTTGCTTCGATGCGCGCCGTGTTCAACAAGTCGTCAATCAAGCGGCGGAGGCGGTCGCACTCCGATTCAATAATGCCGAGAAACTCATTCTGCTCTTCACGGGTGAACGAGTCATCCATGAGCAGGGTCGAGGTGAATCCCTTGATCGCCGTCAATGGCGTTCGCAATTCATGGGACGCCATGGCGACAAACGAACTCTTCATGCGATCGAGGTTCTTCTGTTCGGTGATGTCGTTGAGGATGGTCACGAACCCAAGGCTCTTTCCCTCTTCATTGCTAACTTGTGCTCCCTGGACACTGAAGTGTCGCTCTAATCCTGCGAGGACCGTAGTGACTTCGATGGCGGGAGTCTCGTCGCCGTCCAATCCCTTCTGGAGGAACTCAACAACCTCTGGCGAAGGAATGATATCCAACTCCTTGCCGACCACATCGCCTTCCAGATCGAAGACGGCGCGGGCCGCCGAGTTCATCTGGCTGATCTTGCGGTTCGGGCTGATGAGCACAAGACCACTGATCAGCGACTCAAATGTCTGGAGGAGTTCTTCGCGCTTCTCAACTACCTCTCGATAGAGTTGCAGGTTCGCGATGATTGAGCCAACGTTCTTGGCCATGCGCTCCAAAAGCCGCACATCCTCGTCGTTGAAATCTTCGCCATGCCGCTTGTTGAAGGCGTGCAAAACGCCGATCGTGTTGCGCTCAATAACCCGGTTCTCTTCGTCGCGCTTTTCAATGACCAACGGAACCGTGATGCCGTTGTCCACATGTAGGAGCGAGACCATCTCTTTGCGTGTGCGAGGGTCTTCGGCGGCGCTGTGGAAGATGATTGGTTCGCCGGTACGGAACACTTCACCGCTAATGCCTTGGGTGGCGCGAACTCGGAACAATTCAAGGCGATCCTGCTCAAGGCCGAACGAGGGGGGTATCCCCATCAGTTCGCCGCGCTCCTGATCGTAGAACATGATCACGATCTTTTCCGCCTGTAGGATCATGGCAATCCGTTGGACGAGCCGGCGGAGGGTGGCTTCCCCGTCCTGGATGGGGGCGATCTCAACTTGAGACTCGGCGGCGCCGCTTCGGTCGATGGTTTGCGAAGTTGGCTCTGTTCGATTCGGAGTCCGAGTTTCTTTGAGTTGCGCCTCTAACTCGGCAATCCGACGCATTAGCGCGTCGCGGTCATCATGGGTCACGTTGCTTGTCATCCTCTCACTTGGACCGCAGGGGTAAGCGAGGCGAAAGAGTACCCGCCCGAGCGACTGAGGGCCGGGGTCAGGCCCGCAAAATCCGCTCGCTCCGCTATACTCAATTTCGACATGGGCAGCCCCTTGGAGCCGCTGCCGCTCTTTCCGCTCAATACAGTCCTCTTTCCATACGCGCGGTTACAACTGCACGTCTTCGAACCTAGGTACCGCGAAATGCTTCGGTTTTGTGCCGAGAACGACACGGGTTTTGGAATTGCACTGATTCGGAGCGGAGACGAAGTGGGCGCTACGCCCGACCCTTTCATGGTCGGAACCGTTGCCCGTATCATCAGCTCCCAGGTTCACGAGGACGGTTCGTCCGATGTTTGGGTGCAGGGGGAGCGCCGATTCCGGATCCGGCATCTGGACGACTCCCGACCCTACTTGATGGGCGAAGTGGAGCCGATCGTCGAGTTGGAGGTCGAACCCTCGGGGCGACTTGATCAGGTCGTGATGCAGGCCAAGGATCTGCTGGAGCAGTATCTGAACGGTCGCTTTGCCGCTTCCGGCATGAGGGTCGCCAACATGCAACTCCACGATGATCCGACGGTGCTCTCGTTTATGATCGCGAACCTGCTCCACGCCGAACCCCGCCAGAAGCAAGTGTTACTGGAAATGACCGACACCGAGGAGCGACTGCATGAGTTGCTTCCTCTGCTGGAGCAGCAGATCATTGAGGCGGATACGGGCCTCTATCCGATCAGCACGGAAGACTTGAGTGAGTGGATCCACCGGAACTAAGAGCTTGACGGTGAATAAGCACTTAGTCGTGATTTGGTACCGTGTAACTCAGTGGACTCTGTGGTGCGAAGCCGGGTAGCCTCAACCCTGAGAGGGCAGAGGCATGAAAAGATACTGCTGTACGAGTGATTCGTAGCCTGTTGCGCCGTCTCCAGGTCGCCACCGTCGGTCAGAAACTCCGTGATCCCCGTTCATCTTCAACTTAATGCCGCAACCCTCGTACCGGAAAGTCTAATTCCGTCTTCTAAGCTCCGACTCAGTCCACCCAGCCCGCGACCTGCCCCTTCACGGCCTCCAATTGCCCCCGTGCCTCTTCTACGCTCGGGCTCTCGGCGTAGAGGTGCATCACGGGCAAGAATGTATCCGGCAACAACAGCACCCAACCGTGCGAGTCGTACACCTTGATCCCGTCGGTCAGTTCCACCTGGTCGCGGCCTTGATGGGCCTCGGCGAATCTCCGCATGACCGTCCCTTTCGCTTCCCACGGGCAAGGCACCTGCTCATAAAGCAAATGAAACTCCGGCAAACTCTGGACTAACTCTCCGAGCCGTAGTCCCTCATTCGCCAGCATCGCAATGACCTGCGCCGCCCCGAACATCGCATCGAAACCCGGGTGGAACTCTGGCCAGATGAATCCGCCATTCTCGTCCCCCACGAACCCAAAATCGCCCCGCGCCGCGCTGTCCACGAGGTCGCGCCCCGTCGCCCGGGTGCGGACCACTTCCGCTCCCCGACCGACGAGCAACTCTTCCAGTCGCTGGGGCGCGGTCACGCTCATCGCAATCCGAACTCCGGGCTTTGAGCGAACCATGAGTTCGCACATCGCCGCAAAAAGAGTGTTTCCGGTGACGGGCAGCCCGTGCTCATCCACTAGGAATAACCGTTCGCCTTCGTTCGCCACCAGAAGTCCAAGGTCGGAATCCAGCGACCCCACGATCAAGCCGAGTTGCTGGAGGTGGGCTTCGCGCTGTTCATGGGTGCGTGGTGCGGCGTGGGCGTCGTTGTGTAAGTTCAGCGAAATCACCTCCACCCCAACCTCGTGTAGGAGTCCCGGTAAGATCGGGCTGACCGAGGTGAATCCGTAATCCACCACCACACGGGGCCTGCGTCCTCTGGTCCGGCGCGGGACGAGTTCGATGAAGTCCCGGCGATAGAGTTCTCGGGACGAAGCATTGATCTCGATCTCGCCCAGTTCGTTTGGGTCAATCCGGCGGAATTCTTCGCGGAAGAATGCGCTCTCGACTTTGCGCTCGTGGGCGCGGGGGATGTAGCCCGCGTCGCCGTCAAACATCTCGATCAGGCTCGTGCGGTCGCTGTTGGGGAGTTTCCGGATGTTGATCGCGGCGCGCGCCCCCGTGGACCGGACGTGGTGGCGGAGCACAGGAACCGGTTGTCCGTGGAGGTCCACCACATCGCACCCGGCACCGAGCAGCGCCCCCACGAGCGAGCGCTTCAGCATCCGGCTACTACGGCTACTGTCGCGCGCAATCACCACCCGACTGTGCTCAGGTAGCGTCGTGCCGAACGCCAAACCCAGTCGGGTAGCAAAGTCCGGTGTTGCCTCAATGTTGCTGAGTCCGGCGACTCCAAGTTCGCGGAAAAGGGTGCCTCGCCAACGGTTACCGTGGATCAGCGACATGGTGACGGTGGCGCCCCGTTCCACCGTCTTGTCCGGCCAGAGCTTGATGCGCGGGCGGATTTGCGCCCCGACATCTATGAGGCACCGATCCCCAATGACGGCTTCGTCACCGATCGTGCTGTCCCGCTTGATCGTCACTCGGCTCCCGACCACCGCCCCCGAAACTTGCACCGATGGCCCGACATAACCTCCATCACCCACGACGCTCCCGGAAACCGTCGCGTCCTCTTCGATGATCGTGCCGTCACCGATCACTGTGCCCGCTTCGAGCACTGCTCTCCGCTTGATTCGGCAATCGCGACCGACGAACACCGGCCCCACGAGCATGGCTTGGGGATCGACGATGGTTCCGTCCCCGACCCAGATTCCGGGCGACAGAGGCTCAGGCATCGCATGGAGGCGAACCCGGCCCTCAAGCGCATCTCTTTGCGCATCCATGTACTGGGCGATGGTGCCGACGTCGCACCAGTACCCCTCCATCTCATAGCCAAACATGGGCTCGCCTGCGCTCAGTAATTGCGGGAAAATGTCCTGGCTCCAATCGTAGGCGCGACCCGGTTCCATGAGGTCAAGCACGTCGCCTTCAACAATGTAAATGCCGGTGTTGACGGTGTCGCTAAACACCTCCGACCAGCCCGGTTTCTCTAGGAACCGTTCGATGCGGCCGTTGGCATTTGTAATGACAATCCCGAACTCCAGAGGGTTGGGGACACGCTTCAGCACGATTGTCACTTTCGCGCCCTTGTCCTTGTGGAACGCCATCGCAGCTCCGAGGTCGCAGTCCGTGAGTGCGTCCCCGCTAGCGATCAGGAAGGTGCCGTCGTGGAGATGATCGTACGCTTGACGGACGCTTCCGGCCGTACCGAGCGGCGAGTCTTCGACAAAGTAGCGCATCCCAACGCCATACTCCGCACCATCGCCGAACGCCTCCTGGATGTGGTCGCTGAGGTAGTGCAGGGTCGCGGTGACGTCTGTGAATCCATGTTTCGCGAGCAGATCCACGACGTGACCCATGATCGGTCGATTCAGGATCGGCACCAACGGTTTCGGACGGTTCGCAGTGAGAGGTCGAAGCCGGGAGCCTTCCCCGCCTGCCATGACAACGGCTCGACCTTCACCCATGCCTCATTATCGCCTCTCGTGCGGTGCCCTTGCGCGAAAACAGCCCGAAGGTAAAACTTCTTCGTGCTGGACCGGAACCTCATCCGAAAAGAACCCGAGTTCGTCAGGGCTCAAGCGTTGCGGAAGGGCGTCAATGCCCCCGTTGACGAGTTCCTTTCGTGCGACAACCAGTTCCGGCAGATCAAGGTGCAATCCGACGAAAAGAAGGCGGAGATGAACCGGATCAGCAAGTCTATCGGCACTTTCATGGCGCAGGGCAAAAAGGAAGAAGCCGAGGCCGCCAAAGCGGAAGCCGCCGCCCTCAAATCGTCCGTGCAAGAACTGGAAACTCAGGAGCGAGAACTTGAGGAACGGCTAGGAGAGATTGAACTGCTCTTCCCCAATCTTCCGCACGAATCTGTGCCGGATGGGAAGTCGGAAGAAGATAATGTCGTCATCCGAGAATGGCAAGCAAAACCGGATAAGGAACACGTGCCGCACTGGGATATCTGCGAGAAACTTGGCCTTGCGGACTTTGAACGGGCCACGAAAATCACGGGTAGCGGGTTCATCGTCTATACCGGGGCCGGAGCTCGACTCGTCCGGTCACTGATCAACTTCATGTTATCTCACCAAACGGTGAATAACGATTATAAGGAGATTTGGCCCCCAGCTATGGTCAACGAAGCTTCCCTCATTGGCACCGGCAACCTACCCAAGTTTGAGGAAGACCTTTACAAGACGCGGGATGACTTTTATCTGATCCCGACCGCCGAGGTACCGGTCACCAACCTATACCGTGACGAGATTCTTGACTTAGAGCAGTTACCCATCAAACTCGCGGCCTACACGCCATGTTTCCGCCGTGAAGCCGGAGCAGCGGGCCGAGACACGAGGGGAGTTCTCCGAACCCACCAGTTTGATAAAGTGGAGTTAGTGCAGTTTGTCGCCCCCGAGACGAGTTACGAGGCACTCGAATCGCTTACCCAGAATGCGGAGGATATTCTGCAGTTGCTGGGATTGCACTACCGTGTGATTGTGCTTTGCACGGGGGACATGGGCGAGAAGGGAAGCAAAACCTATGACCTGGAAGTTTGGTCGCCGGGCGTAGAGCGCTACCTGGAAGTTTCGAGTTGCACCAACTTCGAAGCTTATCAGTCTCGTCGGGCTCGAATCCGAATGCGGCGCGAGAAGGGCGGACCTACCGAGCCCGTTCACATCCTCAATGGTTCCGGTCTCGCGGTGCCTCGTTTGCTTGCCGCTTTGCTGGAAACCTACTACGATTCGGCCTCCAATTCCGTCCGTATTCCACCGGCTCTCGTTCCGTTCTTCGGCAGCGAGACCATTACGGAGGAATAAGCGAGTTGCGATTACCGGACGGGAGACCGGTGAAAGAAGCCGAACACTTGTCCGGCTGGGGCGGAGTTCCGTCATCCCCCGCGAAACTGATTCGACCGGAAAAGGTTCGAGATCTGTTGCCGCCTCCGGAGCCATTTATTGCGCGGGGCTTGGGCCGCAGTTACGGAGATGCCGCGCTCAACCAAGAGGGATTCGTTCTTCTGATGGAGCGAATGGACCGCTTCATTGCGTTCGATGCCGAGAAAGGAATCATTCAGGCAGAATCTGGGTTAGCGCTCGATGATCTGCTGCGCGTCATTGTTCCGCGAGGATGGTTCGTTCCCGTCACGCCCGGAACCGCTTTCTGTTCGCTTGGCGGATGCTTCGCGTCGGACGTCCACGGCAAGAATCACCATCACGAAGGCAGTTTTGCATCCCACGTTTTGGCGATTTCGCTTCAACTCCCCAACGGCGAAGTGCAAGTTCTTACCCAAGAAGATCCTCTGTTTTGGGCGACCGCTGGAGGGATGGGCTTGACGGGAGTGATCTTGGACGTCACCCTGATGCTCAAGAGGATTGAAACGAGTTTTGTGAAGGTTAGACACCATCCAGCACAGGGTTTACAAGAACTTATCCATTTGGTGGACGACGAATCTCGCGACGATGCATATTCCGTCGCTTGGATTGATCTCCTCTCGCAAGGGGAGAAAATGGGGAGGGGCGTACTGATGACGGGGCACCATGCATCCACGGCCGAACTACCTCTCCGAAAGGAGGCCGCATTAGTCAACCCAACGGTGAAGGCGAGGAAGTTTCCCTTCGTTATGCCAAGTGGATTGCTCAATCCGACTCTGCTCCGATGGTTCAACGCGGCTTACTACACTCGACAGCGGAATCGCGGCGAATTCATCACCGATTTTCGCACTTACTTCTATCCACTTGATGCCATTCGCGAATGGAACAAGGCATACGGCAAGCGCGGATTCGTTCAGTATCAGTTTGTCGTCCCGTCTGAGTCGGGCCGAGAAGCGATCGGGCAGATCGTTCGGCAGATCAACGATGCCGGGTCAGCCTCATTTCTTGCCGTGCTTAAGAGGATGGGTGCGGGTAGCGGCGGTCCTCTCTCGTTCCCGATCCCCGGCTACACGCTCGCATTAGATATTCCATTCCGCGATGGCACCCCGGAACTCCTCGGCGAACTTGACGCGATCGTAGCGGACGCAGGCGGACGAGTTTATCTTGCCAAAGATTCGTTCCTGACGGCCGAGCGTTTCCGACAGATGTATCCGCAACTCGCGACGTTCCAAACTCTCAAGTCCCAAGTGGATCCCGACGGCAAGATGACGAGTGACCTCGCCCGGCGGCTGGAGATTGTCTCTTGAGCGGTGGATCGGTGCTCATCGTTGGCGCGACGTCTCCCATGGCGCGTTATGCGGCCGAGGAGTTTGGGCGTCGGGGACATGATCTTGTGCTTGCCGCCCGCGACACCGAGGAACTCTCGCGCTTAGCAAGTGACTTGCGCATCCGCACCGGGCTCTCCGTTCGCACAGTCATGTTCAACGCTGATGACGAGCAGGGCATTCCAGGTTGGGTCAATGAGGTTTGGGAGAGTGCCGGACCTTGGGCCGGGATGGTTTATGCCATAGGCGATATGGGTGACCAACTGCAGATGGAGAACGAGCCTACGCTTGGGCTGACGGTCTTTCGCCGAAACTATACATCCGCCGCCATCCTGATGGGTTCTTTTGGGATGCGCCTCGCCGCTCAGGGTTCCGGTTTCATTGTAGGGGTAGGCAGCGTCGCGGGCGACCGAGGGCGGCGCAAGAACTATTTCTACGGAAGCGCGAAAGCCGGCTTTCATGCCTTCATGCAAGGTTTACGGTCACGGCTCGTGGACTCGGGGGTCCACGTTGTCACGATCAAGCCGGGGTTTGTTGATACGGCGATGACATTCGGCATGAACGGCCTTTTCCTCGTCGGTGACCCTCGTGAAGTAGGTCGCCGAATCGCCAAGGCGGCGTTTCGGCCCAGGGATGTCGTTTACATCCCCGGCCCGTGGCGGTGGATCATGCTGATCATCCGCAATATCCCGGAGCGCATTTTCAAAAAAATGTCGATCTAACGCCTAGAATCGGAAGAAGTAACCCGCCCTGATCGCATTTGCGCTGCCCAAAGCGAGATTGAATCCACCGACAGTGCCGCCAACCGTCCATCCGTCCCGGGTGCTGTATCCGGCCCTCGCCCCAAAGGAGCGATTGAACATCAAATCACCACCAAAGCGAAACTCCGTTTGGCCATTTCCGATATTCACCACATCGGCAGCAAACGCCAAATCTTCCCTTTGCTGAAGTGCCATCCCAAAAGATACCGAACGCGCGTTCGGGTCAATCCCTGACCGGCCGTTGAGGTCACTCCCGGGCGTGATGGCCGAAAAACCCACTGCGGGCGCGACCAAGTTTTGAATCACCATCGCGTACGCGAGTTGCCCGTTCTGATGATGAACTCCCAAGTCAACCGCTACACCATTACGACGGAGGTAATCGGAACCATTCAACTCTGGTGCACCGGTGTCCGGCCCATTCGGGTTCCCTACGTTGTTCTCGTTGATGCGATGGTGGGTGTAGTAGGCCTGGATGAACCGAACATTTGCCCCAACGGCGGTGTGCCCCTCGACTCCTGTGTTCACAAAACGGCCGTAACCGAGCGCGATCTGTGCCTGACCGTATCCATAGCCATCGAGCCGCATCCCCGCAACGGTGTTGTTCTCGTCCGACCCCGCGTTGACCCATTGCTGAAGTTGCGCGTTGGGCCGCGTTGTCACGAGGGCGTTGGCGTCCACCGCAAAGTTGAACCCATTCCCGCCGGCCGCAAATCCAAGGGTTGCCCCGACGTCCACCTTGTCGTCGCCAAAGTCGCGGGCGATATTCACAAGGTCGTTGTAGTCCAATCCTCCACTGCCTAAGCCGCCAAAGAAACGCCCGAAATCGCCAAAGTTGGCCCCGTCAGTAAACTGGCCGAAGGAAAAATCACTGACCCGGAACGAGTTTTGGTAAGCATAGAGTGCGGGGTTCCGGGGCCGCATATCGAACGATGTTCCTCGGAGTGCCAGCCCCGCGTTCCCCATTCCTGCCGACCGTGTCGTCCCCAATGCGAAGTCTTGAGCGGGAACCGCAAGCGGTAAGAGCATGAGGGAAAGAAAGGCGAGCCGTCGCATACCCGCGATTGTACTAGGCGAACGGATCTGGGAATCCGTTCCGGTAACCTCATCTCCGATGCGATTGACGCACCTGGTTTCCTGCGCTGGTTGAGCAAGCAAACTCGGACCTTCCCAGTTAGGGGAGGTGCTGAGCCGCCTCCCGCGGTCGCTTGATCCCCAACTGCTCGTCGGCTTTGAATCTCACGACGACGCAGGGGTTTTTCGTGTCTCCGATACGCAAGCATTGGTGCAAACAATGGACTTTTTCACCCCCGTTGTCGATGACCCCTACGCATACGGGCAGATCGCGGCGGCGAATGCGCTGAGCGACGTGTATGCCATGGGGGGCACACCTCTCACGGTGATGAATATCGCGTGCTTCGATCCTGACATGGCGCCGGCGGATGTGTGGGCCCGAGTGCTTCAAGGTATGGCCGACAAGACAATGGAAGCCGGAGCCCTGGTCGTCGGCGGACACAGCGTCAAGGATTCGGAGCCCAAGTTCGGGATGAGCGTGACGGGGATTGTCGACCCCGAGCAAATGTTCGTAAACTCGAGGGCAAAGGTCGGGGATGTCGTTTCCCTTTCTAAGCCACTGGGTACCGGAATCATTACAACGGCGGCAAAGAACGACGCGTGCGATCACTCCACCCTGAAATCCGCTATCGACTCAATGCAGAGCCTGAACCGGGAAGCGATGGAACACGGGGTGCGTGCGGAGGTCCGATGCGCAACCGACATCACAGGCTTCGGGTTGATCGGACACCTTTGGAACATTGCCCAGGCGTCAAGGGTACGAATTCAAGTTGAAGTTTCAAGAATCCCGCTTCTGCCCGACGTAAAAGCACTCGCTCAGGGAGGACAGACCACCGGGGGAGGAGCCAAAAACCTTGCATTCCTCGGCGAAAACCTCATTGGGGCGAAGAACTACTCCGAAGACGTCGCGGATATTGTCTCGGACCCTCAGACGAGCGGGGGGCTCGCCATGTTCGCCCGGCACCAAGTGCATGACTACCCCGTGATTGGCCGCGTAATCCCCGGGCAGCCCGGTATTGAACTCGTTGATTAGGCAGGTCCGCGCAACCAAGTCCAGAAAACAGCGATAGTACGCCTCGGCATGGTCGTTACTTCCAACCTTCGTAAGGTGTTTACCGATCCCAAACGAGGCGATGTAAAAGCGGTAGATGGCGTAAGTTTCACCGCGAACCCCGGTGAGATCTTTGGCCTTCTTGGCGTGAACGGCGCAGGAAAGACGACCGTACTCAGAATGCTTTCGACGATTCTCCAGCCGACTTCGGGCACTGCACAGGTAGCAGGATTTGATGTGCAAACGGCGAGTGAACAGGTGCGAGCAAACATTGGGTTCATGTCCACTTCCACCGCCCTTTACGGGCGCCTGACCTCCCGCGAAATGATTCACTACTTCGGCGAACTCTACGGACTCGAGCCCTCCCGACTGAAGGAACGCGAAGATTACGTCCGGAACAAACTGGACATGGACGAGTTTTGGGAGAGACCGTGCGACAAACTGAGCACGGGGCAGAAGCAACGGGTATCCATTGCGCGCACCATCCTGCACGACCCGCCTGTATTGTTTTTTGATGAACCGACGGCTGGGCTTGATGTGGTCACCAGCCAAACCGTGATGGGATTTATTGAAGAGTCACGCGACAATGGCAAGACGGTGATTTTTAGCACCCACATCATGAGTGAGGTTGAAAGGCTATGCGACCATGTTGTCGTCATCCACGACGGCACTATACGGGCCGAAGGAACAGTTCCCGGTTTGCGAGAGCAAGCCGGAGAAGAAAATCTTGAACGTGTGTTCCTGAAACTCGTGGGCGAACTGGAGGTATCAGCGTGAAGCAGGCGATCATTGTTTTCCGGAAGGAGTTCAGTGAGATCATCCGTGACAAACGGGTGCGCTCAAACGCGATCATCGTTCCGATGTTCCTCGTCTTCGGTTTGCTCGCGCTGATGGGGATGCTAAGCGGTATCGGCGAGAAGAAGAATCAAAAAGTACATGTCGTTGCGGCATCTAACCCTTTGGTGGATGACTTGAAGTCCGAAGGCTTTCAAGTCATTGAAATCGCTTCGCTAGACGAAGGCAAGAAGCTAATTGAATCCGGAAAGGCGCGACTTGTTTTAGAATTCCCTCCTGAGACGGCGACGGCTCTTGCAAATGGCAATCCGATTCAGGTGCAAGCCTACATTGACCCGCAGGAAACCGCAGGCGAAATCGCGCTTCGTATGACGCAAGGCACCTTGATGAAGAGAAATGCGGCGGTCATGGCTAAAGTGCTCGTGGATAACGGGATCACCAGCGACCAGATCGCACCAATCCAGGTGGTTGAGAATAAGGTCATCGTCGGCAAAGAGGACACAAGCGAGTTCCTGCTCAGCATGCTTCCGTACTTTATCGTGATCTGGGCGTTCTACGGCGGCCTCGGTCCGGCTGGAGATCTCGTCGCGGGCGAGAAAGAAAAAATGACCCTGGAAACGCTGCTCATCACACCGGTAGACCGGGGTCAGATTGCGATTGGTAAGTTTCTCGCCGTCGGCGCGGTGTGTTTGATGAGCAGCCTGTCGGCCCTCATGGGATTTGTGATTGCTGGACTCAGCGGCATCCCTCAGTTTAAAGGTGTGTTTCCCAACGGATTAGAGATCGGTGCGACCGAGTTCGTGTTGATCTTGCTTGCTCTACTTCCAACAGTGGCGTTCTTTGCAAGTCTCCTCTTAGCGGTAAGTACTTATGCAAAGAACGCTCGAGAAGCCCAAAGCTATCTCGCATTGATTAGTTTTGTCGTGATTATGCCGGCCATCTTCGGTCAGTTCATTGGCTTTACCGATATCGGTTCGAACCTGTTTGTCCGCTTCGTGCCGGTGCTCAACACTTCGATGGCGGTGCGGGAAGCGTTGCAAGGCAAGCCGAACATGCTCGGCCTCGGGATCACGGTCGCGGTTGGAGTCGTTCTCGCCTCGATCGGGATCTATGCGGCTCTGCGAATGTTCCGGCGCGAGCAGGTTCTCACCCGCATCTGATCGCCTTGCCTATGGGTTGACTTCGGGCAGCCAATCGCTCAACCCATAGCCATTCACTACCTGCATCGCCGCCGCATTCACACCAGCGTCTGTCGAAAGTAGTGAGTCTCCGAGCCGACCCAGGGCACCCGATTTGAGCACGTTATCTCGTTTCCCTTCAGGAACCTGCATCGCAAGCAACAGGCCCGCGCTTCGGAATGCCGAAAGATTGCTGGCGAGGCAGGCTTCTATCCAGGTCGCCGCTCCGCTGGCATCACCCGAGATAAGAGCCTGAATCTGCTCCGATGTGGGATTCGCAATGCGGAGGTTGTCGCGGTTGCCAAGCGTCTGCACTAGCCAATGAGTCGGTGCGGGCCGTGGGTCTGCCTCGAACAAGAACCCTGATTCTATCAACCGGGCGTACTCTGGTTTCGAAATGTCAATCGCGCTACTCTGCGTCAACTCATAGAGATTCGCGACATATTGTGAAGCGGTCACTCCCGGGACAATCACGTCGTTGACTTTTGCCAGGGTGGACTGATTGCTGAGAATCCAAAAACGCGATTGATCCCATGGTCCGCCGAACCTTGATTGAGCCGTTATCCAGGCGGCTTGAGCGAACTCATCGCTGGGCGCCGCGAGGATCGCAAAACGAGTTCGCGACGTCGGTTCCTTCTTGCTGATGTCCGCGCAATGCACCCGTACGGTGGCCGCCTCTTGTCGTAGATTTGGCCCTGATTTGGTGCCGCTCTCGGCACTCATTTGATAGGCAAAATCTTCGGCCAACACCATGTTTTGAACACCCGAGTCATCCGAGATTAGAATCGTCCCGGCAGGCAAAAACAGACGCAAAGGATCCGCCGACATGTTCGTGATCTGGATGTTCGCGCGGTTCATGTTTTGACCCGTGCAGTTGATCGCAAACTGACCGCCAGCAAACTCGGTCAGCGGTCGGCCCGCGGTCGCAAAGGTTTCCGTCTTGCCCGCAGGGGGCAACACGCAAACCCGGTCACCATGTTCAACCAATGGCGTGCTCAGGCCAACCTGGCGCCCCGTTCGGAACCATTCGCGCGGACGCGTGTCCGTCCAATGGCACATGCAGTAGATGTAGTTGGGTGAGTTTTCAATCGGACCAGGCTGCGGAGCGCGGAAAGTCCGCACTCGATAGTTTGTCGAGGACGATGCTAACTCAACGGACTTGCCGTTTGCCGAGAACACTTTGCGAACGCTGACGGTAGCCCACAGTTCGCCCTTTCGGGCGCCATAGATTCGGAGTTGTTGACTGCAAGGAACGTAGGGAGCGAGTAGCGTGTGACCTGGCTTATAGGAGGTCGGGCGCGCCAAGCTGGCTTCCATACTCGCGCATGCTTCTTGGATGGGGCGAGTCATCTCCCTCCAATCCAGCCCTGCAAATCCAAACTCCGTCGCGCGGAGGCCGCCATTAATGCCCATTTGAAGTTCCGGCGGAAGGCCGACCGAATCGGTAGAAAGCGGATCCATTTCTCCGGTCAAGGTGAAGTTGTGGTCGCGACTACAAGCGTTGTCGCAGGACGCGTCACAGACTTCATGGCGGGGGTGGGATGTCGCATTATTGTTTCCATCCCGGATTCGCCGGCAGGCATTCCAGCAAGTCTCCCACCGCTTCTTCACTGTCTCGTCCAGGTAGCGCACCTCCACCGAGCTGGTTGCCTCAACGACCACCACGCCGTCAATCATCTCGTTCTCGTTTTCCGGGTTTGGCCCGCGCTCGTTTCTCGGCGGTGAGGTGGTCTTGAAAACATCAATCGAGACCGAAGCCGGTCCATTGCCAGGCTGGACGTTGACAATCTGACCGGTCGCACCCGAACCGGGAGGATCGAATGCCATTCCCGAAAGCAGTACAAGAACGGCGAGAGCCTGCATCAACAACATCATACCAACGAATCAGGCCCTCGGGTTAAGTTTTCTGTCTTAACTTGACTGTCCGAGTCGTAGTGGTGGACGGCTGGTATACCGTTGCCCAATGGCCCGCTCCACTTCCGGCATCACGCCGGAACGGCGCGCATTGCTGGAATCGGGTCAAGACGAAAGCCGCGACCTCATGGAGGGGTTGGTGATCCGGATGGAGCCGCTGTTGACCGCGGTCGCCCCCGCAGCCGTTGCACACTACGATGCCCAACCGGAACTCGGTTTCACCAAACGGTTAGCGCTCGCCGGAAGCGCGATTGCCGCCACCTGCGGCCACGACCAAGATGCCGTCTGGATGCATCACCCCAGCGACACCGTGCGCGGCATGTCCGCATTCGTGTGCTTGGAAAGCACTGACGACTTGGCGACATTGCTCGATCTCCTGACTCCACTCGCCACCGACTCTCACTTTGGGGTTCGCGAATGGGCGTGGCTCGCCGCCCGCGACCGGCTGATTGCGGAAGATCAGATTGCGCTCGATCTCTTCGTGCCATGGACCAAGTCCGCCGACCCCAATCTACGCCGGTTCGCCATCGAAGCCACTCGCCCGTGCGGCGTTTGGTGCGCCAATTGGCGTTCACTGCGAGCGGAGCCCGAACGCGGAATGCCACTCTTGGAGCCATTGAGGGCTGACGAATCGAAGTACGTTCAGCTGTCGGTCGCAAACTGGCTAAACGACGCGAGCAAAGATCATCCTGAATGGGTCGTTGGCGTCACCACTCGTTGGCTCTCTGAGTCGCCATGCCCTGCAACGGAGGCCATTGTCAAGCGCGCTACCCGCAACCTAGGCTAATCCCACATTTATTGCGGGCGGCATAAGCGGAACCAAGGCTTGCACAGAGAAGTCAAACTCAAACATCGCATTTCGCTGAATTGTGATGGACAATAGGGGTTAACCATGAAAAAGGCATGGATATGGGTAGTTCTGTTGGGTGCTTTGCTCGTGGCTTGCGATGTGATGCCGCCAACGAAAACCGTCGCGGAAATGAAGACGCTGTTCACGAACGTGACCGTGGGGATGTCGGAAGCAGACGCCAAGACAATGGCGGGAAAGCCTACGAGTACCGAAAAAAGCGACCAGGGTGAAGTCTGGGTGTACAAGGAAGCGACAGGTGTCTCTTCACTCAAGATCATCGTGAAAGATGGCGCGGTGGTCAAAAAGATCCTGCGTGACCGCTCGGAAGGTTCAAGTCAAGAGACGTTGACCGATCCGCCCGAAACTGAGTAACTAACTGAATTTCTTCTTCCAGTCCGCCAGAGTTGTAAGTGCTTCGAGCGGAGTGAGTTCGTTCACGTCCAGACCAGCAAGAGCCTTCTCAACCGGTGAAGCCTCGATCTCGAAAAGACTCATTTGCATCGGCTTCTGAATCACCGGGATGGGGGTTACCGGGCGTTGCTCCAGTTCATTGAGTACCGACTGCGCTCGTTCGACAACGGGTCGCGGTACCCCTGCCATACGAGCTACCTGCAAGCCGTAACTCTTATCGGCACCACCTGCAAGCACTTTGTGCGTCCACACCACGTCATCCCCTACTTCGCGAACCTCGATCCTGAAATTCTGGATTGCGGGCACCTGCTCCGCAAGCGCGTTCAACTGGTGATAGTGGGTCGCAAAAAGAGTTAACGATCCGAGTTCAGCAAGCGATTCCACCATGGCCCACGCGATCGCCATCCCGTCGTAAGTGCTCGTCCCTCGTCCGACTTCATCCAGAATTACCAGGCTCTGCGCGGTGGCATTATTCAAGATGTTCGCGCTCTCAACCATCTCCACCATGAAGGTGCTCTGCCCGAGCGCAAGTTCGTCGCGGGCCCCAATTCGGGCGAAGATCCGATCGCAAAGGGGCAACTCACACGACACGGCCGGTACAAACGAACCGATTTGGGCCATCACCACGATGAGCGCGATTTGCCGCAAGTAGGTGGATTTCCCACTCATATTCGGGCCAGTCAAGACAATCAAACGGTGCTCGTCCGTGAAGTGCAAGTCATTAGGCACGAACGCCTCGCTGTGCGCTTCCACCACTGGATGCCTGCCTTCGACAATTGTAAGACCACGCTGATCCGTGATCGTTGGTCGCACGAATCGCGACCGAACCGCAACCTCGGCCAGCCCGGACAACGTGTCCAATTCAGCCACGGCCCGCGCGGTTGCTACCAGAGCCGTCGCCTGGGCGACAATCTTGCCCCTCAACATCTGGAAGAGGTCGCCTTCGAGTGCAGCCGCCTTCTCATCAGCCCCTAAGACGGCGGATTCATGTTCCTTGAGTTCAGCAGTAATATAGCGCTCCGCGTTTGCCGTCGTTTGCTTTCGAACGTAGTGATCCGGCACGCGATCGGTGTGTGACTTCCCAACCTCCAGGTAATAGCCAAAAACGCCGTTGTAACCTACTTTCAGCCGCTCAATGCCGGTGACCTTTCGTTCCGTCTGCTCCAGTTGAGCGATGTAGTCCTTTCCTTTTCGGCTTTTCTCGCGCAGCAAGTCAAGAGGAGGATCGAAGCCATCGCGTATGATGCCGCCTTCTCGAAGGGTGTTCGGAGGCGTTTCGACAAGAGCTTGCCGCAAGTCATGTGCGATCTCGCGATGGTCGCCCAGAGCTTGATGAAGCTCCCCCAAGCGACCGAGAGCGACTTTCCGGGCGCATTCCGCCACCTCCGGTAATTGCAAGAGTGAATCTCGCAGGGCCGCAAGGTCACGAGGGGACGCAAGACCGGAGACCGCCCGACCCACCAAGCGCTCAATGTCCGCAACATGTTCAAGTTGCTCCCGAAGATCGGCGCGGGTAACGGCGTGCTCAACAAGCCTCGCCACGGCCTCGTGACGAGCATCCAGGACCGCACGGTCTCTCAGTGGTCGCTCAACCCATCGGCGAAGGAGTCGCCCACCCATCGAGGTCACCGTTCGGTCAAGCACGCTCAGCAGGGTCAATCTTGTCGATCCGTCAGTTGCGTTTTGGGTGAGTTCCAGTGCCCGCCGCGTGGATGGATCAATCTCGACGGCATCCCCGGTCGAAATGTATGCGATTTGATCCACGTGCCTCAGTTGAAGTCCGTTTGATTTCGCGTATTCAAGTGCCATTGCCGCCGCGAGCATGGCTGCCGGGCGATCATCGAGTCCAAACCCCGCCAAGGATTTGCTCCCGAAATGCTCCAGAAGCCTTCGTTCTGCTTGATCGGCATAGGGTGCTTGAGCAGTGGTGACGATCGCCCGCAGCGCTTCAAAGAGTGACTCGGGAAGCGGTGGCTCACCTTGTGGCACCACAACTTCGGCCGCCCCGACGCGGGCCAATTCGGCGGCCGCCGCGTGATCGGCCTGTGAGCCAGTGAACTCAGACGCCAAGAAGACTCCCGTGGATGAATCAAGCAACGCGAGTCCGAATCGATCCTTAAGCCGGATCAGTGCGGCTAAGAAGTTGTCAGCGCGGGCTGATAGCAGGCTGTCCTCAACAACCGTCCCTGGAGTTAAGACCCTAGTGACTTCGCGGCGCACGAGTCCCTTTGCCGTTTTCGGGTCTTCGACTTGGTCACATAGGGCAACACGAAAACCAGCTTGGATAAGTTTGGCCAGATACCTCTCCACGCTATGAAAGGGTACGCCCGCCATGGCAATGCGTCCGTTCTTGCCGTCCTCACGTCCGGTAAGCGTGATTTCGAGCGCTCTTGCGGCGGTTTCAGCGTCCTCTCCGTAGAACTCGTAAAAGTCGCCGACGCGCATGGCGACGAGCACACCAGGGTGCGCTTCTTTCGCCTGAAAGTATTGGCGCATCATGGGCGTTTGAGCCTTCACGGTGGGCGATAGGATACAAGATTGCCCGCGTTTGCCAGCTAACGAAGGGATAGAATGGCGGGCAAGCATGGGGCGGTTCTTTCTCCGCTGGGTGGTGCTGGCCGTAGCGCTGGTAGCGGCGGTGTTTCTGACACAGGCCGTTCTCTCGGCATTTGACTACGACAGCGGGTTCCGTCTGAAGTGGGGTGGAGAAGGATCCAACTACGCCCTTGACGCCGCGCTATTACTTATTGGCGTCGCATTTCTGGCTCTCGTGAACGCGACGCTTGGTGCGATTCTCAAGTTCCTAACAACACCTTGGGCTTGCCTCACATTCGGCATTTCATCCCTCATCATCAATGCGCTTATGCTTATGCTTGTGGGCTCATTGGGCATTGGCTTTGAAGTGCGCGATTTTCTTTCTGCGTTCGTGGGCAGTATCGGTTTCAGCGTCATCAACGGGATCCTGACCAAGGTTCTTGTGGACCGAGAAGATAAGGATCGAGACTAACTAGGATGGCAAAGCGCCCCACTTTCCGGTTCCGCTGGCGAAGGTTGATCGCCCCGGCAATGGGATTGCGCCGCCCCGTAATCACGATGACAATCGGGATCATCATCACGATCTTTGGGGTGGGAATCACCTTCCAATCTTTGATCGTGCCGATGCTCTCGGGAGTCGCGCGTGGGTGGGCGGGCCTGGTTTCTCGCGCATTCCCCGAACAACAAGTCGAGATCACGACCCATCTCATCGGCGGCCTTATCCTATTCGTAGGGGTCGGCATGGCCCTCTATGGAGGGCGACTCACCGGGAAACGATTGATTCAGGCATTGGATCCCAACGCCGGACAAGGGTTTGTCGACGTTTGGGTTCGGCGACAGCAACTTTCTAAAGGGCCAAACATCGTCGCTATCGGCGGAGGTACTGGGCTCTCCACCCTCCTTCGTGGCCTCAAAGAACACACTTCGAATATCACAGCGGTCGTCACGGTCACGGACGATGGAGGAAGTAGTGGTCGCCTTGTTCGGGAAATGGGCATCCTTCCTCCGGGTGACTTGCGCAACTGTCTCGTAGCCCTCGCCGATGCCGAACGGCGCATGACAGACCTGTTCCAACACCGCTTCCGAGACGCCGCCGGAAGCCTCTCTGGGCACTCCATCGGCAATCTTCTCCTTGCCGCCCTCATCGATCAGTCGAACGGCGATGTTGACAAGGCGCTGATGGTCGCCTCGCAGGTTCTCAACATTCGCGGCAGAGTCGTGCCAAGTACGACCCGGAGCGTTGTCCTCCGCGCCGTTATGGAAGATGGAACTGAAATCACGGGTGAAACCGCCATCGTTGCTTCATCTCATAGAGTCCGGCGCATTTTCATAGAGCCACAGCGCGTAGAAGCACACCCTGCCGCCATCGCCGCGATTCAAAACGCAGACCTCATCGTGATTGGCCCGGGCAGCGTATACACGTCCATCATTCCGAACCTGCTTGTCCCCGGCTTAGCTGAAGAACTTGCCAATAGCACTTGCATTCGCGCGTATGTCTGTAACGTCATGACCCAGCGGGGCGAAAGTGATCACTTCACCGCCGCCGAACACATCGTGGCCCTCAACGCCAACGTAGACACTAAGGTGATTGACCACGTCTTAGTAAACGTAGGGGTTCCGTCGCCAGAAGCGCTAGAACGATATAAGGAGAGTCTCCAAGAGTTAGTCGTACCGGACTCCGACCGGATCCGTGCTATGGGACTGGTACCCGTGGAGGGCGACTACATGAGTGAAACCGACGTTGTGCGCCACGATCCGGTGCGACTCGCCGACCGAATCATAGGATTACTCTATAAATGAGCGGTAAAGTTGTCATTTTTAGCGGCCCTAGCGGAGTGGGCAAAGATACGGTTCTTGAGGCTTGGCAAGCCCTGGACCCCCGAGTTACGCGGGTCATTGCTTGGACGACCCGCCAGCCGCGCACCGGTGAGGAATCAGGAATCGACTATCACTTCTGTGAAGTGGCAGAGTTTGAACGTAAAGCCGCCGCCAACCACTTCCTTGAATATAAGAATGTACACGGTCATTGGTACGCAACTCCGCTTGACCAACTTCAGGATTTGCAAGAGCGAGGGCAGATCGCGGTACTCAAAATTGACGTTCAGGGGGCACTTACCGCGATGAAACTTTTGCCTCAAGCACTCAGCATCTTCCTTCTTCCCCCGTCGGATGAGGAGTTAGAGCGTAGATTACGTTCCCGGAAGACCGAAGATGAAGAAACGATCCTGCGCCGACTGACGAATGCCCGCATGGAGTTGGGGCTCGCGGATCAGTATCATTTTCGTGTCATCAACGATAACATAGAGCGAGCGGTAGACGAAATCCAGTCCATCGTGGAGAAGAACTGATGGCCACGATCGTCTTAGGCGTTGCCGGTTCAGTCGCTGCCTATCGGGCCGCCGACTTGGCGCGCGATTTCATCCGTGCCGGTCATACCGTCCGCGTCTGTCTAACGGAGAGCGCACAGCAGTTCGTCACACCTGCCCTTTTTGAAGCATTGACCGGGCAGCCTTGTCTGGAGGATGTTTTTGACGAACCGGAAACCGGGCGCATGGCGCATATTGATTGGGCGCGGCAAGCAGATGCGCTGGTGATTGCCCCAGCGACAGCGAGAATTCTCAATACGCTCGCCACTGGCGAAGGGCATGATATGTTGTCCGCCTTGGCGCTTGCGTACGATGGCCCAATCGTGATTGCTCCCGCGATGAACCCGACGATGCTCGCCAATCCCGTCACGCAAAGAAGTATTCAGGCCTTAGAAGAGCGGGGTGCGGTGATGGTCGCGCCAACGGTTGGTCTCGTTGCCTGCGGCGAAGAGGGCCAGGGGAAACTCGCCGCTAACCGCGATATTTTGAGCACGACGCTGGCGATTCTAGAGGCAAAGAGTCGATGGAAAGGTCGCCGAATACTCATAACGAGCGGACCAACGCAAGAAAAGATTGATGATGTCCGGTTTCTGAGCAATCGAAGTTCGGGAAAGATGGGAGCCGCGCTGGCAAAAGCTGCCCTCCTTCGCGGTGCCGAGGTAACCGTCGTCACCGGCCCCACGAGCGTCGCCCTACCTGCGCGGGCACAGGTGATCCGGGTGACCAGCGCAAACGAAATGCTCGCCGCTTGCCTGAACGAGATCAAGAATGTTGATTGGTTCATTGGGGCCGCCGCCGTCGCCGATTACCGCCCGAGCCAACCACGTACAGGCAAGCTTCGCCGCTCAAACGAGAGTCTGCAGATTGAACTTGTGCCAAACCCGGATATCATCGCCACCCTTGCCGCTGATGCCGATCCAAATCAGCGATTCATTGCCTTCGCCGCTGAGCCAAGCGACGACCCTCAAGTCGCAAACGAAAAGCGAATGCGGAAACGTGTTCACGCGATTGCCGTGAATGACATCAGTCGTTCAGATATCGGATTCGAAACCAGCGAAAACGAACTCACGTTGCTTTCGTCAGCCGAAACGATGACTTCCGGAAAACGCAGCAAGCTTGCATGCGCGCTCTGGCTTTTTGATTCACTCGACGCGCTGGATCGTGACGGTCGCCTTGTTACCGACCTGGCCTAAGAAGTTGGTGCTACTCCCTTCGAACTTCATCGGCACCCCAGTGGAGGCATTGATCGTCCAAGCCCCCGTTGCCGTCATCCCATTCTCACCCATCTCTTTGAAATCAACTCTGACGCGAGCATTATTGTTTGCGACGGATTCCAAGTTGTAACTCACGCGCACATTACTATCAAGCCCATTCGTACCGGGCGTGTATTGTGCACTCCAACCCTCGCCGACGTTGACCGCATCCGGCGGTGCGACGAATTGCGCTAACGCCGCGAAGAGCGCCGCCTCCGTCGCCTTTTCGGGCGCGGCTTGCCATCGAAGCAACATGCCGGCCGCAGTGAACCACGCGAGCTTTGTCTGGGGTCGCTCGTCCACCGTGGAGTCGCCACTCATCGAAATGGTTGTCCCCGTGTTCTTGCTCTCAATCAGGGCATTGCCCTGGCTATCAATCTGCTTGACGGCGTAACTCAGGTTCGAAAGTACCGTCACCGTATTGCCTCCGGTCTCCAGAGTCATATTGACTTTCATCTCCCATGTTGCCGCGGCTTTGAAAGGCATGCGAAGCGCGTACGCTTCTACCGGTGCCGGTGCCGGATGAATCGGTGCAAAGAGCATCGTTGAGTTCTCCCACCCTCTAAGACGCACGTCGTCACGTTTGCGTGTCAGCCTCCTGAGGCTCACCTCGGTAGGATATGAAACATGAAGCTCCCACCCACCGAGAGATTCGGGCGGCGGGTTAACGCCTACGTTCAGGGACGCCCTGACTATCCGCAAGGAGTATTTGATTTCCTACTCGAGGTCATTCCCGCTGGCTCTTCCGTGATTGACCTCGGCGCGGGCACAGGCATTTTTACGAAGGGCCTCCTCCGCTCGGGATATCTGGTTCAGGCCGTCGAACCCAATGAGAAGATGCGGGCTTCACTTGAACCACACATAAACCTTACGGTATCGGAAGGTCGGGCGGAGTCAATCCCAGCACCCGATGGAAAGGCAGACATGATCACCGCAGCCCAAGCCGCCCACTGGTTCGACCCGACTGCTGCAGTAACCGAGATGAGGCGGGTTTTGCGGCCGGCAGGGTGGGTCGCGTTTGTATGGAACGAGAGAGTGCCCCACGGTGCCGGGGCGGCTTACCAAGCCCTGGTCAACGAGTTCAAGCATCATGAGCCCGGTGCACGTGATGGTAGTCAACCGCTTCCGGGCATTGATGCGTATTTCCGAGGTGGTGAACCAGATCCGCACATTTTTGATAATCCGCAAAGCATGGATTTTGAGGGCCTTGTCGCTCGGGCGGCTTCGTCTTCCTACCTTCCGCATCCGGGCGACGAGCAGTTTGAACCTATGGTGTCCGCCCTTCGTTCTCTTTTCGAGACTCACTCCGTTGAAGGAGTACTAACGTTGCCTCAAGCAACCCACCTATTTCTCGGGCAGATTTCGATCTAGAGTTGGTGTTTGGGGGCTATTAGGCGTAAACTAGGTTATGCTTGCGCTCGTTTCAGCGGCACTGGTTATTGGTCAGAATTCACCTCAGCTTCCTGCGCCAAATGTCGATTATTTTCGCGACGAGCACAACGCATTCGCCGCTCTACCTCCGCAGGATTTAGGCGTTAGCAATGTTGCCAGACTCCATAGTGCTACCAAGAGCTATGCACTCATCTCTTGTTACGATGAAATCAACTTGAGTCCCTTCCTGCAATTGGAATCGATGCCGCAAACGCAGTTCATTCTTAGCCACCGCTTACGGCACAAAGTAGAAATTCCTTCCGCAGAGAACCACGAACCCTATGACAGACTTCTCGAGTTGCATAGTATGGCCGTGATCTCAACAGCCGGACCCGTTCGCGAGTACGCAATCCTTGCCACCGAGCCTGGATCTGTTTTTCGGCGGCTTGGAGTCCTTTCTTCCCCGCCCGTTGAGAGCCCAGACGGCAGACTCGCAATGATTCGCGATGGGATGTTATGGTTCGTGTCTCCGACTGCCGAAGACGAGAGTGTTCCGTTACCAGACAACGCCGTGCGGCTTTCGAATCGACAATCAGGTTCCATTGTTGCAATGAGTGCTCGAAGTGAAGTGAAGTGGGAATATCTTCCAACTAGCAAGTCATTCAAAGATATCACGGAGGAATACAACCTTGAAGTCAAGCGGAGTATTCATGAACTACTGTTGAGGCTTGCGACGAGCAGTTTTCGGGTTGCCGAGAAGCCGATCTTCGGCGAGCAACCCAGAACCGAGTGGTGGATCCTGCCTCGATATGGAATGAGTGTTGATCAACTGCGGTCACTTATGCCACACGAACGACCTGCCGGTGCGGTTATTGCCGCCGACGCCGACCATGCGATCTTCGCCTCCCCCGAGTTGATCCTGATTCTCCGGGATCAAAGACTGATTGATAGGCGGATCGTTCCGGTGCCGGTGGAATTCTATTCCAGATACGTGCGCAACAGGATTCAATACGACGCTCTTTGGCGCGCCGGGATTGCCGCAACCGAGATGCGAAACTTTCGCCTCTTAAACAACCGATGGCCGACGGGAACAGAGTGGGAGCAACAGATTGTTAAGAAGATCATTGGTTATCCGATGTCTGATCTTGTTGTAGTTCCGATAGGGCAACGCACCAATGAGTTGGCATATATCAAGACTGCTTATGGCATTGCATCCATTGATACGGAAGGCGTGGCAACTTGGCAGGAGGTAATTCCGTAGACATGAGGTTATTAATCCTGCCAATCGTGGTGTTGTGTACGGTATCTTCCGCGCAGCCAACGATTCCATTACCCGAGCCGGTGATGTTCCGGACCATCAACAAAGCTTATAAATTACTTCCAATTGAAGACTTGGGTCTAGCAGGTGTATTCGGTGCTCAAGTACTGAACTCAAGAACGATTTTAGTGTCCACTCGGCAAAGCGGCGGATTGCGTTCGACTCCGGAGCAGCCTGCGAGCGCAGGTGAAGTTCAGATGGCTCTGTTTGACATCAATACGCGCCGCCGAGTTGTTCC
The DNA here is from genome assembly GCA_019638835.1 of Fimbriimonadaceae bacterium. GTDB lineage: Bacteria > Armatimonadota > Fimbriimonadia > Fimbriimonadales > Fimbriimonadaceae > JAHBTC01. Next base: position 41,557 of record JAHBTC010000008.1, read on the forward strand.
CAGCGGGGACGGGTTTGACGCCCAGCAACCCTTCTACGTTGATTCGTCTGATCATGAATCGGCGATCATCATCACCAAGCCACTGATGGGCGAATCCGTTGGGAGATTCTGGTTGCACCTCGGCACAGGTCGGGTCACCTTGATTCCTGGTACCGTCAGACAACCCATCGTCCTTCCTGGAACCCGCCTACTCGATGTTGGTCGCGAAGAAGTAGTCGTTTATGACAGTCGCGGCGCAGAGATTGCGCGGCACGCGATTGCCGTCAACACATACTTTTCCCGAACGGGAAACCAAGCCGACGAAATTCTTTTGATCGAACGAGGCCCTGACCGCGCCGACTCGGAGATCTATCTCCTGAATATCAAGAGCGGAGCACGCCGATACCTGAACCAAGAGCAAGTTATCGCTGAGTTCAAACAAGAGAATCCACTTCCGTATTCCCTTCTGCCGGTTGCCGTACCGGCAGCCACATTCCCGGCAATGACAATGGGCTGGAATCTGACGCCACGTGATCGAGTCGTTCGCCAGATAGCGCTGCCAAGTAGCGAAATCCCAAAGCCGCATGAGATCCCCCGCAGTTGCCTGATTGCGCTGGGCGCCCAGCGTGCGGAGTTCATGACTCAGACGACGGTCCTGATCACTCGTGATGAACGCCTGGCGATTCAACGAATTGAGGAAGCGTCGCTTGGGGAATATGAACTCTTCGTCCGGCGACAAGTGCAGAACGAAGCGATGATGTCAGCCAAGATGGCCGCTACGGCGGCTCATATCTATGCGGCTGATCATGACGGCCAGTTTCCACCCAGCGGCGACTTCGTAGAAGCCCTCGCTCCATACACCAAAGACCGGACTGTGCTTGACGGTATGACATTCACCTTCAATGGTGAGAACATCAACGAGATTCAGTCGCCTGCTGACACTGTGATCGGCTGGCGAGACACCGCGTATGGTCGCGCAATTGCTTATGCCGACGGAAGCGTTCGATGGAGAGCCAACCCATGAGAAACCTGCTCTTACTACTTGCCGGGGCAACCCTAGCGCTCACGCCGGCGCAGACTGGCATTAATCCGTTCGCCGCATATTTCCGGGACGCGGAGGCCGCTTACGCACTCTTGCCTCCCGTGGATTTAGGATTTGACAACGTCGCCGGAATTCAACCAATCGGGAAGAAACTCTTCGTATTCCAGTTTGACTCGCGAGAACCTTTTCTTGATGTGCCGGTTCCGGAAACTCAAGGTGTCTTGCGAGCATCAATTTACGACCCCGTTTCTCGACGGAAGACAGCGATCACCGGCATCCCATTCGAAACCATGAACTTCGAAGTCGTGAGTCTGGGCCAGTCTATCGCTGTACTCAAATGGATCAATGTGATCGAGGGAGAATGGACAACGATCACGTTCCTCCTATCACTCGACAGCGGAAGGGGACAACGCATCAATCATCCGCAGATCGAGGTTGCAGAGATTTCTGCCTCGGGTCGGCTTCTCGCCCTCGTTTCACAGATGAAGATCTACGTCTACGATATGCAAGGAAACCTCGTTCGGGAACGAGGGATTGAGGGCCTCACCTTCCCGATCTATGGGAGTCGAGAGGGGCTTGTGATTATGGGTCGCGAAGGGCCACGCGGTCCAATGAAAGTCTTGCGCTATGACGTGGACAACGATCGGTTCACTGAAGTTGAACCCGAGCAGATCAACCAAAGATTCACCACAACCCAAGCCGACGAAGGGGAGCGGAACGGATTCTTTGTGAATGCCATGCCTCACAGTTCAGACTTCCTGGACGGGGATGCAGGTGGCCTCGTGCGCATCGGCACTTATCTCGCCGCCCGACAACTTGAATCAAACGAACCTCGTTCACCGCTCCCTCATGAAAGGCCCCGATTCGCGACCGTTACCGGCGGGGCGAGCAATGTTCTTCTGTTCAATGACGATCGGATTCTCATTCTGCAGAGTCGCCGCCTTCTCGAACGTAAGATTGAAGAAGTTGATCTCGACCAGTATAAGATTGCGGTTGTCGAGGACGTCAAACGAAAGGCGATGGGGCAAGCCAAGCAACTGGGAACGGCCGCCCACATCTACGCTGCTGATTACGATGATCACTTTCCGATGAGCGGGGACTGGCAGAGCATGCTCGATCCTTACAGTCGAAATCGAAGCATTTTTGATAACGCGGTCATCACTACCAATGGCGAGAACATCTCGGAGATTGATCGGATATGTGAGTTCGTAATGGGTTGGGTGCAGACGCCTTATGGTCGCGCCGTGATTCGGGGTGACTCCAGCGTCCGGTGGATTCCGAATCCCTAGAGAGTCCGCTGAGCGAACGGCGCAAGAACCCGCAAATCGTCCATGAGGGCACTAAACTGGTCGGGGTCAAGAGTTTGGCTCCCGTCGCTAAGGGCTTCATTCGGATCGGGATGCACTTCAATCATCAACCCGTCGGCTCCCGCGATCATGGCTGCCTTAGCCATCGCAGGGACGAACTTCGCGACCCCAACCCCATGGCTCGGGTCAACGATGACGGGAAGATGAGACAGCGATTTCAGGACAGGCACGGCGGCGAGATCTAATGTATTGCGCGTGAACGTGCGATCCATTGGCATAATGCCTCGCTCGCATAGGATCACGTCTGGACAGCCTTCGTTCAAAACATATTCTGCCGCCAACAAAAACTCTTCAATTGTTGCGGAAGGTCCACGCTTAAGGAATACGGGTTTCCCACTCTTGCCGGCTTCGATCAAGAGAGGGAAATTTTGCATACTTCTCGCTCCAATCTGCAAGAGATCAACGTGTTCAGCAACCGCGCCCACCATATCAGCACTCATGACCTCTGTGATGGAGGCCAATCCGGTTTCGGTCGAAACCTGCTTTATGATCTCCAGACCCTCCATCTTCAGTCCCTGAAATGAGTAGGGAGATGTCCGAGGCTTGAACGCACCTCCGCGTATGATTTTTGCGCCTGCTCTTTTGACCGCCTGGGCGGCGGCAAGATATTGCTCGTAAGATTCCACGCTACACGGGCCCGCCATGACGGTAAAACTTCCCGGCCCAATTCGCTGCGATCCTGCCTTGACGACCGTTGGTTCACGGTGATACTCCCAGCTAGCCAGTTTGTAACTGTGGCTCGTCTGGGTGATCTTGTTCACCCCCTCAAGTCGTCCGATGATGCTCTCAAGCGTCATGCGCTCATCAGTGGAAAGCGCGGCCGGGATGCCGATCGCGGTTCGGCCTTCGCCTGGCATGACAAGGGGCTCATAACCTTTCGCTCGGACAGCATCGGCTACGGCTTGCACCTGGGCTTCCGTGGCCCCCATCTGCATGACGACAATCATCGAGGCTTCAGCGTACCGCCGCCGTTACGATGGCCCGAAAAGTCAGGTGTTCTGACTCAGGGACCGTAAGAGTCGGATCGTTCCCAATTTCTCCAAGGGCTGATTCTTTGACGGGCACTTCGGGGAAAGCAAGCAACGTGGGCAACCGTCCGTGCAGTCACATTCGCGAATCGTGTCGAATGCGGCACGTGCCCAGCGATCTCGAGCAGCGTAGAGTGCCTCGGCCAGGCCGACTCCACCGGGGACGGTGTCGAAAACCGTAACTGTTGGAGCGCCAGCGAACGGATCGAAGGCAAACCAACCCGATCCTAAGTCATTGCGATCGCATCCCGCGAATCCTGGTGCAAGGGCAGATAGTAGATGCTCCGCGCCATGAACGGACTCCGGCCCCGCTTCGGCGGGCAGTGAGACGGAAACCGCCAAAGTGCTAAACGTATCGGCAGGGGCATTGAGGACGAGTTGGTCAATGACTTCACCGCCCCATGTACGCCGCTCATACCCGACAACTCGACTTGTGACTTCCACCCCTACAAGTGCCCAGGGTCCGGATTCTTCTAGCGTGATGTTGCGGACAACCAGTGTCTCATCTAGTGACATCGTCGAATAGCCCGGATCGTCTAGTCGCAGCCATGCCTCTCCTCTCTCTACATCGAGTGACTCAACCACGAATGATGTTCCGCGATGGAGATACACCGCCCCCGGAAACACTTCGTGCCATGCTCTCGGCCCATCCACTGTGCCAATGATTTCTTTGCCGACGCGGAGAACGATTTGTCCGTGTCCTGCCCCGCGCAGATTGATCCTTGATGCGGGAGAGCGGTGTGCCATCCATACGTAAAGGCCCGCGCTGGCTGATAGTTCTCCGGCCTCCACCATTTGCTGAGGTATCTCGACAGCCGTGCCCCATTCCTTGGCCTCCAAGGGCCGAAATGGCCTTTCGTGTGCTAAGCAGCCGATCTGAGCGCGGGCGATGTGCGCGTTTGCAGGGTTCGACGGAGCGGGCTCCGGTGGCCCGAACAGGGCCGCGTCGGCCTGGCGGGCGATGTGAGTTTCCAGCGGATCCTCGTGCGCTAGAAAAATGGTTATCCCCGCGCGACCAGCCCGTCCCGCCCGCCCACTTTGTTGCCAGAATGCGGCCCGCGTACCCGGCCACCCGTTGACGATAACCGCATCTAAACCACCGATGTCCACGCCGAGTTCTAAGGCGTTTGTGCTGACCAGGCTACGTAACTCGCCCTTTTGAAATGCCTTCTCAAGACCGCGACGCTCAGAAGGCGTGTACCCAGATCGGTAAGCATCCAATACGCTCGGCTCTAATCCGCGTCCCTCGGCAACTTCCTTCGCTTTGCGGAGGACCATTTCCGTCGTGGATCGGGCCCGACAGAATGCAAGTGTCTTTGCACCTCGCTCCGCCAGATCCACCATGAGTCGGGCCGTCAAAAGGTTTGCGCCCACCTCACGTTCGACGGCTGGCTCAACGAGCACAAGAGTACGCGGCCCCTGTGGTGAGCCGTCTTTCTGCACGACAAATGGGCGTTTCCCCGTGAGCCTCTCCGCTGAGAATTCTGGTTCGGCAATCGTAGCGC
>JAHBTC010000080.1 GCA_019638835.1 Fimbriimonadaceae bacterium
CGACCGACTTGTCGGAGAAGACGGCAAACCTCTCGCGAATGTGCCACACCTTGGGATTAGCGCCTACGAAATCGGCAAACTTGTCGGAACCGCAATCGTTGAGGAGATAAAGAATCGCAACTGGGATATGAAGTCAACCGGTGCTTGCGTCCTCACGATTGACGCATTAGAGACGGCACGTGAGCGAATTCGTGGGGCCGAGGAAGTGATTGTTGCCGCAGGATTCCCGAAAGAGAATATTTTCAAAGCCGCATGGAGCAAGCACGATGCGGTGGGCGCAACCGATACGGCCATGCCAGTTTTGTCTCAGCACCAAAACATCAAAAACTGGATCGGGTTCACCAGCAACGATGATGGCGTTATGGGAATTGTCCGGGCTACTGAGTCCAAGAACATCCCCTCGGCAAACGTCATTGGAGTCGGAATCAACGGTAACACAGTTGACACGGAATTCAGTAAGGAGTCGGGCTTCCACGCGAGTGTTTTGTTGTCGGCTCGTGAGCACGGTTTCAAGACCGCGGAAATGATGTATCAATGGATCAAGGAAGGCACGGCCCCTCCCATGGAGACCTACACAACGGGCACATTGATTACCCGCGAGAACTGGAAAGACGCTTGGACGAAAGAAGGCCTGAACTAGATTCAGCGTCGAGGCTCGACCTTGAATTCAAGGGTTTAGGCAAACTGTTTCCCGGAGTCCACGCCCTTGACGACGTGTCGTTCACGGTACGAGGCGGTTCCGTTCATGCACTTTGCGGCGAGAACGGGGCGGGGAAGAGCACACTACTCAAGATTCTCAGTGGTGTCTATGTTGCAGACGCTGGTGAGGTAAGAATTGGCGGTCACACCGCGAACTGGAAGACTCCCGCCGAGGCGCTCAATGAAGGCATCGCTGTGATCTATCAAGAGCTCAATCTTGTTCCTGAACTCTCGGTCGCAGAGAACATTTTTCTTGGGAATTCACCTTCGAAAGGGCTTCTTGTAAATCGGGTGAAGCTCCGAGAACAAGCGATAGCTTCACTTGACTTGGTGGGATTACGCGTTGATCCCGCGACTAAGGTGGGCAAGCTGTCTATCGCCCAAAGGCAGATGGTAGAAATCGCGAAAGCCGTAAGTCGCAATGCGCGCGTGATCGCTTTCGATGAGCCGACCTCTTCGCTGAGCCACCAGGAGAGCGAAACCCTCTTTTCCCTGATCGAAATGATTCGGCGACCTCATAGAGTAGTCCTTTATGTTTCTCACCGAATGGACGAGATCCTGCGGATCTGTAACTCCGCGACTGTCCTTCGCGACGGCTGCCACGTGGTGACGTACGATTCACTTGAGGGTAAGGCGAAGTCCGATCTCGTAGAGCCTATGGTCGGTCGGAAACTGGAAGACAACTGGGGTTTTCGCGAGCGCAAGATTGGTGGAGTCGTTCTGGATGTGCGGGATGTTGTTTGCGATGGACTCGCTCAGCCCGCCTTGCTTCAGATACGAAGAGGCGAAATCGTTGGAATGTTTGGTTTGATGGGAGCAGGAAGATCTGAACTGCTGAGAGGCATTTTTGGTGAAGCCCAGCGTAGCGGGTCAGTATTGATCAGCGAGGGTGAATTGGCGGTCGGCAATCCGGATGCATCTATTCGGTCCGGAATGATCTTCTGCCCAGAAGATCGAAAAAAAGAGGGCATCATCCCGTTGCGGTCGGTGATGGACAATATCAACTTGCGGGTCCGAAGTGAATACGCTCGCGGAGGAATCATCACCCCGAAGCAAGAGAAAGAACACGCGCAGAAGCAGTCCACCAGACTGCGGGTGAAGACCCCGTCCGTCTTTCAAACGATGTCTAACCTTAGCGGCGGCAACCAACAGAAGGCAATCCTGGCGCGTTGGCTTTCGTTGCCAATCAAAGTTGCCCTCCTCGACGAGCCGACGAGAGGCATTGACGTTGGCGCGAAGCGGGAAATCTACGAGATTGCATACGAACTCGCCGAGCAGGGAGTCGCGGTCTTGTGGGTGAGCAGCGAACTCCCCGAAGTTATGGGAGTTTGTGATCGTATCTTGGTGATGAGAGAGGGAAAGATCGTCGCTGATGTCGCGAGAGAGGATGCCAATGAGCGCGCGATCCTTGAGTTGGCGCTGCCCGAAGATCAGGCGAACCTCACCGAGGTTTCCGCGTGAAGAACGCTGAATCACTTGGCATGGTCATTGTGCTGGCGGTGCTCTTGGTACTGTGCGGCATAACGGTACCGGGATTTGCCACGCTTGACAACCTGAGCAACGTGCTCAGCGCGGTAAGTCTCATCGGGCTTGTTGCCTGCACGATGCTGTTTTGCCTTGCGGGCGGCGACTTCGACCTCTCCGTCGGCTCAACTGCGGCGCTTGCTGGTGTTCTCGCGGTGACGTGGATCAAGCAGGGCATGAACCCCGTCATGGCAATCGCAGGCGCTCTACTTGCCGGAGTGTTGATCGGGCTAACGAACGGAGTCGTCATCGCGCGATTTGGAATCAACGCCCTGATCACCACATTGGCCACCATGCAAATCGTCCGAGGCTGGGCCCAGATCGTCACCGACGGAACTCCTGTAGGCACCGCAAACGAAGTCTTTTTGTCTCTAAACTCGCGTCCGTTTCCCGCACCGTTCGACTACCCGATGCAGGTGTGGTTGATGCTGATCGCATTCGGAATCTATGGATTTGTTCTCAACCGCACGATCTTTGGTCGCAACGTGCTTGCGATTGGTGGGAATCGTGATGCGGCTAGGCTCGCGGGCATCAAAGTTCCACGCACCAAAATCATCGTATTCATGCTTCAAGGGTTTATGGCGGCACTTGCGGGCATTCTCGCCGCAAGTCGAGTGCAACTTGCCGAGTCCAATGGATCGCAGGGGCTTGAACTTCAGGTCATCAGCGCTTGTGTTCTTGGAGGTGTTTCGCTTGCCGGAGGAACCGGAACCATGACTGGCGTAGTCGTTGGCGTGTTCATCATGGGTACCGTTCAGAATGCGATGACACTGAAGAGTGTTCCGCCGTTCTGGCAGCTAGTCGTGACGGGAGGAATCCTGCTCGCCGCCGTTCTGCTGGACCGAGCCAAAACAGTTTGGGGCCTTCGTGCTCCAAAATCAGTCAAGAGTTGATGGAAATGAAGAGTCCGTTTTCCTTTAGTTTATTGAGCCTCGCTTTGCTCGTTGTTGCTTCTTCGTGCGGGCCCGCCGGAACCACGACCGCGAGTGAGCCGGAATCGGGTACCGGTGGCGAAGTCAAAGTGGCCCCGGACGCCCCGGCCGCGCCAACCGGTGAGGGCGAACTCAAGGGCACCCTTGAAGTGCAGGCTTTCAAAGGCGGGTACGGCCTAGACTTTTACGAAGACGCCGCGAAGAAGTTCAGCGAGTCTCACCCCGATCTTATAATCAAGGTGGAAGGGAACCCTCGAGTTTGGGAACAACTTAAACCGCGCCTTGTTGCGGGCGATCCTCCCGATCTGATGTATCCGGGGTGGGGAATGGATCACTGGGCGCTCGTGGCGGACGGACAACTCATGACCCTAGACGCCGCCCTCGATAGTCCGGCAGCCGGAGGAAACGGCACATGGCGCGACACGTTTGAACCCGCACTCCTCAAACTTGGTCAGCAGAACGGCAGAACGTATGTCCTCCCCTACTTCTTCAACGTCAACGGCTGGTGGTACGACAAGTCTGTCTTCGACGCGAACGGTTGGGCGCCGCCCCAAAACTACACAGAACTCCTGAGCCTCTGTGAGAAGATCAAAGCGAAGGGGATTGCGCCGATCACTTATCAAGGGAAGTACCCCTATTACATGATGTTCGGCATGGTGCTCCCTTGGGCGAGAAGCGCCGGTGGGGCCGAAGTGATTGACCGTATGCAACGGTTAGAACCGGGTGCTTGGAAGGATCCCGCCGTACTCAAGGCTGCCGAGATGATTGTCGAACTCCGTGATAAGGGCTACTTTGAGACTGGTGCCACAGCGATGACGCATACCGAATCGCAGGCCGATTTTGTAGTCGGTAAGGCCGCGATGATCCCATGTGGCACATGGCTTTTCTCCGAGATGAAGGACAACCTGAAGTCCACAAACCAACTTACGTTCTTCCTTCCGCCCGTGCTTGGCGAGGGTAAGGGTGATCCCGGCAGTGTTATCGTAAGCATTGAGCCGTGGATGATCCCCGCGAAAGCAAAGAACCCCGATGCCGCCGTCGCCTACTACAAGTACATGACCGCAGTTGGCGTGGCCAAGCGGTTTGTGGCCACTAAAGGAACGCTCACCGCCATCAAGGGCAGCGACGAAGGCTCTCTGCTCCCCGTCCTACAGGAACCGAGCCGAATCTTCAAGGCTAGCGGCGATGTTTGGTCGTGGCAGGTGCGGGACTGGTACAAGGAGATGCATACCGAGGTCGAAAACGCCCTGACTTCTCTCTTGAACAAAGAACTGACACCAGAGCAGTTTGTTGATCGGTGCGAAGCAGCCGCCGAGAAGACGCGATACGACGCGAGCATCGTCAAGCACACGTTGTGAGCAGTCAGTCGTGAATGGGAAAGCGGCGCGGGGAAGATTCATTGCGAGTTTCCTCGCGCCTGCGTTTGCGCTATACGGCATATTTGTGCTCTGGCCGCTTGTTCAGGCGTTTCAAATCTCGCTTTACCAATGGCGGGGAACATCTGATGTCGTGCGGTGGCGCGGGTTAGAGAACTACCGGGAACTTGCCACCGATAAAGTCGTCGCCGAGGCAGTGGGCAATAACCTCTACATGCTCGGCGTGGGTGGGTTGTTGATCTTTGCCCTGGCGTTGCTTTTCTCTCATGCTGTCCTCGCAAATAGTCGCCTCTCCCGCGCTTTTGAAAGCATCGCTCTCTTCCCGCAGGTTGCCTCGACGGTAGTCGTAGCCCTCCTCTGGCAGTTTATGTTTCACCCCCAGTTCGGCCCGATCCCGTTGCTCCAAAAGTCGATGGGGCTCGGCGAATTTGAGTCCGGCTGGCTCGCCACGCCGTCAGTTGCTTTGCCGGCCGTGACGGTTGCCTTCGTCTGGTTCGCTACGGGGTTCTACATCCTTCTCTTTACAGCGGGCCTGCGGCAGATTCCCGGCGAAGTCAATGAAGCCGCCACGCTCGATGGTTGCCAGGGATGGCGACGGTTTGCCTCGGTTACCTGGCCGTTGCTTTGGTCCATCCGCCGAACCGCAGTCACTTACCTCGTGATCACGGTGATGAACACATTTGCTCTTGTCTATCTCATGACAAAAGGGGCCCCCGACCGCCGAACAGAAGTGATGCTCACGTACCTTTACGAATTGGCGTTCACGAACAGCGAGTGGGGTAGTGCGTCTGCTCTTGCCGTGGTGAACTTCCTGCTGGTCATGGCGTTGGCTTTTGGCGTTCGACTCCTTTTTCGGCGCGACCCGACGGCGGCCCGGACATGAAGACCGCCCGTACTGCTCTGTTAGTTGCCGGATTGCTACTGGTGGGATTGCCGCTCCTGTGGGTTCTGGTCGCCTCACTCAAGCCGAGTCTGAGCGTGATTTCCGACCCGTGGGGGCTGCCCATGCCGCCGCGATGGGCCAACTACGGCGAAGCCTGGACGGAAGCCCGCATCAGTTCCGGATTCTTTAACTCTCTGGCTGCAACTGTGGGGACACTGGCGATCCTGCTCCCGGTTGGCTCGATGGCGGCCTATGTCTTTGCGCGCTATTCGTTCCGACTCTCCGGACCATTGTACGCGTTGATGCTCGGCGGAATGATGTTTCCGATCTTTCTGGTCATTGTTCCGCTGTTCATTCTCATGCGGCAACTGTCACTTTTGAACTCATTACCGGGTTTGATCCTGGTGTACGTGGCGTTCTCGCTCTCTTTCACCGTCTTCGTGATGCGCGGTTTCTTCGAGGTGATACCGGAAGAGTTGGCCGAGGCCGCGCGCATGGATGGGGCGGGTCATGCTTCCGTTTTTTGGCGCATCATGTTTCCGCTATCTCGACCGGGGCTGACCGTGGCGGGCATCTTCAACGCAATTGGACTCTGGAATGAGTATGGGCTGGCCCTGGTTTTGCTCCAGAAGCCCGAAGTGCGAACCTTGCCACTAGCGGTTGCGGACTTGTCGCAGACGCAACAGTATCAGGCGGATTTCGGAGCGTTGTTTGCCGCCCTCGTGATTGTCATGATTCCGTTGCTCGTGGCTTATGCGCTGTTGCGACACCGTCTGCACGAGGCGATGCTGGCCGGCGCGGTCAAGGGGTAGGGTGCAGAAATCTCGAGGACTGTGCAAAGGCCTCAGTCCTCGCGGCAGTAAGACTAGATGACCCGAGACAACCCCGCGAATTACCTGGTAAACCAACTATTCTAAACTATCGTCCTGCCCTTGGATGGTTTCCTCGTGGCGGCCGATGACCAACCAACACACGCCTAATCTCACTCCTCGATGACGTTCGCGACCCATATTGAACCGGGCACCAAGCCCATGCCTCATGACCTCAGCCGGCCGGTAAACTGACCCCGACGTGCCGATCACTAAGTCCATCAATATCTGGTCGCTCCCCGGCGGGCTTGCCGACACTCTGGCCCCTCTCGACGCCATCCGCATGGCCAAGGACAACGGGTTCCCGGCCATTGAACTCTCCATCGGCGCGGAAGGGCCGCTCAACGTCAACACCCCCATCGAGGATGCTCTCCGAATCCGCATGGAAGCCCAGAACTTGGGGATCACCATCCCCAGCACCGCCAGCGGACTGTATTGGGGGCGCGCCCTCGCTGATGCGGACGCCAACTCCCGTTCGCAGGCCAAAGACGACCTGCAGAAGATGCTCCGCCTCAGCGCGGCTCTCGGCGCGAGAACTCACCTCACCATCCCGGGGGCAGTGGACGTCTTCTTCCTCCCGGATCGCGCCGCCCTCCCTTATGAACATGTATGGAAATACGCGACAGAAGGCATCCGCGAAGTGCTGCCCGTCGCTGAAGAAGTCCGCGTCCGCATCGGGATTGAAAACGTATGGAACAAGTTTCTGCTCAGTCCGCAAGAAATGGCGCACTTCATTGACCAGTTCAATTCGCCGTGGGTGGGAGCGTACGTTGACGTCGCGAACTGCCTGAACTACGGGCATCCGGCGGACTGGATTCGGCACCTCGGCAAGCGCGTGGTCGGCGTTCACTTCAAAGACTATCGTCGTGCGGTCGGGACTGGGGAAGGGTTTGTTGACTTGCTCGCCGGAGACGTGCCGTGGCCCGACGTTATGGTGGCCCTGCGCGAAGTGGGATACGACGGGCCAGTGCCTGCCGAGATGATCCCAAATTATAAGTATGCGCCGGAAGTGCAGGTGCGCAACACCAGTACTGCCTTAGACGCAATCTTGAAGTTCTAAGCGGCGAGCCGATTGAACAGACTCGAACTCGACTGCCCGAGAATGGACAAGGCGGCGTCCACGATCTCTGGATCCCATTGGACGCCGCGACCGTCACGTAAGACCTCAATCGCTTCTTTTGCACCTTGGGCCGATCGATACGGGCGGTTACTGGTCAAGGCATCCCATGTATCGGCAACGGCAACAATCCGCGCGCCAATCGGGGCCTCATCACCTTTCAGTCCGTCCGGATAGCCGTAGCCGTCCCACCGTTCGTGGTGACTCCGCACGATCGGCAGTTTGCGGTCGCCGTACCAAATCGGACGAAGAATCTGCTCCCCAATCAAACAGTGGCGCTTTACCTCCTCGAATTCATCGGCGGTAAGGGGCCCCAACTTCTGGAGCACGGTTTCCCTTACACCGATCTTCCCGATGTCGTGCAATAGCGCTGCCTCGGCGACATCTTCGATGAACTTTTGATCGTTGGGGGCGAGGACGCGAGCAATCTCGGTCGAAACGGCGCTGACGCGTTCGCTGTGGTTGCGGGTGGTTTCGTCCTTTGCTTCCAGGGCCCGATTGAGAGCCAGAAGGGAAGCACGATGCGTTTGCAACAGACGCTTGCTTTGTTCGTTGACCTTGGCTTCTAAACCGCTTTGGTATTCGGCGTTTTCCCGTCGCAACTCTTCTCGTTCGATAAGAATCTGGCGTTGGGAGAGGGCTTTTTCAACCCGCGCACATACGTCCTTCAGGCTGAACGGCTTGGTGATGTAGTCGCTCACACCCTCCTTCAGCATATTGATCGCGAGATGAATGTCGGACTCGGCCGTCATCATCATCACGCTCAGGATCGGGTCAATGGCGCGCATCTCGCGTTGCAACTCATCGCCCTTCATCCCCGGCATCGAGTAATCCGTGAGAAGAAGGCTGACTTGCCTTTGCGAACTCACCGCAAGGGCGTTTGCACCGTCCCCGGCCGTCTCGGTTTCGTATCCCGCCATCGCGAGTGCTTTCGATAGCACGCTACAAATCTCGGGCTCATCGTCAACGATGAGAATCAGTGGGGGAGTGTTGGGGTGGATCATGCGGCAGGTGCCTCTTTGGATTGGGAAGACGAGCAGGGAATTCGGATCTGGAAACAAGCGCCAATGTCGCTGGGTGCGAGGACGAGGGTGCCTCCGCCCGATTCGATGAGGCTCCGCGAGATGCTGAGCCCAAGGCCGGTGCCTTCATTCACACCTTTAGTCGTAAAGAACGGGGTGAAGATCTCTTCGCGCTTTGCCTCTGGAATTCCGGGGCCATTGTCCGCGATTTGGATCGTGACCGCACCCGCATCGGTTTGGACGATCACGTTTACGTGGGCGCCGTGCATCCCTTGGACAGCATCGCGAGCATTCGAAAGGAGATTGACGAGAGTTTGTTCCAAATCGGTTGCCCGGAAGTAGCCGTGGCAAGCCTCGACCGAGTGAATATCAACCAGAACGCCAGCTTTCCGGTAAGAGTGCTCCACCATCTCAACCGCCCCTGTCACGATGTTATTGACATCGATCAACTCGGGCTCCGCGCATCCTGGGGAAGCAAGTCGCCGCGTACGGGCAACAATGCGTCCGGCACGTTCGGCAAGCGACAAGATCTGTTTGCCCGCCTCGGCAATCTCAGGATCAGAGTGGCTCGCGAGGAGTTCGGCATGTCCGGCAAGTGCCGCTAGAGGATTGTTTACTTCGTGGGCCAAACTTGCACTGAGTTCGCCAAGTGTGATCAGCCTCGCCGTATGGGTAAAGTCGCGCTCAGTTGGACTCACCGAAGACGCGTTCTCCAACGACGACTCGATCGTGCCCACGATGATCCATCCCGAACCGTTCGGACGACCGATCAAGTGCATATGGTCGCTGACCTTACGCCACCCGTCAGCATCGCTTCCAATTCGGTACTGGTGAATCACCCCTTCGGCGGCGGGCAGGATTTCGACGTGCCAGCGTTCGACTCGGGGGCGATCTTGAGGGTGAATCACGGAAAGAAAGTCGTCGTATGCCACGTTTCCGGGAGGCTTTTCACCGCCCGGCCAACAGCCTGTGAGTTGGGCTTCGCCACTTATAGGGTCTAAGACATAGAACAGCACTTCCTCCCGACGGAAGAGAGTTTCCGCCTGATGAGCGAACCGTTCGTTCTTGATTTGTGCCTTGGCGACTTGGGTGACATCCTGTATCAGGAGGGTTTGCTCATCGCCACTCTTCCATTGTTGGATGAGTAGCCAAGCCCCTGTGCGCGGATAGTAAATCGGAGTATTAGGCGTCTCGGTCGCCGACTGAACGAGTTGTTGAACTTCGTTCGGTGGAGGATTAGCGGTCGTATCTAGTAGGCGAGTTGCCGCAAAGTTAGCGTGAAAATCGCCTCCAGCCCCAGAGATGATCCCGACCGGCCAATCGCGGGTGGCGGCACCAACTTCGGGCGCGAGAGAGACAATCGCCACCCCGTCTTGGAAAGGCAATGCTTGGCATTCATCAGTGACGGAACCATCAGACCACCGAATGGTAAGAGTTCCAGATTGTGAACAGTAGCGCGGCCATTCGTGGTGGAGCCATGCGCGATCGCCGATGTGAATCTGATCAAAGATCGGTTTGCCCAAAGTGAGTTCGGCAAGACTTGTTGCCTGAACATGACCTGTGGCATCCGCGATGATCCACGCCTTCGGACGCAATTGCGACCCAAATGGACCAAACAGCGGTGCCAGGTCGCCCCAACCAGGACCCCCCTGAACCATCACCAATTGAGTTATCGGCGTGTCTTGCGAATTTTGAAGGTCTAGACGCTCATGGCGTACTCACGCCGGTCAAACACCAAATCGCTCGCAACTTTCCAAATCTCATCGGAGATCTGGCTCTCGGGACGAATCTTGCTGAAGTGAACGATTGCCGCGTCCAGACCTGCCTCTTGTGCGTAGTGCAGAAATACGGAATTCAGAGCCATGCGGGAGGATGCCTTGAGTCCGAAACTGACGTTACTGACGCCAAGGATCGTGTTGATTGCGGGATACCTCTCTTTCAGAATCCGGATCGCATTGATTGTGGCAATCGCTGACTTCCTAAATTCTTCGTCTCCGCTTCCGAGGGTGAAAGTGAGGCAGTCGAAGAACACGTCGTGATCGGGGAGACCGTATTCGCGAGTCAGCGCAAGAATTCTCTCGGCAATCGCCACTTTGTCTTCCACGGACTTTGCCATCCCTTGCTCATTGATCGTTAGGGCCACGACGGCGGCGCCGTAGGTTTGGCAAAGTTCAAGAACACGGCGCGTACGTTCCTCTCCATCCTCAAAGTTTATGGAGTTGATGATCGGCTTGCCCGCGAGATGCTTCAGTGCGGCTTCGACCACGGGCACTTCCGTCGAATCAATCATGATCGGTACGGTGACATGCTGATTGTAAAGACGTAGCAACGTTGTCATGTCCCGAGCCTCATCCCGACCTACGTAGGCGGTGCAAACATCTAAGAGGTGCGAGCCTTCGGCCTCGGTATCCCGGGCCATTTCAACGAGTCCGTCCCAGTTTTCCGCCGCCAGCATCTCGCGGAACGCCTTGCTTCCGTTCGCGTTCGTTCTTTCTCCAACGATAAGAAATGAGTTGTCCTGTTGGTAGGGTACGAACTGGTAGAGGCTGCTTGCGCCTTGGAGTGCTTTCGTTTGGCCCTGTTCTGGTGTTCGTATTTCGAAGTCAAAGCCAGAAAAGAGGTTACGAACGCCCTGCCAATGGGCCGGGGCGTTATGGTTGCGACCACCGCACTTAGCGACCACTGCTTCAATGTGATGGGGAGTCGTGCCGCAACATCCGCCCACCAAAGCCGCCCCAAACTCCGAAATGAAACGGTCATGGTGATCGGCTAACTCTTCGGGGGTTAGCTTGTATACGGCGTGACCTTTCTCCATCATTGGGAGCCCGGCGTTCGGCTGAATGCTGAGTGGACGAGTAGAATTCGCTCCGAGGAAACGGGCGTGCTCGGCCATTTCAACTGGGCCGGTCGCGCAGTTCATGCCGAAAGCGACGACCTCTGGGAAACATTCAGCCAAGTTGAGTGCCGCACCAATTTCCGATCCGAGCAGCATCGTTCCCGTCTGCTCCATCGTAACCTGAACGATGATGGGAAGTCGCTGGCCGGTTTCCGCCATCGCCCTGCGTGCTGAAACCAAGCCCGCCTTCACCATGAGCAGGTCTTGAAGCGTTTCGAGGAGTAGGACATCCACGCCGGATGCGATGAGTTGAATGAACGCTTCAGTGTAGGTGTTTTCAAGCGCCTCCCAAGTGGTTTGTCCGAGCGTGACCAATTTCGTGCCGGGGCCGAGACCGCCTGCAACAAATCGCCTTCTCCCCGTCGATTCTGAGAATTTCTTCGCGGCAGCGACCGCTATGTCGCCCGCCGCACGTGCGATGTCGGCGACAAGTTCGGGAGCGTCGTACTCGGCCATCACAATTGAGGTCGCGCCAAACGAGTTGGTCTCAATGATGTCGCTCCCGGCCGCGAGATACGATTCATGGATCTCGGTCATCACATCCGGACGAGTGAGGTTGAGGATCTCCGTGCACCCTTCGAGGGGCGTATCTCCGAGGCGCCCACGGACTGATTGAACCGCCAAGGTGTCCGGTGCGTTGTCCAAACCGTAGTCCGCCAAAGGTAATTCGCGATTTTGGACTTGAGTGCCGAATGCACCATCCCATATGAGGACAGATTCGCCTAATGCCTCAAGAAATTCGGAATGGAGGGGCGATTTGTTCATCGGACTCTAACGTTATTCTGGCAGGTCGGTACACTCCC
>JAHBTC010000081.1 GCA_019638835.1 Fimbriimonadaceae bacterium
AGGTGACTCATCGCTACCGCATCGGCAAAGTTCGTTGTGTGCTCTATCCCGACCAGGAAATCATGGGCAACGGCGTGCATGATTTCGCCCCGTGCCGCACGATGTTCGAGGGCCTGCCCTAGCTCATCGGCACTGCGTTCGGCGGCGATTTCAAGTTCTAGCGGCTCATCTAAGACCAGCCACCCGTCGTCACCCAGCAAGTCAACCGCGCAAGGGCCATCGGGTTGGAGCAAAGGACGATAGAGGTCTAGTCGGTCGAAATACACTCGCCGCTCCAGAGCTTCCAAGTCTTCGTTGGTGTTGTGCCGCAGCAAGTCGGCCGAAGCTTCGTCAAGTTTGGCGAGTTCTAGTTCAAGTGTCGGCTCAATCAAACTCCGAATGTCGAACTCTGTACTCGGAAGTCGAGTTTCCCGCCCCGGAGTAATCGTCCACTCTTCAACCGCATCAATGCTCCGTTGTGTCATCGGATCAAATCGCCGCATGCTTTCGATTTCGTCGTCGAAGAGATCCAAGCGCAACGGACGATCTGTCCCCATAGGAAACAAATCAATGATTCCGCCGCGCCGCGCAAACTGACCAGGGACACGGACTGGCTCGGCTTGTTCGTATCCGAGGCGTCCCAGCAGTTCTAGCAGTTCATCGGCATCGACCCTCCCACCTTGTCGAAGCGTAATCATGTCTGCGCGGAGAGTCTCGATATCGAGCGTCCTTTCCAATGCGGCAGACGCGGTCGCGATCACAATGTGGGGAGCGTCTTCCACCAGTGCGCGGAGTGAACCGAGTCGGTCACTCAGCGCAACCGTTTCTGGGGCCGCATCCTCAAACAAGACGCTGAGACCGCTGGGAAGTGAATGTAAATGGTCGGCCGGAATCCCGGCTTGCGCGAGTCGCGCTTGCCACTGCTGGACCCGATCGTGAGTCGTGGTGAGAATCAGAGTGCGTTGGGGAGACGCGAGCCAGCGACCCGCAACCAAAATGGGGCGGGCTCCGGGGGCGACCTCAAGCCATCGTGTTCCGGAGGACCTCGCCGCAAGCGCAGGGGCAACCGGAGACGCGGCTGCCAGACGTCGGGTGAACGTATCTAGCCGCATCGGTTCCGGCTCATTCTACGACCCGAGAGGTACTAAATGCCGGAAAGCGAGGCCATCAGCCCCCGCACGAATCCGCCTAGAACCAAATGAGGTTCGTAGAGTAACCTAGAGGTTCGAGACAAATGCCAAAGCGCGTGGAAACCCTGGTCCTGCACGACAGTTCAACTCCCGTCTTCGGAGACATCCAGAAGGGCGGAAGCGTCGTGCTTGCAAACTCGAAGAATTTGATTGACATCGCGACATCCCAGAGTCGCGCCCACGCTCTTTGGCCCCTTACATTCGGTTTGGCTTGTTGCGCCATCGAAATGATGAGTACAGTTGCCGCCCGATTTGACCTCGCGCGATTCGGGAGTGAAGCGTTCCGTGCCACCCCGCGTCAAGCCGACGTGATGATCATCGCGGGGCGGCTAAGCAAGAAAATGGCACCCGTGCTTCGGCAGATTTACGATCAAATGCCTGAACCGAAATGGGTAATCAGCATGGGTGCATGCGCAAGTACGGGCGGCGTTTACAACAACTACGCGATCGTCCAAGGGGCAGATCAAGTCGTTCCCGTTGACGTGTACGTTCCTGGGTGTCCACCTTCTCCCGACGCACTTATTTACGGCATCATCAAGTTGCAGAACAAGATCAAGCATCAGGGTTGGAACCGCAAGCAGATGGCCCTCCTTGAACTGAAACCTCGTTCAGTGGAGGATGCATCGTGAGTTTTGAAGTCTTCCGCGACGTTGCCAAGCCCATTATCAGCGGCTTTGGAATTACGGCTCGTCGTCTCGCCAAGCCCAAGGTTACGGTTCAGTATCCGGACGAGCGACGCGAGCAGTTTCCGCGAACTCGTTGGCGTCACGTATTGACCCGATTTGACTCAGGCCTAGAGCGGTGTATTGGCTGTTCACTGTGCGCAGGTGCCTGTCCGGCCCGATGTATTTACGTCGAGTCGGCCGAAAACACCGATCAAGAGCGGTACTCACCGGGCGAACGCTACGCAGTCCGTTATGAAATCAACATGCTTCGGTGCATCTTCTGCGGCTATTGCCAAGAGGCTTGCCCAACCGGGGCGATCGTCTTGCGGAACGACTTTGAACTCGCCAATTACGACCGCCAAGACTTCATCTATACCAAAGAGATGTTGCTCGAGCCCGTACGCTCCGGTTTCTAAGCAACGGGCATTTTCTGCGGTAGCAATTCGCTTGGCCGGGGCTGTATGCTTGGCTCCGTGAAGGTTTCTTTTTGTGTCTTGGCGTTGACATTGAGCACCAGTGTGGTGTTGGCCCACGGAGGAGAAGAAGGGAGCGATCAGGCGGGCAGCGACGGTCCATTTCCTTCTCAGAATGTGCAACTTCGAGCGCACCTCAACTTTGAGGCCCTCGGACATCCTGGAGCGACCGGCAACGTGGTAGAGGGCTGGCGTGACCCATCAACGGGTCGTGAATACGCTTTGATGGGGTTGAGTAATGGCACGGTATTCGTCGACATTACAAACGCCGACAATCCTGACGTTCTTGGCTATCTCCCGTCTCACACCGGTAACTCGCTTTGGCGAGACATCAAGGTCTATCAGAATCGGGCATACGTTGTCTCGGATAACAACGGGGCGCACGGTATGCAGGTTTTCGACCTCACTCAGTTGCGGGGGCTTGATCGCAACCTGAGTCGTACGTTCGCCGAAACCGCTCACTATGGCGGAGTGACCCGTGGTCACACAATTTCCGTAAACGAGCAGACGGGATACGCGATCATTTCAGGCTCGAACCGTGACAATGGTGGTCTCCACGTCGTTGATATCCGCGACCCATCTTCACCCACCTATCTCACCAAAGCAGGAGGTTTTTCCTCCGACGGATACACACACGAGGCTCAATCATGGGTGTATCAGGGCCCTGACTCCACATACACAGGATTGGAGATTGGGTTCGCCGCGAACGAGGATACGCTCACTGTGGTGAACATGTCCAATATGGCGGGCATGACGCAAATCTCGCGTACGGGGTATTCCGGGGCGGGATACACGCACCAAGGATGGCTCACAGAAGATCATCGCTACTGGATATTCAATGACGAGTTGGATGAGCGAAATGCTGGCGAAGGTTCGTTTGTGAAGACACATGTCTTCAACGTGGAAGATTTGGATAATCCTCGATATGTAGGATTTTATCAACATGATACTGTGAGCATCGATCACAACGTGTATATCGTTGGCGAGTATGCCTACATGTCAAACTATTCGACAGGTCTTCGGATCATGCACATACATGATCCCGAGAACCTCGTGTTTCACCAGACGGGTTTTATTGATACCTACCCGGCGGGAGATACAAGCATGCAGTTTGTCGGTTCCTGGGACAACTATCCATTCCTAAGTCAACACAAAATTCTCGTTAGCGACATAAACAGTGGTCTGTTCATCGTTCGGGCGACTACCGTGCCTGAACCTGCCACTATGATCGGACTAGGAGCACTTGGGCTCGTCGCCCTCCGCCGCCGAAAAGCTAAGTAATCCCAGACTCCTGACCCGCAAGTTAAGGGTCAGGAATCTGAGACTTTTAGGGAGCCGGATACTCGTACTTGCCTTCGTGTGCGTGCTCCAGATAACGCGCAAGCAAGTCAATACTTGCTTGAATATCCGTCTTATGGCAAGTTTCATTGACGGTATGAATGTAGCGCGTAGGTATTGAAAGCGTAAACGCAGGGATCCCTCCGTTCTGCCGCTGGATACCTCCGGCATCCGTACCACCTGCCGGAAGTAATTCCATCTGATTTGGAATTTCGTACTTCGCCGCCACGTCGCGGAAGTGCTTGACCAAGAGCGGATGACAGATTAACGAACTATCTAAGATCTTGATCGCGGTGCCTCCCCCAAGTTTCGTCACATGCAAATGCTCGGCAAGCCCCGGAATGTCATTCGCAAGCGTAACGTCAAGAGCAACCACTACATCCGGCTTCAGGGCTGAGCCACTCGCAGTTGCGCCCCGCAACCCAATCTCTTCCTGAACGGTTGCAACGGCATAGACGTCGCACTCGTGATCTTTCATTGCCTTCACCGCTTCAATCATCACGAAGACGGCGAGCCGGTCGTCCATGGCTTTGCCCGTTACAAGATCGCCCATCTCTTGGAACTTGCGATCCATCGTCACCATGTCGCCGATCTGGACTGCATTCTTCGCATCGTCACCGCTCATCCCGATATCCACGAAGAAGTCATCAATTCCCTTCGCTCCCCCATCTTCTCCCGCGCTGAGCATGTGCTTGGGCTTGACACTCAACATGAGCAAACCGGGAATCGGTCCGTTGGCTGTATTGACCGTTACCCGCTGACTAGCGAGTTGACGAAAGTCGAACCCACCGAGAGTGTGAATCCGGAGAAATCCTTTGTCGTCCACATACTTCACGACAAAGCCAATCTCATCCATGTGCGCAGCGAGCATTACCCTTGGCGATCCCTTCCCCTTTGTTGCCTTCTTGTGGCAAATCAGGTTCCCCATTGCGTCAACGCTCAAATCGCAGAGGTCGCGTAGTTCATCGGCAACAATCGCCCGGATTGCGTCCTCTTGTCCGGGTACTCCGCGAGCTTCCGAAAGTCTCCGAAGAAGGTCAATGTTCATGCGGAGTCCGTTCTACCTTCTTCATTGCGCGAAGCCGCCGGGACAAATGACTGATGAATCTTGACTTTTTTGTCTGGATTGGTTATCGTGTCCAAAGTGAGCGAGAACCTCTGCCCGGGAATAGATTCCAAGGAATCTTCTTCCCCCTCCAACATCGATGCTGGCTTCGTCGCCATCAACTACATCCGTTGCCGAGAAGAGTATCGCGAGAGATTCGAGTGTCTGTTCTGCTCTCGGGCGCGGGCGATAGACAGGATGCCAGGGTTCATCCGCATGAAGGTTCTCCGCGCTCACAATTCCCATGAACCCTATCTGGTCGTGAGCGAGTGGATTGACGAAGAATCGTTCCGCGCGTGGGTGGGGAGCCCCGAATTCTTAGAGGGTCACAAGCGGGGATTTGAAGATTTGGCCGAGGCGAAGGCGCGGGGCGAAGAATCTCCAATGGATTCCACTTTCCTGACTTATTCGGTACTTACCGACTAGATTCCAACGCTTACGCGACTCGACGACGGACAGTCTTATAGACATATGCCAAGACTTCGGCAACGGGGCCAAAGAGATCGCGCGGCACATAATCTCCAACCTCGCATTGAGCATGTAATCCACGAGCCAACGGACGGTTCTCGACAATCGGTATTCCATTCTCGCGGGCAATTTCACGCATTCGGAGCGCAACCAAGTCTTGGCCCTTGCCGACAACCATCGGGGCGTGCATCTTTGAACGCTCGTATTTGAGCGCCACGGCAAAGTGAGTCGGGTTGGTGACCAAGACATCCGCTCCGGCCACCTGCTTTTGCAAGCCACCTTTCGAGAGTTTCCGGGCTCGAGCCATCCGCGCTTGCTTCACTTCAGGGGCTCCCTCCTGTTCCTTCATCTCCCTCTTCAACTCATCCTTCGTCATCTTGAGTTGCTTGTCAACTTCCTTGCGCTGGAAGAAATAGTCGAGACCAGCGATCGCGATCCACGCAATCGAGATCCGGAACAAGATGGTCTGCACGAGACCGATTACGTGAGCGTTTGCCGCACCAGGGCCGATCAAACTGAGGGCCATCAGGTTCTCCTTGTCTTGAAGAATGGCTTGACCAGCGAGGAAAGAAAAGAATCCCATCTTCAGGGTCGCCTTGGTGCCGTCCGCCAACGCCCTGCGAGAAAAGAGCCGTTGCATTCCCTTGAACGGGTTGATCTTGTCGAATTTGGGCTTCAACGACTCGGTGCTAACGACAAAACCCACTTGGGCAAAGTTCGTCACCAAGCCAATCGCAAGGAGTGTCAGCAGAAATGGAATTGCGACACCGGCCATCGGCCGCATAATTTGATCCGAAAGGCGTGCTGTGTCTACCGCCGTTCCGGTCTCAGGGTGCCGGAGCGCAGCATGAGTGACAGACATGCGAAAGACCTCGGTAACCTTCTCTGCTGTCGAAGGAAGCATCATGGCGATCGCGAATAAGCCGATAGCGCCGGGAATCTCAATGGATTTGGCAACCGTGCCCTTCTTCCGCGCGTCTTTCTTGCGCTTTGGAGTCGGCTCCTCGGTACGTTCTCCTGTGGGCTTTTCTGACATTCGTTATGCCCCGATGATCTGGTGAATATTGTTCATCGCAATCTCAATCCCCGCTCGAAGTAGTGCCGCTAGGGTCGGGAGAGATGCCCCCAGAACGAGGATTCCGAACGCAATCTTCGCCGGAAGAGCAATGAGGAATGGCTGTGTTTGCGGGACCGCGCGATTGATTAGCGACGCGCTGACATCAATAATCACCGTCACGGCCGCAACAGGCGCGGCTATCTGCAGTGAAATGAGAGCCGATTGTCCGACAAAGTTGAGAACTCCTTCAATCAGTCGCGGCGAGCCCGAAGTGAGAACCTCTGTCGCGTGGTAACTGGAAACAAACGCCTCAATCATCAAGTGATGGGCATCCGTGACAAACAAGAGAACGGATGCAAGCAAGAACTTGAAGGTCGCAAGCGGAGTTACGCTCATCCCAAGTGTGGGATTGAACAATTGGGCCGACGCCAAGCCAAGTTGTGTATCGCATAAGGCTCCAGCCGTCTGAAACGCACCCGTCAGCATGGACATCAGCCCCCCGATCACGAGGCCGATCAGCACGTCGGTGCCGAGCATCATGACCAGTCCGAATACATCGCTTGGCACTCCGGTTGGATGAACACCCACAACAGGCGTGAGGGCCATGGCCATCGCTGCGCCTATAAAGACTCGAATGGGTACGGGCACCATGGTTCCCAGGAGTGGTGAGGAAAGGAGCATCGCCGACATGCGGACAAAGACGCTAAAGAAGGTAACGAGCCAAACGGTATCCAGCGTCATAACGCGACCTGTCCAGCGAGATGGAAGCAGGTCGTCGTGAAACCGACGATAGTTTGAAGCATCCAACCACCGAGCGTGAGCAGAATCACGGCGGCTCCGGCAAGCTTCGGAAGGTACGTCAAAGTCATTTCCTGAATCTGCGTCATAGCCTGGAAGACACTCACCGCTAAACCGACAAAGAGGGCGAGCGCAAGCATCGGCATCGTGACCATGAACCCAACAATCGCCGCTTGTCGGGTTAGATCAAGGACCGCCCCTTCGTTCACTACATGTACCCCTGGAGAAGTGTCCGTATGAGAAGGTTCCAACCGTCCGCGAGGATAAAAACGAGAATCTTGGCGGGCAATGAAACAACAACGGGGGGCATCATCATCATTCCCATGCCCATGAGAACACTCGCCACCATGAGGTCAATCAGAATGAACGGGATGAAGATGTAGAAGCCGATAATGAAGGCCGTCTTCAGTTCGCTGATTACGAACGCCGGAATCAACGTCCAGAGTTCAACTTCCTCAACGGTCTTCGCAGTTTGGTCGCGCATCGAGAGAAAGAGATCAAGGTCGGAGGCGTACGTATTCTTGATCATGAACTCGCGCAGCGGTTGCTCCGCTCGCTCCATCGCGACTTCGAACTGGATTGGATTCTCAGCCCGCATATACGGCTTGATTGCCGTCTCGTTGATCTGATTATAAGTTGGCCCCATTACGAAGAAGGTGAGGAACAAACTTAGGCCGATCAAGACTTGGTTCGGGGGAATACTCGGGGTGCCGAGAGCTGTCCGCACAAAGCTCATCACAATCACGATGCGTGTAAATGCGGTCGTGAGAATGAGCATCGCCGGAGCAACGCTTAGTACGGTGAGGAGAGCGAGCAACTGAAGGGATGTGCTCATCTGCTCCTTGTCGCTCGAACCGTTTACGCCGATGTTCAGACTCGGAACTGGAGTACCAGTCGCCTGAGCAAATCCAATCGCTGCGACCACGAGAAAGAGGCCGGCCAATGAAATCCTAAGGATGGGTTGATATCGCTTCAACGAACTGAACCCTCCGTCAGTCTTGCCAGACGCTCGTACGCGCTGAGTGCTTCCTCTTGCGATTCTTGAACCGGGTCATCATCCAAGAGTTCAACCACGGCTCGTTCCGGTGTCCCTTCGGCTTGGTCAAGAAGTTCAAAGAACGCAGCATCTTGTCGTTGTCCAGAAACTTCAGTCAGATCGGTCAGGAAAGAAACTCCTTGCGGCCCGCTGGCGAGCAAGAGTGTGCGTCCGCGCACTTCGACCACTTGGAGGGATGCCACGCCGCACTGAGCGGCTTCTTGCAACTGAATCGGAGAATCGAGGCCAGTGGAGAGTTTTTTGCCTAACCGCGCCACCAACTTCGGTCCGCCCCACTTCACAAGTGCGAAGAGAACACCCAAAATGAATAGTGCTTGCACCAAGGGCCACAGACTCGGCCCTCCCGACGAAGGCGATGAGAGCACTAGGTCGGGCTTGGTCGGCAGTGAGGCAAGAACCGGAAGCATCGTTACGCCGCGTCGTTCAGTCGCTGGAGTCGTTCTTGCTGCGTGATGATCTCAGTGATTCGTACGCCGAAGTTGTCCTCAATGACGACGACTTCACCACGAGCCACCAGTTTGCCGTTGACTAAGACATCCACAGGTTCTCCGGCCGTCTTATCTAGCTCGACAATCGAGCCAACCGCCAGTTCGACGATGTCACGAACAGCCATCTTAAGCCGACCGAGTTCAACACTCACTTGAAGAGGTACATCAAAGAGAAGTTCCAGCGGCGATTGTTCGTGAGCACTACCTTGGGTTGCTGCTGAGGGCGCCCCTGAGCCGCCGAACGGGTTGAACTCCTCCGATTCATCCGGTGGAGCCAAAGTGGTCGCGGTTTCTTCGTCAAAGAGCCAAATGACGCTGCCTCGCCATTCCGAACTAGAGATGGCGACATTGACTCGGACCATACCGGTGTCCGCGTGGAAGTTTGAAGGGAAGTTGAAGATCTGATAGCGAGCCGTTAACCCACTCGCCATGACTGGCTCACCGGTAACTGATCCGGCCGCCTGGCAGATTCCTTGGACGATCGCTTCGCACACCGGGCGAAGGTCAGTCACAATCGCGTCATCTACCGACTCCACTTTCTTGTTCAAGACCTCTTCCGCGATGTGCAGAATGGAATCAGGGTTGATCAGAATCACCTGCTGATTCATGGGTGACTCCGAGAAGCTGAATTGAATCGCCAGTTTCGGCGAACTCATTTCATCGTAGAGATCATTAACCGAAGTCTCGAGCGTTAACGGATTCTCGAACTTGATCGGCTTGCCAGCGGCTTCCGAAACAACATTCGTTACCGCTTGCCAAAGTGCGGCTTGTTGCTCGTTCAGTTTTTCGAGGGTGGATTGCGGAATGTTGGACATGGCGATTTAGTCTTCGTAGATGTGGGAAACGGTGAAAACGAGTTTTTTGCCATCAAGGGCCGGTTTGACAAAGAGTTTGGGAATCTGGTCGACGAGGAAGATGAGATCGCGATCCTTCTTCTGGTTGAGTCGGATCACGTCGCCGACCTTTAGGTTGAGCACTTCCTCCAGGGTTGTCCCACACCGACCGAGTTCGATTCCGCAACTCAGTTCGGCCTTTTGGATCATGTTGGTCACACAGGTTCGGCTTGCGCTCTCACTACGGCGCGTTTGGGTAGCGAACCACTTTTGTGCACTCAATTTGTTGGTGATGGGCTTCAACAACATGTACGGAACACAAAGGCTCATCGCACCGTGTGTGGATCCAATCATCATCTCAAAAAGGATGCTTACGACAATGTCGTTCGGGGGAGTCACTTGAACAAACTGCGCGTTTGTTTCCATGCCTTCTGCGACCGGATTCGTGATGACCACGCCTTCCCACGAAGCCTTAATGCCATCGAAGAGACGGCTCATGATCGGCTGGATCAACGGGATCTCAACGTCGGTAAGATTGTTCCGGTTGACTGGCTTGCCCGGACCACCGAGCAACTTGTCCAGCATCGTGAAGACGAGGGAGAACTCCATCTCAATGACGGCTTGGCCATTGAGGGGAGGTAGGGAGAACACCACGAAGAGCGAACTGTTGATGCTCCGCAGATACTCCTCATAAGGCACTTGCTCAACGGAGATCAAGTCAATCGTAACCGGAGTGCGGAGAAGAGCGCTCAATCCCGTGCTGGTGAGCCGCGCAAACGTCTCATGAAGCATTTGCAGGGTTCGCAACTGTTCTTTGCTGAACTTGTCCGGGCGACGGAAATCGTAGACCTCGTAACCAGACGAGCCCTGCTTCTTGCCTTTCGCAGCAGCAAGACTTGAGCCGGCTGCGTTCTCCTCGCTTGCGGCGAGGGAGTTCATCAGCGACTCAATTTCGGCTTGTGAAAGTACGTCCGACAACCTTTTGATCTCCAGTTCCCCTCCGGATTTCACGCCTTCGGGGGGCCTTCAGTTCGGTTATCGGCAATCCCCGTACATTCTTCAGGGTGCCTAAGGAAAAAACCTAAAGTAGCGTGGCAGGTTTGTCAGCGTCGCGCTCGGATCGTAATCGCTCCGTCCGCCGGCTTTACTTTTGCCCATGTGCCGCGTCGCGCCGTGACCTGACCTTTTGAGATGCTGTTTTGCCCCACAGGGAGCCATATCTCTTTGCCGACGAGACCGCGAGGGATACGCACGTTCCACTCGTCAAGTTCGTTGGCGGCGTACGCAAGTTCGGCATACGCCTGCTTGCCGTGTCCATCTCCGGTCAAAAGCACAAATCTCTGGAAAGCTTCTCGCGGCAACACCGCTTCAGCGTAACAAACGAGGGCTACATATTCCATGAATGCACCTCGGTCATCGCCGTTCAACGTTTGCTCCCGCACACCGTTGACTCCGATCTGGGTCACTAATGGATCAACTTTTTGGCTTAGATAGGCGGCGATATCTTCTTTCGTCGCGCCAACCGTGTCGAGCCAGCCGATCGTTCCGGCTTCCATATCTCGATAGAGCCACTGAAGATAAATCCGCTCGCCGACATCTCCGTTCGCCCAGCTTTCAAGTCCGCTGTAACCGCCGATTGCCGGAAGCGTCGCGTGTCCGTACTCGTGGGCAATCTCTCGCGCCCGATCGATTCCCTTGGTAAAGGTCGGCATCTGATAGATGTGGATCACGTTCACTTGCATCGTCCGGCCAAAGTTGTCCTTCATCTCCGGGTCGGCAACGATTCGCTGCTCGCCACCCGCCTTGCCGTCCTTGGCGAGATAGATGTCCACGGTCTTCTGATACCGGTCGTGATGCTCAAGTCCGAGATATTGGAAGTTGTAATCCCACAACCGCATCGCCATGCGGGCGACGGCGTAACTCGTGTCTTCAATTTCGGTTCGCTCCTGACTGAAGACTCGGACTCGCTGGCTAAACTGACTCGCGTTACCGGGTCGCCCCATTCCCGAAACGATCCAGTTGAACTTCCAGTCGTACATTGGGGAAGTCTTTTGCGGATCCAACTCTGTGAGCTTTACATGGAGCAATAATCGTTCCTGTCCGTCAACCACACTCTTGTATCTCGCCTGGGCAAAGTCCGCCCGGCTGAGATTCTCTTGCGGAATACCAGGCGACATCAAAGCCCAGGCAGCGAGCAGGGACGGATACAGCAT
>JAHBTC010000082.1 GCA_019638835.1 Fimbriimonadaceae bacterium
CGAGCAAGCCCAGGCGATCGAGGGGTTGAGCGCTCGGCGCAAGTGGGCGCGCCCCAGCCGCGACGAAGGCTCTGACGACGAGCCCCCAGAGGCCGCCGAGGTGGCGGCAGGCATGGAGATCCTACGTTTCCTGGAGGCCGACACGGACGAGCCTCTCGAAGCCTCGCCGCAAGGTGGCCGGCTGCGAGGCACCGTGCTGCACAAGCTGCTCGAGGAGGTGCTCACGGCTGAGCTGACCGAAGATCCGGCCGCCGTAGAGTCGCGCGCTCGCCAGTTGATCCACATCCTCGGGCACGAACCGAGCGAAGACCCGGCCCACGGGTTGGCGCCGGCCGAACTCGCCGCCACCGTGCTGCGCGCGCTGGCGCTACCGGAGGTCGTGGAGTTGAGGCCCGGCCTCGAGCCGGAGCTATCGGTCTTCGCCCTGAACGAACTCGGCGAGGGCCGAGAGGAGGTCGTCGTCGGAGTCGCGGACGCGATCAAGTGGGCGCCAGACGGAACGGCTGAGGTGGTCGTGGACTGGAAGAGCGACGTGAGGCCTAGCAGCCGGGCACTGTCCAAGTACGTGGGCCAGGTGCGGGACTACCTGGCGGCTACCGGGGCGAAGCACGGCCTCATCGTGTTGGCGACCGTGGGGCGGTGTCTGCGGGTGAGCGCTTGACTCGGGCGAGTACGAAGGTGGGCGACTATGGGCACCTCGGTACCACTTATGCGAGCGTGTAAATGGACAGTGCCACCGCAAGTCCATCCTATCGAACCGTCGTTCACCTAACGAACGCCGCTCAAATAGTCGTTTTCGGCGTTAGGAACGCTAACGCCGGGTTCACCTTGGGCCGCCTGAATGGCAAGCCCAAGTGCGGGACTTCTCGTTCTAGGCGCTCCACTGATTGCTGGAGAACGGTTAGCTCTGCGGTTGAAGGAGGTTCGGCGGCCTCGGCTAGCGGTTGTGCTTCGTTGAGGAGCAGCAGGGCCTCCCAATCTCTCATGACCAGTACGCTGCCGTCCGAACCTGTTCGTACTGCAAGAACAATCCGGTGGATCGTTGCATCCGTCCCAGTCACCTCGTCTTCCACCTGTACAAGGACCACCGGGCCCTCCAGATTGCCTACGCGGCATAGGAAGGACGGCCTGGCACCGAACTCCTTGACAGCCCGGTCTATGAGCGGATGGCCCATACCTAGCAGGTGATTCAGCGAACGCTCATACGGCATGTCTCGATTGAACACGAGGCCGTCATATCGAGACCGGAACTCAAGCGAACCGCGCCAGGCCTCTGGCGTCGCCACCGAGAGCCCTGCATCTGTTCGCGTCACGCGCCGACCCAGGTGCTGCATGACGTTCCTGAAGAATGGCTCCAGTGCAGGCAGGTCAAGTCGTGGGATGTCGGAGCCCACGGACTGGAAATCGTAATGTGCAACACTTCCTACCAGTTGACGCACGGTCGCTACCACGTCCTGTCCACCGAACTGCTGCGTATGTGCGTCGAACCAGGTTGAGAGGCCGTCCTCATCGACGACCGTAGCATGCGTGAACAACTCATCGAAAAAGTGGCTCCCAGTCATGCCAATCACCAGCTGGGTAATGTCCTCTTCTACCTCCATAGATGCAGACAGGGTGGCTTGGATCCGCCCCAATTTCTCCTCTAATAGTTCCCAAATCCGCGCCTCTACGGTGTCGGGGTTGCGGAGTATGAAGACCCTTACTGGCCTCTTCTGCCCGTACCTGTTTACTCGTCCAACCCGTTGGTGAAGCCTCATCGGGTTCCATGGAAGATCCAGGTGAACTAGTGTGGCACAGCGTTCCTGGAGATCGATACCCTCTCCACCAGCTTCGGTGGAAATCAAGAAGCGAATACGACCGGCATTGAAGTCGGAAGCCGCCGTATCTCGATTGCTCGTGTATGACCGTTCCGATCCATCAGGTTGTTCCGTGGTCAGCTTGTCATCTCCGTTGATGAAACCCGCGCAGCCAATCCCGTATCGCGCTTCAAGCGCCGAATAAGCCAGCGCCTGGGTGGCCTTGTACTCAGTAAAGAGAAGCAGGGGCTCGTCGGAGGTCAGGCGCTTGTCGATTAGGTGCAACAGACTCGCAACCTTGGATTCGTGCGAGATCGTCCTAGCCAAGTTGATCAAGTCATCCAGACGGTTGATCTCATCCGACATCAATAGCAGTTCCCACTCGACCGGGCGACGCTCCTCACCCTCCGCCGCTTCGTCCAGAGTCTCGTTTTCATCCTCAACAGTCGGCGGAAGCCGTTCACTTAGCATTTTCTTAAGCATCGCTCGGCGTCCGCGAAGCGCACGCGTGATTGCGGCGATGGAACTCGCAGCAAGCTTCTGGAGCGCAACCAGCAACAACATGCGAGCAGTCTGCTGTCTCCCCGATAGGCTCATGGCGTAGGCCCGCCCGTCAATGATGAACTCACTCATCGTGGTGTAGAACTGCGCTTCCGCGGGCACGTAGGAGTAATCGATAGACTCAGTGCTCACCGGTTGGAACAGCTTGTTGCCGTGTAGGTCCGTGACGGACGCCTTGTTGTTGCGAATCATAGCCTGCGGCAATGCGTAAAGCTGCTCGGCAATATCCCTGTTCGGGTCGAACAAGTCTCGTCGCAGCAACTGCATGAGAGCGAGGAAGCCAAAGTCCTTCCCTCGGTGGGGCGTGCCCGTCAACAAGACCAGCGAACTTATGCGCTCGGACTCATCCAGTTGGCGCAGCAAGTTGTATGTCAACGTCGACGCGCGCTCCTGCGCCTGGAAGTGGTGCGCCTCATCGACGAGCACCATGTCCCAGGCCTCAGCTCTCAACAACCGTTCCAGAGCCCTCTCCTGCCGCAGCGTTTGGAAGGAGGCCACCACTTGGCTGGCTGTCTCCCAGAACGATACCGACCCCTTGTCCTGCGCGGTGGAGTACTCCTGAAGGCGAATGTCGAACATGCTCTTCAGCCGGTCACGCCACTGAGGCACTAGGCGCGCCGGGGCAAGCACGAGGAGTCGCCTCACTCGTCCACCTGCCATAAGGGGCTCGAGAATCAGACCAGCTTCGATGGTCTTACCCAAACCGACATCGTCCGCGACCAACCAGCGCGTCGGCCACGTCCGCGTGACCTGCTTGCACACCCACAGTTGATGCGGTAGGAGCCTGACCCGGGACCGAGAGAAGACACCCCATTGATCGTTAATCGACCTGATAAGCAAAGCTTGGGCCTTGGCCAGCGAACCAAGCGATCCGTCGAGCGTCCCCTCGAGGAGGACATCCTTGAACGAACGAATGCGAACGAGTTCGTGAGCTTCAACCTGGTGTAGATTCGTGTCGAAGCGCACAACAACCGTCGGTCCAAGGTCCGTCACTACCCGGCCTTCACCATGAACGGGGTGTGAAACGACCTCGTCCTGCAAGTAGCTAACCACGAGCCCCCAGCGAGCCAGACACACCAGCACCTGAAAGTCGGTTAGGGTGCCTCCGTGAATCTGCGACTATCATGCCCCGTGGCCTCGGATCATTGCTGAACATGCAGTTGGAGAGGTAGGTCCAAGTCGCCCTGGAAGTCAGCTCGGTTACCCAGCGACTTACGGACCTTGTCATATACAACGCGGGAAAGGTCCATCTGGTTTCCACCCTGTGTATTGAGCCCGGCTTCCTCCAATCCGAGGAAGTCGCGTACGCGACGCGTGGCTGACCAGGCATAGGGATGCAAGAGCGCTGCCTCGCCCGGCCGCCACAGGCCATTGCGGGCGGCCTCACGGATCATCCAATTTGCCCCCAGGCCGAGGCTTTGTGTTAGCGGACCGCCCTCCAACCCTCTGCGTTGCCAAATAGGTGACGCGCTCAACCGCCAGGCATCCGACAGCGAAAAGGGGCCAGTCTTAGCAACCACCGGCAGCAGCCGAAAGGCCTCGGCATACTCAGGCAACCAACGAGCTGCAGCATAGAGATCAACGACGGCCCGGTGCCACTGGGGATAATCGATATAGGTTGCGTCACCGGATGCAAACGCTTCGAGACGGGATATCCACGGCTCCGGGGCCTCTGGAAGCCTCGCGCTGGCCATCTCCTGCCACCAACCACGCTCCGTAGCACGGTCAATGAAGTTGCGATGTGCACTGTCCCTGGTCCGGCCTATCGTTCGGAAGATGCCCAAGGCGAAGAATGTGAACCACGTCTCTCGGTCAAACTTCTCATCCATTGCCTGGAGCCGTTGCCAATCGAACCTGGTGGGATACACGTCATCAAAATACCGGCTCGCCTTGTCTTGCCGATTACGGTTCCACCATGAATAGAGGTCCTCTAGCCGCGCGTCAAGAGCGTAGGTGTCTGCGCTCTGAAGCGCGTGGGTCTCCTCCTCAAACTCGTCCTCAAGAACGAATGCCACGGCCCAGCGCCTTTGGCTTTCACGCGGGTATAGCCGGCTTAAGAGGATATCGCGGCTGCGTTCGTCCATCCCCTCAACCAACGGTGACTGCTTCATAGACTCGGGACTCGCTGGAATCCAGGCAGGTTTCAGGCGAGCGAGTTCATCCGCCATCTCGTCACCGGACGTCCACTTCACAAGATACTGGATGGCTGCTCGCTGCGCGGAAGGGTTGCTACACTCTGCCGCCCACCGCGCAATGGTGCGCGCATCCCTCTGGAACCCACCTTGCTCACTGGCCAACTGATAAAAGTCTAGGCCCATACCTACGTAACCAGGAGCTGCTACTACGCTCTTGGGAGCGAATTGAAGGAGTGTGCTCTCTAGCTTGTCGGTCGGGACGGAGGCTCTCGGCGGTAACGCAACCCGGCCCCATGTTCCATCCTCCATGCGGAACTGGGCGTCCTTCCTCAATAACTCACGTACCTCTGTCTGCTCGTTCCGGTCGAATTGCTCGAACCACTGCTTGGCCACAATCGTCCCAAGGCGCCCTGCCAGCTCCTGGTCAATCCGAGAACCCTTACCGACCTCCAGCTTCAGCAGTTCACGTAAGCGAAGTGCCGGTGGCTTAGAGAATCCAAGGTCAGCAAGTGTTTCGGCCGTCGCGCTGCCAATGCTCGTGGATAGCAACCCGCCTATTGACTTCCACCCCTCCAAGGTCGCCAGGAACCCGGCTTCTGCCATTGCACCTGACACCAGGTGTCGAACAGCACCCAACTCCACCAGGGGAGCGAACGGACCAGGTAGGCCAGACGGCAACGACCGCCTGGAACTGAGTAGATAACCTAAGCCTCGATCAGTATCGTGCAAACGTCTGGCCACGGGGTCTTTGAGGTCAGCGGAGAAGAGATCAAAGAGTTTCATGAGAAAGTGGTCGCTACCGCGGGACCCTTGCGTGTCAATCAGGCCTGCGGACTCTGCAAACTCGGCCCAACCGGTCGTTACCAACTCGTAGAGGTCGACCAGGGCCGCGCCAAGCGCGCGGCCCGTGTCCCGAAACAATTCATGCTTTTGCTCCAAGGTCCCGGCCAACCGTCCCCGACCAGGATCGACCCGGAAGGACCAGTTGTTCATCAGCCAACCGACGCGAAGTTCCTCCTCCAGTGGGGCAAGGCTCCACAGGCGTGGTACGCCAACCTCGGCGGGGACGGGTCCAACCCCATCTAGACACAAGAACAGGCGCACTTGATCACTTAGTTCTAGTGCCAGGGCCTTACGTACACTTGAACCTCCCAAGGTGACGAGCCGTACACCTGGCTTCCTCGTTTGATCGAAATGCGCGGTCCACGTCAGCACCCGTTCATGGCCGAGCTCAATCCTCCTAATGTGCCTTGTCATGGCGGGAAGCCAGGGTGCCGACGCACGAAACCCAGTGATGGCTGAGTTCACCTGCTCTTCACACTTCGGATCCTCGACCAATTCGATTATTGTGGCCGAACGCCCTCCAACCTTGTGAGCAGACGACACTCTCCGACCGCTGGCCCAAATCTCAGGTAGCATTCCGCCCCGAATTCTGCACGCGACGAACCTACTTGCCACCCCTACCTCTTTGCAGAATAGGTGCACACCCTTGAACCCAAGCCCGAACCTGCCAGTTACACCTTCCCGCTTGTTCGAAAGGTTCAAGGTCAGCATATTGGAGAGGTCACGCCCCCAGCCCATTCTCTCACCAACCTTGGGGTCTTCGCCCAAGTGGTTTATTGGCCTGCCCCAATGGACAATGCGCAATTGATCGGGCGACTCCTCACTCTGAACGATCTTGAAGCGGGCCTCGCCAGCGACAGGCTGCTGCGCATAAGCATCATCGGCATTCTGAAAGAGTTCGAAGAACACGCGCTTTGAGTCGTAACCCAGCTCGGTCAATGCATTGCGAACCGCGTTGAGCAGGGCGGCGTGGCCGTTTGGGGTGTTGAGCTTGTTCCACAGGGTGAACTTCGCTCTCCGTCTTGCTAGGTATCTTTCTCTAGGGGCCACCCGGTAGATGTCCGAATCGAATAGGTTCAAAGCGTCGCTCACCAGCCCCACATTCGGTGGCTTCAACTGTCGAATCGTATTATCCAAGTGGTCGTTGACTTCGTCCAGAACGCTCTGAACATCCACCTGGTCGGGAATTGCATGGTCAGCCAGAAGGCTAGCGAGCGCATCTGTAAATGCGGTTTGCTGGGTCGGCTCTCCGTAGACAATCCGGGAGACTTCCAGGCAGAGGGCTTTGAGCCCCGATTCATCAGGAGTGCCGCCGGCAGGAGTTGCGACCTGGAGGGAGTAGATGCGCCGACCGGTAATTACTTCCGATTGTGCGCTTCCACGCACCCTGAAGCCCCCGATGACCCCCAGGGGGCGGATGTCATCGCGCGTTGGAACGGTAGCCATTGAACCCGCAAGCGTCTCCACGTTTACTGAGGCTAGGTTCTCCGCAAGGGCCGTAACCACGACCAGGCGCTGTTGGCGCCGCCTTTCTGACCCTGCCGTACCGTTAGGAGCGAATTGAGACTCGACCCGCTCCTCAAGCTCGGTCCACACGCGAGAGATGTCAGCCTGGGAAGCTTGCCTTAGTTCGGTCCGCACGAGGTTCTCGAATGCGTCTGAACGCCCAAATAGCCCGACGAGGACTAGCAACAACCCGTGGGGCACAAAGGGCTCCGCATACTGAAGGACACCTCGCAGACCTCTGATTACGTCGCTCTCGAGGCTAGCCAATTCGGCTGGCGAAGGCGTTAGAACGTTGGCCTTTGACGTTGTTTCGTGTGTCTGGACCGGTCCATTGCTTGTCTGCGGCTGGAGAAGTTGGCGAAGATCGACGCTCAGCAAATGACTGTCGGCTATCCCCTGCCCGTGGGCTGCAACCTCACTCCCGTTCCTGAAGGCGCCTGACGCAGTTGGCACGAGCACACTGCCGAAGACGTGCCGGCGGACCGCCACTGGCCACCGCGAAACGGCTTCGAATGCGAGCTTATAGGCATCGCGCGCTTCGGCCGCACCATTCTCCCACTCGGCAGCCATTGCCGAAAGGTAATTGCAAGCGAGTATCGGCTCATGATTGTCTACGCTTGCGAACGCTTGAATCAGAACGCTCGGGGGGCGACCATCCTTGAGGCGCAGCAGCGCCGACAGCAGTGGCCAACCAGGGAGGTTTGCCGAGATGCCTCTTCTCGCCAAAGCCGGGAGGATCGTCGTGAGTGAGCCCGCAGCACCAAGAAACCCGACCAAGCGCCGATTGGTGGCCACGCGCAATACTGCGTCCTCAGCACCAGCGACGCCGGGAAGCAAACCCTTCTCGTGCAATTTGGCGAAGCCAGCGTGATTTCTGACTTCGGGTAAGACCGTACTTGCAAGCGCAAAGGCCCCATGGTCAGTCCCAAGCGCCTCCTGGACGGCCTGTTCAACTTCTGGAGGAAGTTCAAGTACCTCTTTGGGACACCAACAGTTGTCATGTACATCCCTTATCCAGCGACCCCTGCGCACGTTCTCCGGCAGTTCCATGGAACCCATATGTTGCAGAGCCTCCAGGATGGGTAGAGCGTACAAATGGGGATCCGGCTGACCAGCTGCCACCTCTAACTGAGAACTCGGCGACCATTCACCAACGAGCTGCTCGGCCCGGGTGCTGGCCTCGGAGGGCTCTGTGGGTAGCCATCGGTGTACGACGCCTGCCATACCTGCCGGAATGGGCCATCTTAACGTCTCACGCCAAAGATCCAACGGACGACAGAGCTGGCCGTGCTGGTTCCTAAGGATTGGAATGCTACGCAAATGCTCGTTAGCTAAGTTCGAGCAAAGCAAGTCCCTGACAGTTGCTTCGTCCAGCGAAGGGGCTTCGAGGGCACTTGCATTGTCAACCAGCATCCTGCCAAATTGCTCGGTGTCAAGCTCCGTGATACGCAAGAAATTCCTCTGCTGGGGTGAAAGGTTGGATGCAATCTCTCTGCTGACCAATATTGCGTCTCCCGACCCCGCCAGGAGGCGCAGGGCCAACTGATCTAGCTGAGCCGTCCGTTCCGGGAGTGCAACGAGAGCGCGGCCTAGCGAGGCAGCTTGCTGGTCGCCGGTCGCCAACACCCGAAGAGCGCGAGTCGCTTCTAAGCCGCCGCCTTCCGCATATACCTCAGACAGGAGTCTCTCGCGGTCCGAGGCCGGGCCAAAATGGGCAGCACGCGTTGCGAGTGAGGCAAATGCCTGCAAAGTCGGTTCGGTGGCCTTGAAGGGTTCGCCTGCAAGTTCGTCAAGCAGCGCTGCGGCCGCGCCCCTAACGATAAGTGCGCCTGAACCAGGAGCTGCCTTACTGAGCAGGCCGAATAGTCTTTCTGTCCTCGGGTCGGACTTGAAGAGGCGGCCCTCACGGGAGGCAGCGGTAACCTCTTGGAGACTTACGGCTACAGGTTTACCGCTACCGTCGTCCGCGCGGAAGCAACGGAGTTCGGCAAACCGAGGATTGCTCACGGCCCCTGGCTCGTGGACAAGGACCAGCCCAGCAATCGCAAGTGCTGCGGAGCCAGCCACATCGCTCCGCGCACCAAGCGCGGTTCTGTCCTCGCGCACATCCTGGTCCAGGAGCGGTTGCAGCGCTTCAAGCAGTCGTATCCCCGCTGCTACAGATAGTCGCCGAACCTTCGCGCTTTCGGGAAGCCACTCATCGCGTAGGCATGCCTCTACATCATCAGCCGTAGCAAGCGCTTGCAAAACGTAGACCCTACTCGCTGCGTGGGGGAGCGGAACCGCAGAGCACGCGGGGAGGAACCGCCATATCCCCCGCATCGCTTCGTCACTTGCAAGGTTCCGCGCGTCTGCTATTGCTGTTCGAAAGGCAGCAAGAAGCGCGTCGGCGCCAGGTTTCGACAACTGCTGGTCACCCAGGGCCACTTCCAACATGGCGGCAAGCGCCCTGGCACGTGCGTCATTGATGAAGACATCTGCCGCCAGGGAAGACAGCAACTCATCCAGTTCCTTGTGAGTCCACTCGGCACCTTCCAACGCAAGGGACGTTGAGAGCCCCGGTGCAAGCTTCAGCCCACGCTCGGCTGCCCAGTTCGTGAGGCCACCGACCACTAGCCCATCCAACTCAACCGCGCTGACGGGACCGAGCACCGGTAAAGGTCGCAAGTTTGTCCTAACGGAGACTAGTTGCCAGCCCGAGTGGTCAATGTCAGCCCGAGAATCGAATAAGCGGACCAACATGACACGTGAGGTAAGACTGGCTATGTGCCTTCGCCCAAACTCGCTCTGCCTGATTGCTGTTACGAGCGTTGATAGGTCCGCAGGTGAAACCACGTCCGCTTTCAAGGCATCATGAAGCACCGTCGGCAGGAGTGGGAGTAGCACTTTGTCCCTCAGCGCCTCATTCCATTCGACCGCTACGGAACTACTACCTTCGCCGTCCCCGGCAGCCAAGACGTACTGCCTTCCAGCGTCCACAAAGAAGTAGCCGTGCAGGAGGATCTTGATCGTCCGCGTCGTACCTTCAAGCGTGGCAGCAGGTTCTATGGGTAGGAAAACTCCCCAATCAATAGTTACTTCATGACGCCCGCAATCACGCTCCCCGGAGTCCCACGTCACCAGGATTACTGCAGCGTGCGAGGCAGCCTTTCTAGGAAGGTACTTCAGACCTTCCCCAGAAATCACAGGGTCCCGAGGCCACTTCTCGCCCTTCTGGAGCTCGGTGAGGTCGTCAACCAGTGGTTGTACTTCCCTGCCCACATATCGACAAGCTGAACCGGAATTGGTATGGATGGATCCTTGGAACTCAGCCTCCGCGCCTTCTCCAAGTTGATCTGGACCGAGCATGCTGTTAGAGCCAAGCCCCAGTCGATGGAGTGACAGAAGTGTGCGGGTCTGATCTGCGATCTCGATGCTCGTCAGTTTGCGCAGAGAAGCGAGAATCAACCTGAGTTCTGGCTCTTGCTTCAGCAGCTCGGGCAACAGTCTTTCGGCCGTGGGCCTGGCCTCAGTAAAACTCAGTTTCGGCGCAGGTAAGAGATCATCGCGGCGAAAAGGAACCCAAATCAGTAGCGCTCGCTCCAAAGATCCCGCTGACCCCTCTAGGAGAGAAAGATCCTCGTCATGAAGAGGATCCCACTCACGTGCGTTTGAATTGGGTAGCCCGAAGCAAGGATTCACGACCATTGAGAAGGCCGTCTCATATCCAAGCGCATGCACAACAAATGCATCGCATAGGTGGAAGAGTGCCTTTTGACCGAACCCGAACCTACCAATGTCCGTAACCCGACCGGTCTTGTGGCTATCGCCAAGCGACATGATGCCTTCACCATCCTGCGCATCAAACTTCCCGTTGTTGACTACCAATAGCCCCGGAACCCTGAACAGAGGATTCCGCGCGTTGACCCAACCCGGCAGGGCGTGGAAGAAGATGTCATTGGCGTCGGCATCCTCGGCGTTTTGGATGAGTTCCTTAATAATGGGGAACCCACTCTTATACCGATCACCCAAGTTCTCCCTTATCAGGTTGAACTGGGCTGTTGGGCTCGTCTTCAGATCAGGCATCCAGTACCCCCACTCGACCCTCAAGACACATTTCAACTCGAACGCCAAGTGGGAGAATAATACGCTCTGAGCGGCGGACCCTGTTCTTCGACAGCCTTCCCTTTGGTCCAACCTGTTACCACGACCCCAACAGTGTGGAGCTAGAGACCAAGCTTGGTCGGAGGGGGACTGCCCCGGGGCGGCTTCAATGGCGGTTTTAATCCATCAACGCAACGCCCGCCTGCTGACGTCGTAACGTCGGCGGCGCATTGGAGGCGTGCATGCGTGGACCGAACCGTCGTCGGGAGGGCCGCCGCTTCTCGGGCGCCGAGAGGTTCCTTGCGTACCAGCGGATCCTCGAGGGCCGCTCGTACGTTGAGATCGTCGCCGAACTCGACTGTTCTTCGAACTCTCTCTACCGGCAGCGCGGGGCGCAGAAGGAGCGCGCGGCGCGAGCCGGTGAGATTCCCGTCGCGTCTGTCGCCGACGGAACGCGAGGAGATCAGCCGCGGCTTGCAGGCAGCGGCTTCCTTTCGCGGGTTGGCGGCGCGCCTTGGATGTTCCCCGTCGACTGTGTCGCGCAAG
Organism: Fimbriimonadaceae bacterium; assembly: GCA_019638835.1. GTDB lineage: Bacteria > Armatimonadota > Fimbriimonadia > Fimbriimonadales > Fimbriimonadaceae > JAHBTC01. Next base: position 11,471 of record JAHBTC010000082.1, read on the forward strand.
ATGAGCGCTCACGGCGGGCGCGACAAGTACCGCGCCTGGCGCGCTGATGAACGTGCCGTGCGGCGCACCGCCAGACCGATCGCGGAACGGAGGGCGGATTCAAGTGGTCGTCGCAACACCTCGGTTGTGGAGGTGCTAGATGGGCCAGTCGA
>JAHBTC010000083.1 GCA_019638835.1 Fimbriimonadaceae bacterium
TCGTAAAGGTGGTTACGGACCTTCACGGCGACGCGCTTTACTTCTCGCGGTTCCCACTTCCCCACCCCCGCAACGAGAGGATTGGCCCGGTCAAGAAGCACGTTGGAATCTATGCCTATCGGCGCGAGACGGTCGTCCGGTTCGCCACATGGTCTCCGAGCGAACTGGAGCGAACCGAAGGCTTGGAGCAACTACGTTTCCTAGAAAACGGAGTCCGAATCAGGATGAGCGAGGGCCTTGGAAGCGAAATGGCGGTTGACACCCCGGAGCAAGCCGAACACGTCCGACGCATCCTCGCTTCGCGCCAAGCGAATCCCCCGGTGTAAACTGCGAACGTCCGGCATTCAATGGTGAGTGCCCTGTGTCACTTGTGTCATGGCGGCCACCCCCTCTCCCAGCACCGATCCCAAGATTCTTGAGGTGAAGGATCGGCTGGTCTCCACCTATCGAGACCAGCGGCCTAGAGGTGAGTCTGAACGGATCGCCGCCGCATTTGATCTCGCTGCCGTTGCCCACGAGGGCCAGGTGCGGGCTACTGGTGAGCCGTACATCACCCACCCGATTGAAGTCGCCCTGATCTGTCTGGACCTCCGAATGGATGACGACAGCATAGTGGCGGCCGTTCTCCATGATGTTCTCGAAGACACCCCCGTCCAACCGGAGCAGATCAAGAAACAGTTTGGTCCGCAGGTTTTGGACCTCATCGAGGGTGTCACCAAACTGCAGAAGGACGTGATCCCAAATGCGAGTCGTCAGGCCGCCGCCCGCGCCGAGCGTAACCGCGCAGCCGAGAGTCTACGCAAGATGCTCCTTGCCATGGCGCAGGACGTAAGGGTGATGATCATCAAACTCGCTGATCGCTTGCATAACATGCGCACCATTGACGCCCTGCCCCCCGAAAAAGGGCTGCGAATTGCAAGCGAGACCATGGATATCTACGCTCCCCTCGCGGCGCGCCTCGGAATCTGGCAACTCAAATGGCAACTGGAAGACCTCTCGTTCAAGGTGCTACACCCCAAGGAGTTCCGGGATATCAGCGACGCGGTGAGCAAAAGCCGAAAAGATCGCGAAGCGGAACTGAAGGAAGCGACTGACATCCTTCGTAATCGGCTCCATGCAAAAGGGATCACCAACGTTCAGGTTGTGGGCCGCCCGAAGCACCTCTTCAGTATCTTCAACAAAGTTGTCAAACAGTCAATTCCTTTTGAGCAAATCTACGACCTCATCGCACTACGAGTGATTGTTGAAGAGAACTTCGAGTGTTATCTGGCCCTCGGTTACGTTCATGACCTGTGGTTGCCCATGCAAGGATTGTTCAGCGACTACATTAGCGCTCCTAAGCCAAACGGCTACCAATCCCTGCACACAAAAGTCATCGGCCCGCATGGAGACCCGATCGAAGTCCAAATTCGTACGCGCAAGATGCACGAAATCGCCGAGTTCGGAGTAGCGGCGCACTGGGCATATAAGGAAGGTAGCGGTGAGAATCGGGGCGGCGAGCCCATGGGACAACTCCGCCGGCAACTGTTCGACTGGTCATCTGATTCGCTTAGCAGTAGCGATTTTCTGCGCGCGGTTTCGACGGATTTGTTCAGCGAGCAAGTTTTTGTTTTCACGCCGAAGGGTGACGTTCTTGACCTTCCCAAGAATTCGACCCCGGTGGACTTTGCCTTCCGCGTCCACTCGGAGTTGGGGCTCATCACTACCGGAGACAAGGTCAACGGCGTCATGGTTCCATTGAGCGCGAAGTTGAAGAACGGAGACGTGGTGGAACTTATCACCCGGCGGGACGCAACCCCCAGCATTGACTGGTTGGAGTTCGCGAAGAGCCAGCACGCTCGCTCGAAGCTCCGCGTCTACTTCCGCAAACTAAACAAGGCGGACAACAGCCAACGCGGCCGTGAAGCAGTTGAACGAGAATTGAATCGACTTGGTCTTGACGGTCGCCGACTGACGGGCGACGATGCGGTGAAAGAAGTCCTCTCTGACTTTCCGCAAGTGGACAACGTCGCTGACCTCTTCGCTCGTGTAGGGGAGGGGCTGACCACCGTACAAAACCTCGCCAACAAACTACGCGGGCGCGTCAAAGACGAGGCACGAGAGGAACTAAGAGTCAACGAAAGCCGCGCGGCAACGGTGATCAGCGCCGGTCATGACAATGTGATGTATAAGCGGGCGAAGTGTTGCCAACCACTACCCGGCGAAGACATCATCGGATACGTTTCGCGAGGGCGCGGAATTCTTATGCACCGGCGAGTTTGTCCCGACGCCCAGAACCTGATGGAGCGGGAACCTGAGCGGGTAACAGCCATCGAGTGGGAACCTGATGGGAGCATTCACGACACCAATCTGCTTGTCGTCACGTTGAATCGGCAAGGGTTGCTTGCTGAGATCTCCGCAATCCTCGGCGAACTCAAAGTGAACGTCTCTGCGCTCAAAGTAAAGACAACACCCGAGGGTAGGGCGGAGATTCAAATGAGCGTGGAGGTGCAGGACCAGAGGCATTTGCAACAGGTGATGAATCAAGTAGGCCAACTCTCTGATGTGATGTCCATCCTTCGTACGTTCGGCAAGGGTTCGCGACGATGAAAGTGGTGGTGCAGAGGGTTTCGTCTGCATCGGTACGAGTGAACGGTGAGACGGTCGGGCGATGCGGTCCTGGCTATCTCTTACTGGTCGCGGCGCACCGCGACGACACGATGGAGATCGCGGCGAAGTGCGCACGCCGGGTCGCAAACCTTAGGATCATGCCCGACGAGCATGGGCGGATGAACGTCGCTTTGAAGCAAAGCAAATCTGACGGCCCGCAGGTGCTCGCCATTTCGCAGTTCACGCTGTATGGCGACACAACACAACGGCGCCCTAGCTTCATTGCCTCTGCACCAGGAGATGTTGCTCAGCCGCTTTTTGAGGCCTTCGTCGAATCGTTGCGCAACGAGAATCTGGATGTGGAAACGGGCGTCTTCGGCGCGAACATGCAAGTGGAGTTGGTGAATGACGGCCCCGTGACCGTCATCGTAGACGAGTCTTAAAAACAGAAACGGCCCAACCGGGAGGTGGAGCCGAAACTGTTGTCGGACTAAAGGGAGGTCTCGTGGTTCATCACAGACCCGTCCGAGATCATAGGGTCGCTAAAACCCCAGACCTCCCTTGTTTTGTTTATTGGTATCCATCGTGTGGCACCACCTCCTGTTGTGATAGATTGACGCCCCGGAAACGATGTTTCTTGAGCGCCTACCGTTCCTAACGTCGGAGCAGACCGAAAAGTGTCCAGAACCTACGTAATAGCCCTGACCGATTAGTTTGTCGGTTCGGGTTGAGCCTCGTTTGCTTCACGACGTTCTTGCGCCAATCGAACCTGTGACTGGGCGTCAGCAAGGGTCATATTCATGAACAACATCAATCGGGGGTGGCCGATCGCCCGAGTCATACTCATCTTTCCGTTCAATTCGACAGCGTTGCCGATCATCAAAGAAGCCCCTTCATCGCTCCAAAAAGCAAACCGGTAGTCACCATTGACAATTTTGGTTGCTGGGCCATAACGGGACTCGTATGCGTCAATCTCCTCTTCAACTCTCGCGAGTTCTACGCCTTCGTCTGTAATCACCGTTGCGGCTACATGATCTTCCACCAAGACCGCCGCAACCGCAACCAGATTCGTTTGCCATCCCCGCGTTTGGAAGGTACTTGACAGCTTTGGCGGGCGGTCATTCACCTCAAACGATCGGGGGGGACGAGGAAACACCTCGGTGAAATTGATCGCATCATCCCCGACCCGAAGTTCGGCATTCTCATTTAGCAAACCCAGCGACGTTTCGTGAAAGTCGCCGGGGTACTCAAGTTCGATCGAAGCCCCCGAGGGCGTCACCGATGGCGTACTCGTCACCGGCGGTGGCGGCGCCGAGCAACCGACTAGTGCGAGACTACTGAACAGAGACCACGCGATAACGCTTTTTGCCTGCCGGGGCATCAAACTCCACCTCATCACCGGGGTTTCGGTTCAGGATCGCCGCGCCCAATGGCGAGGTAATCGATATCTTGTCGGCGAGCGGATCGGCTTCAAAGCCTCCGACCAACTCAATCGTCATCTTGTCGCCCCATTCGAGGTCTTCTAACATAACCTTGTTCCCCATATGGGCACCAGTGGCGTCCTTTGGATCAAGAACGTGGGCGACATTGAGCGTATGTTCAAGTTCGGCGATACGCTGCTCCAACCTCTTCTGGTTGAGCTTCGCCTCGTGGTACATCGCGTTCTCGCGCAGGTCGCCATGTGACTTCGCCTCGCGGATGTTGTCGGCCACCTTTTGCCGCTCCGAACCCTTCAGTTGCTCGAGTTCGGCTTTGAGTTTTTCGAGCCCTTCGGGGGACAACAACACTTCTTCGGACATAATCGCTCAGTCTAACATGACCGCTGGCCCCCGCACCGAAGGAAGGCGCATCAGCGTCATCGTTGTGAGTTATAACACGTCCGATTTGCTTCGGCGTTGCATCGAGTCCCTCGGCGACGCTGACCAAATCATCGTGGTGGATAACGCTTCACACGATGATTCGGCCGAAATGGTCGCCGACCTGTTTCCGCATGTGGTTCTGGTTCGGAACCAGGTCAATCGTGGGTTTGGTGCGGCATGCAATCAGGGATTGAATCTGGCGACCGGTGATTTCTGGTTACTCTTGAACAGTGACGCGTTTGCAAGGCCCGGGGCACTACGCCTTCTCGCGAACGCACTCTGGGCGGATGATAAGTTAGTTGCGGTAGGCGGGCGACTGGAGTTCCCCGACGGCCGCGTGCAAAGTTCCTGTTGCAACTCGCTCACTTTATGGGTAGTTCTTTGCGAGCAGTTTTGGCTTGAAAAAGCCTTCCCAATGTCGCCGTTGTTCTCCCCATATTGGCTCACACCCCGGATGCCCTTGGAGGGAGTTCACCGGGTAGCGCAGGTGATGGGAGCGTGCCTTGGAGTCCGACCCGGTCCAGAGCGATTTGACGAACGATTTTTCCTCTATTGCGAAGACACGGAGTTGTGCCTGCGCCTGTCCCGGCGCGGCTCGATCGCATACGTACCCGAAGCCATATTCGAGCATGAACTCGGGGCGTCGTCATCGGCGAATCGCTGGCAGGCCATAGCCCGCTATAACCGGGGAAAGGAACTGTACTTCAGACTTCATGGCGGACTGCTGGCGTCGTTCATCTGCCTAAAAATCAACCGGATCGGAGCCTTTGCCCGGTTGCTTGTCTACGGCGTTCCAGCGGCGCTCACACTTGGGTTGGTTCCCCGCTTCCGTAATCATGCAGAGATGTGGTGGCGCGTGCTGTCTGCCCCTTTGGCTGGCCCGGCGTTGCCTCCTGATGCGCGGCGATAGGCGTCTCGGACACACCGAAGGACAGACAAACTATTCAGTGGCTTACCGGATCGCTTCTTCAGTTTCGCCGTCGAAGACGTGAATCTTGTCCGGATCTAACACAAACTCCGTGTCCTGACCCATGGACAATCCACTGCCTGGATCAACGGTTGCGGTCATGGCATGGTCACCGACTTGCAGATACACCGTGTCCTCGGCTCCCAGATTCTCAAGGACATCCACATGAGCGGTAAATCGATTCTCGTCGGTCACCGGTATTGGGCTTGACACCGACGGATACAAATCCTCGGGTCGAACTCCGAGCGTTACCTTCTTGCCCGCCATTTCGAGAGCCGGGTGGCCCTGTGGCAGCCGAACCTTGATCGTGCTGTTCTTGACCCATCCGTCGTCAATCGTCGCGTCAACGAAGTTCATCGGCGGCGCGCCGATGAAACCAGCGACAAACTTGTTAGCGGGCTGGTTATAGACCTTTGTGGGCTCATCACACTGTTGCAACACGCCGTTGTTCATCACTGCAATCCGCTGCCCCATCGTCATGGCCTCCACTTGGTCGTGAGTGACGTAAATCGTCGTCGTGCTCAGGGTGCGGTGCAACCGAATCAACTCCGCGCGAGTTTGGATTCGCAACTTCGCATCCAAGTTGGAAAGCGGTTCGTCCATCAGGAACACCTTGGGTTTGCGGACAATGGCTCGGCCCAGTGCGACGCGCTGGCGCTGTCCACCCGAAAGCTCCTTCGGCAGTCGTTCGAGAAGCGCATCGATCGAGAGCATTTTGGCCGTTTCGCGAACACGCCGATCAATATCTTCTTTAATCTTTCTTGCCTCACCCATGTGGGTGAGTTGCCACCCGAGGCTTCCAAGTTCACGCAACCGCAGTCCAAACGCGATGTTGTCGTAGACGTTCATGTGGGGGTACAGCGCGTAGTTTTGGAACACCATCGCGATGTCTCGATCTTTCGGCGGGACGTCGTTGACTCGGACGTCTCCGATGTTGATATCTCCATCGGTAGCCTCTTCGAGGCCGGCGAGCATTCGAAGCGCGGTTGTCTTGCCGCAACCGGACGGGCCGACGAGAACCATGAACTCGCCGTCGTTGATTTCCAAGTCAAGGTTGTCTACGGCCCGGACCCCTTTGCCGAACACCTTCGAAACTTTGCGATACGTTACTGAGGCCAATCGAGTTCGCTCCCTTTGAAGAGAAAAGTATAGCCTAATGCCTATTCAATCCCGTATGCTCAGGAGCGTGACGGATCCACTGGTTGAGACTTGGGAAATCAATGCTCGCATCAACCGCTTCTTCTTAGAGGAAGTGGCCGAGACGAGCCTATGGATGAAGCCGTCGAAAGGCAGACCCGTCGGCGGACAGTTCGCCCACATCCACAATGTCCGGCTAATGTGGCTCAAGTCTGCCGCCCCGTCCCTACTGGAAGGCTTGTCCAAGCTCGAAGATGGAGCCACGAAGATCGAGATCGGTGACGCCCTCGCTGCGTCGGCTATGGCAATCAGCGAGTGTCTGAAGGAAGGACTTGAGGTGGGCAAAATCAAGGGATTCAAGCCTCACCCGCCGGCATTCTTGGGTTACTTGATCGCGCATGTAGCCCACCATCGAGGGCAGGCTGAACTCATTCTCAGGATGCTCGGAACCCCTATCAGCGACAAAACTTCGTACGGATTGTGGGAGTGGGGCGTCAGATAGGTTCATAATGAACGACATGTCCACGCCAATCGAGCGTATCGTAGCGACCGACTGCGGCTCGACCACGACGAAGGCCATTCTCATTGAGCGAAATCAATCCGGTGATTATCGGCTGGTTGCCCGCGGAGAAGCCCCCACCACAGTAGAACGCCCCTTTGAAGATGTCACGGTCGGAGTCCTCAACGCCATGACCGAACTTGAGGAGATCACTGGTGAACATGTCCCTGAAGGATACGAGGTCGGGCGGCGCAAGTTGATCAAGGACGGTCGTGTTTGGCGACTTCAAAAGTCAGGCGATGTCACCGATTCTCGGTCGGCTCCGATGGACGCCTCGGATATGTATGTCAGCACGTCCAGTGCGGGCGGCGGCCTCCAAATGATGGTTGCCGGTGTCGTCAAGAGCATGTCGGCTGAATCGGCGGAACGTGCGGCCTTGGGTGCCGGTGCGATTCTAATGGATACCCTCGCAGTGGACGATGGAAGGAAGGATTACGAGAAGGTAGATCGTCTGCGCCAGCTTCGTCCCGACATCATTCTGATGTCCGGAGGCACCGATGGAGGCACCGTTATCCACCTTGCGGACATGGCAGAAGTCATCCGGCGAGCCGATCCGAAGCCGCGCTTCGGAGACATGCAACTCCCAGTCATCTTTGCCGGAAACAAAGAAGCCCGCGACGAAGTGAAAGAGGTTCTGGGATCAGGTATCGCGTTGAAGGTAGTGGACAACCTTCGCCCGACTCTGGAGAGCGAGAATCTTGACCCTGCGCGTGACGAAATCCATGAACTGTTCTTGGAGCACGTCATGCAGCAAGCCCCAGGCTACAACAAACTGTTAGATTGGGCAAGTGAAGAGGTCATGGCGACCCCGAACGCGGTCGGCAAACTGATGAAGTCGTACGCTGACCAGGAAGACATCAACATTCTTGGTGTGGATATCGGCGGAGCGACCACCGACGTCTTCTCGGTTTTCGATGGTGTCTACAATCGAACGGTCTCGGCGAACCTCGGGATGAGCTATTCCATCTGCAACGTCTTGAAGGAAGCAGGGACGGAAAACATTGCGCGGTGGCTACCGTTCGAGATTGATCCTTTTGAGGTTCGAAATCGGCTTCGTAACAAGATGATCCGGCCGACGACGATCCCCCAGACGTATGAAGACTTGCTGATTGAGCAGGCCGTCTCGCGAGAAGCGCTACGGCTAGCGTTCTATCACCACAAGTCGCTCGCCCGCACCCTCAAGGGAACCCAAACCCAACGCGACGTAGGCGAAATCTTCGAGCAGTCCGCCGGAGGTGAGACGCTCATCAAGATGATGAACCTAGACATGATCATCGGCAGCGGTGGCGTCCTTTCTCACGCCCCCAAGCGCGCCCAGTCAGCACTGATGATGATGGACGCTTACGAGCCGGAGGGAGTCACGATGCTCACCGTGGATTCAATCTTCATGATGCCGCATCTTGGCGTACTAAGCGAGCACTTCTTTGAGGCGGCGCGACAGGTGTTCGAGTACGACTGCATTGTCAAGTGCGGTCACTGTATCTCGCCTGTCGGAATTGCGAAACCCGGCGAGACGGCCCTCAAAGTGACCGGCGACGGCGTGAATCTGGAAGTGAAGGTCGGTGATATCGTCGTCATTCCTGCCGGGCGAGGCGAGTTCAAGAATCTCACCGTCGAGCCAGCGAGAGGTCTTGACGTAGGCGAAGGCAAAGGCAAATCCCTCTCCCGGCAGTTCGAAGGCGGCACGGTTGGCATCATCATCGATGCGCGCGGACGTCCTCTGACGCTCCCCGCCGACAACGCCGAGCGGATTGCGGCTCTTCGAAAGTGGCTCTCGGCAATGAGTTTGCCACTGCCGAACTAAGCCGATGCGAATACGCCCCCGATCCTAAGGAGACCGGGGGCGTTTGTCTTTTGGTGAGTCCTTAACGTAAGAGGTTGAGAATTCCCGCCATGATTACGGCGACGGCCAGCGTGCCAATCCCATAGGCCAGCATTAGAATGCGGAAGGCACCTTTCGCTTGGGGATGGGAAAAGTTGATCACCCTTTCTTCGGGGTGAGGAGAACCAAACTGCGTAGGCTTGGGCACCCAAAGCCGGCGATCCCCTTTTCCGAAGTAAAAACCAAATTTCCAAGAGGCATTGTCCTGCCAAACCGCCTCATTCCCTTGCTTCATGGACTGAATCAACGGTTGAGCCAAACGACTCGCAAATGCGATCGCTATGGGTTCGACAAAGTTGCGCGATACGGCCATGATGTGTTCACTTCAATTGTCGGCAGTCGGCTTACGGATCCATACGGGTGACGATGGACCCGGCAGGTCTCGCATGATGGCAGCCTGATCTCCTATAATGTTCATGCTCTGCTGAAGACCGTCGGCGTCCGTAAGGACTCAATTGGCGCAAGTCAACCGACCGAGGAAGACGACAAGGAACGATTTTGCCCGCGCCTCCGCGCCGGGGAACCAAAAGCGGGCCCTTGCCTCTCGACTCACCTTCGAGGCAGGGGCCCTAACTTTTGTTAGGAAGGTTCGATATGCCCACGGCTGACAAAATACGCGTAGTTGAAGAAACTACCGAGCGACTCGCTCGGGCCGGCGGCGTTTTCCTGACCGAGTATCGCGGATTGACCGTGCCTGAACTGCAAAGTTTGCGCAGCAATCTCCGCGCGAAAGGTGGAGAGTTGAAGGTTCTGAAGAACACGCTGTTCCTTCGGGCCCTCGGCGATAAGGCGGAGATTCTGAATGAAGAAGCTACCAGCGGCCCGACAGCCGTCGCCTTCGCCTACGAGAATGAATCCGAATGCGCTAAGGTGCTGCTTGATTTTGCGAAGACCAATAAGGCTCTCGTTGTCAAGGGCGGCATGGTGGACGGAAAATACTTCGACGCCGCTGGCGTCGAGAAGTTCTCGAAACTCCCGACCCGAGATCAACTGATCTCGATGGTGATCGGCGCGATCAGCGCCCCCATCAGCAACCTCGTGGGAACGATCGAAGCGCTCTACGCGCAACCGATCCGCACCATTGGTGCCGTGGCCGATAAGGTCGCGGAAGGTTCTCCGATTCCGGCTCCTGCAAACGCAGCGGCCGCCGAACCGGAAGCCGCACCGGCTGAAGAGACCACCACGGAAGACGCTTCCCCAGCCGAATCCGCTTCTGACGCACCCGCCGAAGAAGCCACGACCCCCGAGGAATCCTCGGAACCGACCGCGGAAGAAACCACGGAGTAATCCAAGATGGCCACCATTGTTGAAGAAATCGTTGACAAGATCAGCGGCATGACGGCGCTCGAACTGAGTGACCTCAAGACCGCTCTGGAAGACAAGTTCGGCGTAACCGCCGCCGCCCCCATGATGGGAATGCCCATGATGATGGGTGGTGGAGGCGACGCCCCCGCCGCCGCCGAAGAGAAGACCTCCTTCGACGTCGTCCTCGCCGATGCCGGCGGAAACAAGCTCGGCGTCATCAAGGTCGTCAAGGAAGCTACGGGTCTCGGCCTCAAGGAAGCCAAGGACCTCGTAGACGGCGCACCGAGCCCGGTGAAGGAAGGCGTTGGCAAGGAAGAAGCCGACGAACTCAAGAAGAAGCTCGAAGAAGCCGGCGCGAAAGTCGAACTCAAGTAGTTCTGGATTTCGCTCGTTTCGCACAGCCTCGTTCCGCAAGGAACGAGGCTGGTTTCGTTTTGGGTGTAATGAGATTCTATGGTTGCGGCAATGCTTCTCGGGGCGATTCTCCCGAGCACGTACTATCCATTCAAGTCGCCCGAACCGCGATTCTGGATTGGCCCGGAGTTTTGGGGTAACCGCAACCATGACTGGCAACTTTCCCCCGAGGGGTTGGAGTGCATTTCGCCGCTACCCAACCGCAATCTTGCCTATCTAAGTTCTGACACTGCCGGAGACTTCGTGGCCACTTTCGATGTGCAGTGGCTTAACCAAACGCGGGCTCAGTCGGAAGCCAGAGTGGGAGTGGAGTTTGATTGTGCGGGTTCCTTCAATGATTATCGCGACAGCGCAGTATACGGACGAGGCACATTTGTGGGCTTCAACCCTCTCGGCCAGATCCTCATCGGCGAAAAGGAGTTTCCCGGCCCAGGTCGTCTTGCGATGCGGCAGGGCGTGAACCTTCAGGTCGTCGCTCGCGGTGAAGTCGTGACTGTCTTCGCACGGTGGCCGGGAGCATCGGCATCGTTCTCGGCCGCCGTAGAGCGGAAGACGGGGCTACTCAAGTTTGTCTCTCACCTCCCCGGCTACCAGAGCAACGGAGGTCCGGTAACGCGGTTCCGCAACTTTCGGTTTAGCGGGGGCACACCAAAGCCCGAGCAAGCGTGGGGGCCGGTTTTGTTTTGCCTCTATACAACTAACGCGAATACCCTCAACCTCACAGCGCAACTCCCAGCGATGGAAAGAACGACGGGTCATCTTGAACTCAAGAAGGGATCAAAGTGGGAGATCG
>JAHBTC010000084.1 GCA_019638835.1 Fimbriimonadaceae bacterium
TCGTTCTATCGAAGCAAGGCAATGTGGCACGAAGAACTTGATGGGGTTTCAGACCTTACGTTCAAGAAGCTTCGCAGTGAACTGTTTCGAATGATGGTTCAAGCGGGGCTAACGACCAAGCAGGGCGTGATCGAACCGCTTCTGATTACCGGGCGCGTTGCCGAGTGTCTCACTGACCGAACCCCGAGCGACATCCGCTTCTTCCCAACGAGGGAGGCACTTTGACTGTGCAGCACAAACAAACTCTGGCCCAGCAAGAAGATCACCTTTTTCGAGTGCTGAGCAGCGAACGCTTCCTCAACATGGAAGGTCTGGGTAACGAGGTCGCCCACTTCATATACGACTACGACCCAACGTGGGCGCTCGACGTCGCGCAGGCGAAGAAACGCATTAAGACGAAGCTTGACACTGAGCGCGGCATCAAGGTCTTCGAGATCAACCTCTACGACCTCTGTGTTGATCTCCTAAAAGAGCGCAACGTTTGGGATCGCGTCCTGGCTGCTGAGCCAACCATGGAAAAGCCTGACTTTCTCAAGATGCTGCAGAACATGCTTGACCCGCAGCTGCATCTCGCACCCGCAATCAAAGGGAGGATCGCGGCCGAGCAGTTCCAGATTCTGTTCCTCACCGGGATCGGCGAAGTATTCCCGTTTGTTCGCTCGCACACTGTTCTCAACAACCTGCAGACCGTGGTGGCGGACAGGCCCATGTTGATGTTCTTCCCCGGCCGCTACGAAGTGTCGGCCACGCAGGGCTCAGCGCTCGTGCTGTTTAGCCAACTCAAAGACGACTCCTTCTACCGCGCGAAGCGGATCCTCGACCAGGAAGCATGACCCGATGAAACTGAATGAGATCTTTCTCAAAGACGTCACCCGCTCAATCGAGGGTGTCGTTAAGGCCGACGATGTCGACCACCTTGCTATCGAGGTCGAGGAGTACGTCTTCACCAATGATGCCGCGAAAGGTGTCGCCCCATTGCTGGAGGAGTACACCAACTACACGAACGCCAATGGTGTGTGGATCTCGGGCTTCTTCGGTTCCGGTAAGTCGCACCTGCTCAAGATGCTCGCGCACCTCCTCGGCGATGTGGAAGGCCAAGCGTTCCCGCGGGAGCAGGTGAGCGAGAGCTTCCTCGGCAAAACCGACGATGCAATGTTCCTCGCATCGCTGAAGAGGGCAGCGGCGATTCCGGCAAAGAGTTTGCTGTTCAACATTGATCAAAAGGCGACTTTGATAGCCAAGGATCAGACGGATGCCCTGCTGAAGGTGTTCGTGAAGGTCTTCGATGAGAGCCGAGGTTATTTCGGTAACGATGGTGCTGTTGCTCGCTTCGAAGAAGACCTCGACAAGCGTGGCCAGTACGCGGCGTTCAAGGACGCGTTCGCACACCAGGCAGGGATCGATTGGTTGCAGGGGCGTGAGCAGACGGCCTTGGAGGGTCACAACATTGACAAAGCGTTCGCCGAGGTCAACGGCGAGGCGAATCCGGGAATCATTGCTCAGTACCAGAAGGCATATGCGGTTTCGATTGAGGACTTCGCAACGTCAGTGAAGGCATGGATCGACAAGCAGGAGCCCGGGTTCCGACTCAACTTCTTCGTGGACGAGGTCGGCCAGTTCATCGCCGACGATGTCAAACTCATGCTGAACCTCCAGACCATCGCCGAATCGTTGAACACCAAGTGCAAGGGCCGGTCGTGGGTGTTCGTGACCTCGCAGGAGGACATGGACAAGGTCATCGGCGACCGTACGAGGCAGCAAGGCAACGACTTTTCCAAGATCCAAGCGCGATTTAGCGCCAAGGTGAAGTTGACGAGTCAAGACGTCGAAGAAGTAATCAGCAAGCGACTCCTTGAGAAGAATGCTTCGGGTGCGGCAGAACTTAAGACGATCCATGACAAGGAAGCGGCGAACTTCCCGACGATCTTCAACTTCGTCGACGGCGCGAAGACCTACCGCAACTACGTTGACGAAGCCCGCTTCATCAACACCTATCCGTTCGTGACGTACCAGATTCCGATGTTCCAGGCGGCGATTGAGGGGCTGTCGGATCACAATATGTTCGAGGGAAAGAACAGCTCGGTGGGTGAACGTTCCATGCTCGGCGTGGTTCAGGAAGTCGCCAAACGCATCGGTGGCGAGCAGGTCGGCTACCTTGCAACCTTCGACCAGATGTTTGCCGGGATCAGCGCAGCGTTGAAGTCCGCGGCCCAGAGTGCGATCCTCCAAGCTGAGAAGCACCTTCCCGACCCTGGCTCGGACGTCACTGTGCTCGCGAACCGCCTACTCAAGGCGCTGTTCCTCGTCAAGTATGTCGACACTTTCAAGGCCACCCCGCGCAACTTGACGGTGCTCGTGTATGACCGTTTCGGCCTGGACCTGAATGGGCTTGGAAAGCAAGTCCAGGATGCGCTAAACCTGCTGGAGTCACAGTCGTACGTGCAGCGGAACGGCAATATCTACGAGTACCTCACCAACGAGGAGCAGGAGATCGAGCAGGAGATCAAGTCGGTCGATGTCGACTCGTCAGAGGTTTCCAGCAAGCTGTTCCGCTATCTTTCCTCCGACATCCTCAAGGTCAACAAGCTCAAGTACGTCAAGAACGGGCAGGATTTCCCGGTTGGATACAAGCTTGACGACATCGTGCAGGGAAACCAGCGCGAGCTGACAATCCACTTCATCACTCCAGAGACCAGTTACAGTGACGCCGAGATTGCTGCTCAGAGCATGGGGCGGGACGAGTTACGAGTGTTCCTAGGGCGCGACAAGCGCCTGCTCGCCGACCTGCGATTGTTGCTGAAGACGGAAAAGTACACGAAGCAGCGCACGAATTCAGGTGCGACACCATCGATGCAAGCGATCCTACAGTCCAAGCAGTTGTTGAACGCTGATCGCGAAAAGGAACTGATCGAGCGAATTCGTCAGGCCGTCGGCAAGGCGCAACTGATCATCAACGCTGCCGACATCCCCTCCAACTCGCAAGATGCTCTCGGCCGTGTCTCCGAGGGGTTCCAGGAACTCGTCAGCCGAACATACGTCAGCCTGGGCCTGCTCGGTGGCAAGGTGTATTCAGAACAGCAGGTTGTTGCGGCGATCCAGAACGACCCGGGACTCTTCAACGCAGGAAACTTGATGGTTCTCGCTTCTCCAGGAACCGAAATGGAGTCCTGGATCATCACCCAAACAGGCCTCGGAGAACAGGTCACAGTCAAGAAGATCGTCGATCGGTTCGAGTCGAAGCCGTACGGGTGGGATCTCGGTTCGATCGAAGTTGTTCTCGGCTGGCTCGTCGGAAACGGCAAGGTCTCGCTCTCTGTTGACGCGAACCCTGTGGTCCGCACTGAAGCCGCGAACCTCATTCGCAACACCGGCAAGCACCAGTACACGGTTGTCGCACCTCAAAAGGCCTATGACCAGGCACGAGTCGCTGCCTTCAAGAAGTTCTGCACCGACTTCTTCGACGAGGGTGCCGTGCCCACGGACCCGACCGAACTCGCTCGCTTCGGTAAAGAAAAGCTCGTTGCAAGGCGCGACGAACTCACTGGCATGGTGAGTGCCAGCCGATTCCCATTCGTGAGCCAGCTTTCGGAGGTTGTCGCTAGCCTCGACCAGGCCGTCGGCAAGCCGGTCGACTGGTACCTCACTGACTTCGACTGCGCTGATGAACTCAGCGAAGCGAAGGAAGACCTGATCGACCCCATCAAGTCCTTCCTCAACGGTCAGCAGGCCAAGATCTTCGATGACGCTCAATCGCTACTCAGCGCCAATGTCGGCAACATCGGATACCTGCCGTCCGGAAGTTCGGATACTGTCAAGCAGCTACTCGCCGATCCGAATGCGTTCCGCGGCAGCAAGATGAATCAACTCAAGATCGCAGCGGACGCCCTTCGAGGACAAATCGACGAAGTGGTCGCTCGCAAGCGTCACGAGGTGACCGTAGCGATCCAGGGACGCAGGGCCGAGATCCTGGATAGCGCTTACTACGCGCACGCAACTGCGGACGCCCAAACAGGTGTGGTCCGAAACATCGATCGGACCCTGGCTCGGCTCTCCGCTGAGTCACAAGTCGCGCTCATCCTTCAGGTAGGCGCTGCGTTCGAGCAGGACGACTATCCCGCGCTGCTGAGCCGACTCGTCGAGTCTCAGCCCAACGCCGAAGATGATGAGCCAGCGCCGAAGCAGATCGTGTCAGTCAAGACGATCAGCGCACCAGGCGTCTCCGGTCTGCTCGAATCCGAAGCAGACATCGACAACTATTTGGCCGCTCTGCGCATCGCCCTTGTTACGACGCTTCACGACGGAAAGCGAATCACGCTCTAATGGAAACCGCGCCACTCAAGGCTTTCGCCACCTCGGCACGCACCGAACTCATCCGAGAAGTAAGTGCGCGTGTCACGGCAGTGCTCTCCCAAGGCTCGCCCGAACGCGTCGAACAACCCAGCGCCGTCGCTGCGTTGGAACGCACTATCGCAGCGGCAGGGGGTGGCGAGAAGGGCAAGTCACAGACAGTTGACAAGGTTGCTTATACCTGGTTCAACCGAATCATCGCACTCCGGTTCATGGATGCGAATGGGTACACGGGCGTTGGGGTGGTCTCGCCCGGCGAAGGGCAGATCGGTCAGCCCGAGATACTCGCGGCTGCCAAGCGAGGACAGATTGATCCAGAAGTCGTGAAGGGCGTCAACTCAGCGACAATCACCGGTCTGCTCAGTGGTACTCGCCAGCCGCGCCCAGGCGTAGATGCCCAGACAGAGGCGTACTCGTTGCTCCTTGCGGACTACTGCCGCTACTGGAACAAAGCAATGCCCTTTATGTTCGAGCGCGAAGGTGACTACACGGAACTGCTCATCCCGGGCAACCTGCTCGCTGAAGACTCGGTATTGAGTCGCAGCGTTCAGGTGATGAGCGAGGAGGTGTGCCAGGACGTTGAGATCATTGGTTGGCTCTATCAGTTCTACATCTCGGAGCGCAAAGACGAAGTCTTCGCCGGGTTCAAGAAGAACAAGAAGGCTGGCGCCGATGAAATACCTGCGGCGACGCAGCTGTTCACGCCGCACTGGATCGTGCGATACCTCATCGAGAACTCGGTCGGACGGCTGTGGATGCTGAACCATCCTGAGTCACGCCTCGTTGAGCGGATGGATTACTACATCGCTCCCGTAGACGAAGAAGACGATTTCCTGAAGCTTGATTCACCCGAGGAACTCACTGTCATCGACCCGGCTTGCGGCTCCGGACATATGCTCACCTACGCCTTCGACCTGCTGTACGCGATCTACGAGGAGGAGGGCTACACACCTTCGCAGATCCCTGGTCTGATCCTCAAGAACAACCTCTTCGGTACTGAGATCGACCCACGCGCGGGAGCGCTGGCAGCGTTCGCAATGACGATGAAAGCCGCCGCTCGACGCAAGCTCTCCCTGAAGAACCCGGTCGCGCCAAACATCTGCGTAGTCGAGGCTCTCTCGTTCCGCGCGGACGAGATCGACGTGCTCACCGCCGAACAGGGAGATGACCTGACTACTCAGGCCTTCTGGAACCAGTTCGAACATGCCGACACGCTTGGTTCTCTCATTCGACCCGACGTGTCGCAAACGATGTTCATCAAGGCTGCTCTTGAGCGAACCAATGCAGAGAACGACATCATCTACTCGGGATCTGTCGAGCGCGCTCGAAGGCTCATCCGTCAGGCCGAGATCCTTTCGAGCCAGTACACCGTTGTGGTTGCGAACCCCCCGTATATGGGTAGCAAGCAGATGAACGCACTGCTTTCACAGTTCATGAAAGACAACTGCCCGAACAGCAAGTCGGACCTCTTTGCCGGGTTTATCGAACGTTGCCTCGACCTCGCTTCGTCCCGGGGCTACGTCGCCATGATCACTATGCAGTCGTGGATGTTTCTCAGCTCATATGAGAAGCTCCGCACCTCACTCATCGCTCATCAGCGGATTGCGTCAATGCTTCACCTCGGGACACGGGCCTTTGATTCAATCGGTGGTGAGGTTGTTTCCTCAACGGCCTTCGTACTGGAGAAACACAGCAGCCATCGTGAGCAACCTGGAGAGTTCGTCCGCCTGGTGGAAGGCGGATCCGAAGCCGAGAAGTCAGCCATGCTCACCGATGCACTGGTTACTCGCTCGACCGACGACGGTTATTACCTCGCGTCTGGCGGGAATTTCGCTGCGATCCCGGGCAAGCCGATCGTTTACTGGCTAAGTGAAAAGATGCGCGACTCCTTCTCGACTGGCAATCCGCTAAGTGAAGTCGCGAACCTTCGCCAGGGTCTGGCCACCGCCGACAACAACCGGTTCCTGCGCCAGTGGTGGGAGGTAGCGTCCAACCGCATTGCCTTCGCTTGCACTTCACGTGAAGAGGCCGCTGCCAGCGGCGCGCGGTGGTTTCCCTACAACAAGGGTGGCGAGTTCCGGAAGTGGTACGGCAACCAAGAGCATGTCGTTAATTGGGAGCGAGATGGCGCTGAGATCGTCGATTTCAAGCCTCGGTCGGTGATTCGCAACCCTGGGACCTACTTTTCACCGTCCGTGTCATGGTCGGATATTTCGTCCGGGGAGGCAGCGTTCCGCCGTTACCCACAGGGTTTCATCCACGACTCAACAGGCCACTCAGGGTTCGGTGACCCGACGATGCTAGACCAAGTCACCTTGCTCTTGAACTCCAAGTTCGTGATGGAGATCATGAAGGTTGTCGCGCCCACACTGCACTTCCACATCGGGTACGTGGGTCTCGTTCCGGTTCACGAAGGCATCAGAGCGCTCTCAACTGACACAGTCGGCAGCCTCATCGAGACTGCCCAGGACGACTGGGACAGTGCTGAAACCTCCTGGAGGTTTGAGACGAACGCCCTTGTCGACCTGAAATCATCCACCGGCACCGATCTTGACTAGCGGGTTGCGCTCGAAGTCCCAAGAAGTCTCAAGCGAGTTCCAGTCGGCCTGCGCAGTCTCAACTGCTCGTGCCGCCAGTGCCACGCCGCGATCCGCTGTCGAGTCTGCGATCGGAAGACAGGCGACCTGTCCCACTTCGAAGTTGAGAGTCGGTGCGATGGCCGCTAGCTGCTCATAAGCAAGTTGCGAGTTCGCGAAGGAGAGCAAACCAAGTCGTTCACTGCTGCTCGCCGCGAAGATCGAAGTACCCGCAACGTCGTATATGAACCCCGGAGGGTAAGACCGAAACGCTGGGGCTCCGCTGCTGATCTTCGACCATGACACGGACGGTGAAAAGTAGGTGTCTGTGTTCTGCGCGCGCGATCGAGGGCGGCCACCAGCTTCCGTACCGAATACCCTGACTTCAGCTCCGTCGTCCTCCCAGTTGACAACGTGCTCCTGGTTCCCATACCACTTTCGGAAGTCGCCTCCCTTGTTGTAAGGGAACCACCGCGCGCCGCTGGCAGCGGCCTCTTCACGTGAAGTGCAAGCAAAAGCAGAACGTCCCTGAGAGACCTCCCACCACTGGCGGAGGAAGCGATTGTTGTCGCCTGTCTGGAGACCAACGGCAAGTGAGGCGACTGCGCCAAGCCGATCACCCGACGTGAACGTCGTTCGCATCTTTTCACTTAGCCAGTAAACGATCGGCGATCCAGGGATTGCCTCGAAGTCTTCACCTGATGCACGGTGGAAGCCCGACTCCTTGGTTCTCTCCGCCAGCGCGACGCGGAGATCGGCCTCCTTGCGTTCCTGCCCGAGCGGGGTCAAACGAATGAACGGCGCATGTTTGCTACGGTCGCCTGACATCGAAAGCACGAAGGCGGCGTTGGCGCCGAAGATGTCAGGGTGGTTGGAGACGTCACGCATGTGAACGAACGAGTCAAAGGCGTGGCCATCTAGCAAACGAAGACGCAACGCCTCGAATGACTTGATGGACATCCAAGTGTCGCCGATGACAATGGCGAGCAGTCCGCGTCGGTCGGCGAGCTCGATACCGCGTACAACGAAGGCTCCGTAGAGATCCTGCTTAACCGACGGGTATGCATCCTTCATGAACTGTGAATGAAATGTTGAAGTGGCGAGCGGCAGGCGAAGCATAGGCCGCCTCAGCACTTGGCTCCGGCCATCGTCGCCGAAGCGATCACTCCAGCAGAGCCCCGGCGTGTGCGAAATGGCTACCCCATTGGCTACCCTGCGGGCACGATGCGATGACGAGCTCTGTGGCCGAGCTGCGTGTGCTCTGGACAGTGCTCCTAGACATGCTCCCGGATAGGGGAAGAAACGATGGCTACCCCGATGGCTACCCTGGCCGCGGCCGAAGCGTTGATCATGAACAGTGTGAGCTTGAACGATGAGCAAGAATCAACGCAGAAAAGGATCGGGGTCGATCTACAAGAACTCTCGCGGCCAATGGGTCGCCACTATTGAGGCGGGTTGGACCGCGCACGGTACGCGGCACAGGCTCACCCTAAAGGCCAGGACCGAGTCCGAAGTCCGCACAAGATTAGTCGAGGCGAAGCGACGGATTGCCACGGAGGGAGGCGTCACGTCGTTCGCCTCTATCACTATCAAGCGATGGTGCGAACTCTGGCTGGCGCAACGGCAGCGCGTCGTGCGGCCCGGCACCTATGTCTCAGACCGGTCAGCAGTCAACCGCTGGATCATTCCGACGATCGGCCATGTTCGGCTTGACGCCGTAGCGCCTGCCGATGTGCGCAGAGTCGCTTCAGCTCAGGAGACCGCTGGGCTTGCGCTCCCTACCATGCAGCGATCTCATGCTGTGCTCGGCAAGATCCTTGCTGACGCAGTTGCCGAAGGCTATCAGGTTCCGCAACGCGCTCGCGATACGGCAGGGTCAGGCGTTGGCCCGTCACCGAGGCAGGCGCTCAGCAGAGAAGATGCGATGCGGATTATTGCTGTCATTGAATCTCGCCCCGATGCCTCCCGCTGGGTCGCGGCGCTCATTGCGGGGCTTCGTCCCGCCGAGGCACTCGGGCTTACCTGGGACATGGTCAACTTGGAAGCAGCGACGATGACGCTCGCGTGGCAACTGAAGCCACTCCCGTATGTGAAACATCGAAACCCGTCCAGTGGGTTTCGCGTGCCGCTTGGATTCGAATCACGACACTTAGTCGGCGCGTACCACTTGGTCCGGCCGAAAACTCGTGCAGGGATACGCGTCGTGCCGATGGTGCCATGGCTCGTCGATGCGCTGTCGACTTGGCACGCGTCTCGGCCATCGTCGCCCTTTGATCTCGTGTGGCCCCGTGAGGACGGGTCGCCGCGCTCTGCTGAGTATGACCGCTCGCAATGGTATGAGATCGTCGATCAAGCAAACGTCACGGTCGCACTCGCTGACGGCGAAACTCGCCGTCCGTTACTCTATGAAGCCCGACATACGGCAGCCACGCTCCTGCTCGCCAGCGGCGTCGACGACACAACGATCAAGGCCGTTCTCGGGCACTCGTCGGTGCTGAGCACACAGGCATACCTACACGCCGATCGTGCGCGATCCCAGGAAGCGCTGGCCACTTCTGCTGAGATGCTGGGCCTCGGCCGGTAGGCTGTATAGCAACACCCAGACGTCCGGCTGTGGTCGCTCTTTTGGCGTCGGCAGCTGGAGATTGAGCGTCCCCAGGCCAAGTAGCGAGGTACCGTTTGAAAACCCTAGAGCAGACCGTAGCACAGCTCCGTGATGACTGGAAGGTGCGGTCGCTCGAACAGCAGAAACTGGAAATCGAGAACAACGAAGCAGTAGCTAAGCTCTACGGCCTCGAAGACGAGGTTCCGTCTCACGTGCCGCTCGAACGCGTTTCATTGACGAACAACTCGGCGTTCCGTTGGCCAAGTAAGTCTCCCGAAGAGCGGGATGTCTTATACGCCCAGTCCGCACTCTTGGACCTGATATCGTACGCTGTTGGCTGCATGTTTGGCCGCTACAGTCTGGATGCTCCCGGGCTCATTCTCGGAGACCAAGGCTCGACGCTTGATGACTACTTGGCTCGGATCCCGAACCCCACTTTCGACCCTGACGAGGACAACGTCATTCCGATCGTCGACGGGGACTGGTTTGAGGACGACATCGTAGACAAGTTCCGACTCTTCCTCCGCACTGTATTCGGAGAACCGTCTTTCGAAGAGAACCTGCGTTACCTCAACGAATCTCTCGGCCTCAAGAACCTCCGGGACTACTTCATCAAAGCCAAGGGGAATAGTTCGGCATCGAAGTTCTACGATGACCACGTTCAACGGTATAAGAAGCGCCCGATCTACTGGCTGTTTTCTAGCCCGAAAGGATCGTTCAACGCGCTGATCTACATGCACCGCTACACGACTTCCACGGTGTCGACAGTGCTGACCTACCTTCGCGAGTACGTGACCAAGCTTGAGTCGGCGCTTCAACAGGCTGAGCGTGCTGGGAATGCCAAAGAAGCTGACCGACTCCGCAAGGTACTTGTCGAGTTGAACGAGTATGAGCACGACATCCTCTTCCCTAAGGCATCTGAGAACGTCGAGATCGACCTCGATGACGGAGTGAAGCTCAACTATCCAAAGTTCGGTGCTGCTCTGAGGAAGATCCCCGGATTGGAGGCTGCAAGTGACTGACCTCGCTTCCATCCACGACGTCCTCCGGCAGCGGCTGGATGCTCACCGCGTCGTCTTTTGGAATGATCCCTTGAGCGAGTACGCGTCTGAACTTGAGATGTTGGATCTTGGCGGAGCGAACGTGATTCGCATTGACGACAACGAGTTCAGTACGAAAAGCGCGCTACTCGGTGATCACGAGACGAAGTATCTGGTTTATCGGTCGGGTGACATCCCGCGAGGGACAGAGAATTGGTTGCTCGACCTTGAGCTAGCGTACGGCGTGTTCACCGCTGACAGGACTTCGATGCTTCAACGCGAGCTGGGTTTGCTCGATCCTGCCCTCGCTGCTGTGATTGAAGAGCACCAGAAATTCTTCGCTGCGAACAGTCGTAAGCAAGCACTAGAGAGACTCCTGAACGAGGGCGATGACGCCGCTCGTCTGCGCGCCAAGATGTGCCAGGTGCTCGTCAAAGCGTCGGGAAACAAGCTCACTGACATCGTGCGCGAACTCCTCATCGAAAACGCCGCCGGGAAGAGAACCAAGCTCGACGACCTCGGCGCCTTCGGGCTCGACCAGTTCTTCTGGGATGGGTTGTCAAACATTTACCGGTACACGAGCAAAGCTCCAACTATCGACGACTTCGTCCTTTGGATGTTCAGTCGAGCGATCGAGGACTTTGACTCGTCCGTGCCGGACGAGTTCCGAAACATCCGAAACGACTTCAGTAGTCTGCGTTACGACGTGCGCACCCAAGATGTCATGACGACGCTCGCGTCGCGCGCCGCACACGCACTTGACGTCACCTCGAAGATTGAAGACCGAGACTACCGGGAACTCGCCAGAGTC
>JAHBTC010000085.1 GCA_019638835.1 Fimbriimonadaceae bacterium
CCGGTCACTCGACGATGCCGAGGCGGTCGCCAAGTTTTGGGATGCGGTGTGCCGGACGCAGTTTGAACTCGCGGGTCGCCCTGCCGGACATCGTAAGGAAAGAATCGTGGCAGATGCCCAAATCAGCGCGGGCTACATGCACGCAGGCTATCCAATCATGACGTGGCTGGACGTCGTTCCACTGGTATCGGACGTTGCGCGGCTCAAAACGGAAGGGACGTGGGGTCACTTCCACGAAGTCGGGCATAACGTGCAAGAGAGTGCTTGGACTTTTGGAGGGACGGGGGAAGTGACCTGCAACATCTTCACCCTTTACACTTTCGATATGCTTGTCGGCAGCCGCCCAGAGCGCAACCGATTCGATGACCAGATGAACTTGGATCGATGGAAGAAGTACGTTGCCGACGGCGCGTCCTTTGAGCAGTGGAAGTCCGACCCGTTCCTTGCGCTGGTGATGTATGCGCAGTTGCAGCGAGCATTCGGATGGGACGCCTACAAGAGAGTCTTCCGCGACTACCGTAACGCCGCCCCCGCTGAACTGCCGCGTAGCGACGCCGAGAAGAGAAGCCAATGGATGGTGCGGTTCAGCAATGTCGTAGGACGAAATCTTGCGCCGTTCTTCGATGCCTGGCGTATTCCAATTGCCGATTCGGCCCGCGATCAGGTGGTCCATCTGCCAGTTTGGATGCCGGAGGGGATGACCTCGCCGCCATCGGTTCGGTAAGATTCGTTAGGCCAGTCGCGCACCGCACATGGCCAGGGGATAGATGGCCAAATATGTGTTTGTAACGGGCGGCGTGGTGAGTTCCATTGGTAAGGGAATCGCCAGCGCCAGCGTAGGCCGTCTTCTTCGTAACCGAGGCTTCTCGGTTGCCCCGGTCAAACTGGATCCTTACATCAACGTGGACGCGGGGACGATGAATCCGTTCCAACACGGCGAAGTGTTTGTCACCACGGACGGCGCGGAAACGGACCTTGACCTCGGTCACTACGAGCGGTTCTTGGATGTCAACTGTTCTTCGCTGAGCAGTATCACGACGGGCAAGGTGTATCGCAACGTGATTGAGGCGGAGCGACGAGGTGACTATCTTGGCGCCACAGTTCAGGTGATCCCGCACGTGACGAATGAAATCAAACGATTGATGCGGCGCGTAGGGGACGAAACTGGTGCGGATGTGGTGCTTGCCGAAATCGGAGGAACCGTAGGTGACATTGAATCTTTGCCATTCTTGGAAGCCATTCGCCAAATGCGCAACGACGAAGGACGGGACAACACGATGTATATGCACGTGACGTTGATTCCGCAGGTCGGGCCATGGGGCGAAATTAAAACGAAGCCAACGCAACACAGCGTCACGGCACTACGCCAGATCGGTATCAGCCCAGATGTGTTGATCTGCCGAAGCGACGTGCCGATGCCGGTGGATGTGCGCGAAAAGATCGCTCTTTTCTGCGACGTTCCGCTAGATGCTGTGGTGGAGAGCCGTAATGCGCGGACTATCTACGAAGTGCCTTTGATGTACGAAGCCGCCGGTTTTGGTCGGTTCGTGACCGAACGGCTAGGGCTCGAAAACCGTGAGCCCAACAACACCGAGTGGCAGGCTTTGGTCAAGAGTCTCGTGGAGCCCGAGAAGTCGGTTACGATCGCGATCGTCGGCAAATATACGGCCAACGGTGACGCCTACAAGAGTATCGCGGAGGCGTTAGTACATGCCGGAATTCCGCAAAACGCGGCCGTCAATATCCGGTGGATCGAGAGTGACCAACTGGAGCAGGACATTGACCCACGCACCTTGCTCGGGGACGTTCACGGAGTGATCATCGCACCGGGATTCGGCGGGCGCGGTATCGAAGGAAAGATCGAAGCCCTTCGCTACGTGCGGGAGAGCGGCATACCCTTCCTGGGGATCTGTCTTGGTCTGCAGATGGCCGTGATTGAATTTGCCCGAAATGTGTGTGGCATCGAAGGGGCGACCAGCCAAGAGTTCGATCCTGGAGCAAAGGATCAAGTCGTAGCGGTCATGCCAGACCAAGCGAACATTGAAGACAAGGGGGGCACGATGCGTCTCGGAAACTATCCCTGCAATCTGGAACCCGGAACTCTTGCTCGAAGGCTGTACGGATCGACGCGGGTCGATGAGCGTCACCGGCATCGCTACGAGGTGAACAATGATTACCGCGAACTACTCAAGGAGCAAGGGATGCGCGTGAGCGGAGTATCGCCGGACTATCGGTTGGTGGAAATGATCGAGTTGCCGAATCATCCCTTCTTCATTGCAACCCAGGCTCACCCCGAGTTTGGAAGTCGCCCGAACCGACCGCATCCTTTGTTCCGGGGTTTGGTGGAGGCGGCACTCGCACGGTCTAGCGCTCAACCAAGTGCTGCGGTGATGTAAGCCGTTCCCGCAGAATTGCTGGAAATGCGAACCATTACTTGTTTCAGCGTAATCAGAGGGGTATCTTGTCCCCCATTCCCATGACTTTTCCGTCTCGTTTTCTCACGCTCGGACTTGCTTCGCTTTCGCTCTCGGTCTTCGCTTCCGCCATCACCACTCGGCATGACGTTGCCGATAGCCAATATGTTGCGAACGCCGGACTGTTCCCGAATGCCTCGATTGGCGAGGTGAATGGTTCCTTTGCAAGCGGGAGCGGTACTTATCTTGGATTTGGCAACGGTTCGCATTGGATGCTCACTGCGGGCCACGTAACCAGCGGCAATACGATTCAGAACGTGCGCTTCGGGGGCCAAGTGATCAACGCGACAGGGCAGATTACGCACCCGAACTTCAACTTCAATACGTTGGCGTTTGATCTGGGTCTGGTGAGAATTGCCTCGGCCCCGACCGGCATCACCCCCATCCGGTTTACGACGCTGAGCAACCTCATTGGGGAGCGCGTCGTGTTCGGCGGCTACGGACTTCACGGGATCGGAAGCAACACAAACCGATCGTATGACGGATTGAATCGCGGTGCGGAGAACATCATTGACTTTTCCCAGGGAAGCGGCGGAAGCAAATTCTGGTTCACCACATTCACTAACCCGACGCAAGGGAATGCTCTGCCCCTGGAAGGTACTACCGCTTCCGGCGATAGCGGTGGCGGCATGTTCTGGCACGACGGTGCGGATTGGCGGCTAACGGGCGTGACCTCTTGGGGAACGGATAACTTCTCGCGCTATGGCGACCAAGCGGCATTCGTGGCGTTGCACAACCACACGGATTGGCTGACGGACCGAACGGGTATCACGGCCGTACCTGAGCCGACCTCAATGCTATTGCTCGGCGGCGTTGCCGCACTGGTTTTACGTCGTCGTCGTTCCAACTAACCGATTGGTTGGGTTCTTAGACATCAGCCAAAAAAGGATGCACCCGTTTTCGGGTGCATCCTTTTCTAAGTCGAGTCGCGACGTCGCAATTACTTGTGAATTGCCATGCCATGGGCGTCTTCGAACGCTTCCAGCACCGCTTCGCTCATCGTGGGGTGACCGTGGATCGTGTCCACCATCACGTCTAGAGTCGCTTCCAGTTTGATGGCGACCACTCCCTCATGAATCATGTCGGTCACGTGACCACCGATCATGTGTACGCCGAGTACTTCGCCGTATTTGCCTTCGCACACCACCTTGACGAAACCTTCCTGTTGAAGCGATGCCATGGCCTTGCCTAAGGGTCGGAAGTTGAACTTTCCGATCTTTACGTCATAGCCCTGCTCTTTCGCTTGCCCCTCGGTCAGGCCGACGCTGGCGACTTCAGGAACGGTGTACACGCAGTTCGGTACCGCTTTGTAATCCACCTTGCGGTTATCGGACTTGACGATGTTGTGGGCGACGACTGTGCCTTCGTGCGAGGCAACGTGTGCAAGTTGAATCCGTCCCGTTACGTCGCCGATCGCGTAGATATTGTCCACGTGAGTGCGGAGCGAGTCGTCCACCACCTCAACGCCTCTTCGGTGCAGTTTGATGCCCAACTTCTCCAGGTTCATATTGTCAGTCATTGCTTTGCGTCCGACGCCGAGGAGAACGACTTCGACTTCCACTACTTCCGTTTTTCCGCCACTCGTGACGTGGCACTTCCAACCATTCTTTGTCTTCTCGCACTTCTCAAGGCTCGCGCCAGTCCGGAGGTCAATGCCCTGCTTCTTCAACTGCTTGCCGAGTTCCGTGCCGAGGTCTTCATCGAACATGGGGATGGGCACGGGCATCATCTCGACAAGCGTAACCTTGGTGCCGAGGCCGTTAAAAACGTAACCGAACTCGACGCCCACCGCGCCCGCGCCGAGGATCAGCATGGACTTGGGAACGTGCGGGGCCGATACAGCATCATCGCTCGTCCAAACGCCTTCCTTGCGGCCGCCCTCCAATCCCGGAATGTTGAGATAGATGACACTTGAACCCATTGCGAGGATGAAGTTCTTGGCCGTGATCCGCTGAGTCTTGCCGTCTTTTTCGACTTCAAGCGTGTTCTTGTCCACGAACTTAGCAAATCCTTCGACATGGTTGATCTTGTTCTTCTTGAAGAGCATCGCGATGCCGCCCCGTTGGGTTTGAACGATCTTGTCGCGGCGAGCCGAGAACTTCTCAAAGTCCATGGAAACGTCGCCGTTTACCACGACGCCGAAAGCGTCAGCGTGCTTGACGTGGTTCATCGCTTCGACGCTGGCGATCATCGCTTTGCTGGGAATGCATCCCCAGTTGAGACAGGTTCCGCCGAGAAATTCTTTCTCGACAACGGTGACTCGGGCACCAAGTTGGGCGGCGCGGATGGCGGCTACATAGCCTCCGGGTCCGGCACCGATGACAATGACGTCTGCATCGAAGTTAGCGGCCATGGGTTCGGGTTGTTCCTTGGGGTCGGGGGTGCCTGCATCCTGAGGTGCGTTGATCTCGCGGATGAGGGAGGCCATGGGGGCGGGAGCGGCGGGTCCGCTGGTGACAGCGTCCTGCTTCGGTTCGTTCTCCGCCGGTTTTCGGGCCACGTGGTGAGTCTACCGAAGGGTCAGTTTCGGTTCTGAGACAGGACGGGCGTTTGGCGTCACGCCTACGCCACCGTAACGCCGTCGCTCAAATACACGTCTTGAATCGCGTTCAATAGTTCCACTCCGTCGGCCATGGGCTTTTGGAACGCCTTTCGACCCGAAATCAAACCCATACCGCCGGCGCGCTTGTTGATAACCGCTGTCGCCACCGCGTCCGCCAAGTCGTTCGCGCCCGACGCACCACCAGACGAGATCAACCCTGCGCGGCCCAGATAGCAGTTCGCCAATTGGTAGCGCGTCAGGTCAATCGGGTGATCGGAGGTCAATTCGGAATAAATCCGTTCATCCAATTTGCCGTACGAACTGCCGCCGGTGTTGAGGGCTTTGTAGCCTCCATTGCACTCGGGGAGTTTTTGCTTGATAATGTCGGCCTCGATAGTGACCCCCAAATGGTTAGCCTGCCCCGTGAGGTCGGCCGCAAGGTGATAGTCCTTGTCCTTCTTGAAGTCGTTGTTGCGCAGATAGCACCAGAGGATTGTCGCCATGCCGAGTTCGTGAGCGTGGGCGAATGCCTGGCTCACCTCCACGATCTGGCGACCCGACTCGTCGCTCCCAAAGTAGATCGTCGCGCCGACCGCCACCGCACCCATCTCCCATGCCTGATCAATTTGCGCGAACATGATCTGGTCGGCCTTGTTTGGATATGTCAGTAACTCGTTGTGGTTGATCTTCACGATGAAGGGAATCTGATGGGCGTACTTTCGGGCGA
The DNA here is from genome assembly GCA_019638835.1 of Fimbriimonadaceae bacterium. GTDB lineage: Bacteria > Armatimonadota > Fimbriimonadia > Fimbriimonadales > Fimbriimonadaceae > JAHBTC01. The sequence continues at coordinate 5,744 of JAHBTC010000085.1, forward strand.
CCGACCCGAGAACGCCAAGGGTCGAGGCGACCGCGTTGCAGCCCCCTTCGATGGCCAGTTTCACAATATTCTCCCCATCAAAATAGGCGGGGTTCTTTGCGAATGACGCCCCCGCGCTGTGTTCAATCCCTTGGTCTACCGGCAGGATGGAAAGGTAACCGGTACCGGCAAGCCGACCGTTGTTGTACAGCGATTGGAGGCTGCGCATCACCTGAATAGAACGGTCACTCGGTGTCCAGATTCGAGAGACGAAGTCCGGCCCCGGCAGATGGAGTTGGGCGGCGGGAATCGTTTGGCACTTGTGGTCAAGGAGCGAGGCTTGATCGCCAAGAAGTTCTCGAATTTGGTCAAGGTTGAGCGAGGGAGAGGCCGCCATCGGGGTCATTCTATCCTCTGGGATGAACAGATTCACTTTGGCCCCGGAAACCCGTCAGGTAGTCCCGTCTGCGCAACTCCTCGGACGCAAACCCGGTATGACTACGCATTGCTCCGCAGGAACCGTTCTTGGAGGGATGCTTTCGCGTGAAAGGGGCAACACGGGATTTTGGGAATGAAGCGATTAGGGGTTGCAGCGTTGTTGGCGCTCGCGGTCGTCGCGCCAGTATGGGCGCAAACGGAAGGCGATGCGACGCTGACTTTGGAAGATGCACTGATTTTGGCAAGGCAAAGGAACGGTGACGTACGATCCGCCTTCCTGAGTGTTCAAGCCGCCGAAGCAAATCTGCGCGCTTCCCGTTCCGCTTTCTTACCGACCGTCACCGCAAGTCTCCGCCGAGAAGATGGACGACTGGAGCAGTACACAGGTAATCGATTTGGACGGGATATCAACCAAACCAGTACATCGGTTTCGCTGAACTATTTGATCTTGGACAACGGTGACCGAAAGACATCCTATGAGATCTCTTCGCTGAACGCCGACATCACCTACTTGAACAGTCGGCAGACGTTTCGCACTGTCCTTTTCAACGTCCACTCCCGCTTCTATGATGCGCTTCGAGCCCAAGAACTTCTCCGGGTGCGCGAGGCCCAACTCGCCCGAAGCGAGGAACTCCTCAAAGCCACTGAAGCTCGAGTCAACGCGGGAGACACTCCCCCGAAGGACATCCTCCAAGCGCGCGCGGACTTCTTGAATGCCAAGGCTTCAGAACTCCAAGCCCGAAACTCGGTCAACACGTCGGAGGCGAACCTCAAGGCGATTTTGGGTTGGACCGACCCGGAGTTGCCGGAGTTGGTTTCCAACCAAGAGCCGACCCCAGCTCCCAACGATGCCGTACTGGATGACTTGATGGTGCAGGCGAAAGCAAATCGTCCCGATATCGTGGCGGCGCGACGCCAAGTAGACAGCCGCCGACTCAACCTCCGGCAGGCTCGCCTTGATACATCGGTGAACTACACGCTCAACGCACAGTTCACGCGATCGTTCAACGATGATGTCACCGACCGTCCGGCCCTCATCTTCCAGGCGAGTTATCCGCTTTACGATGGCGAACAAGTGCGCAGCCGCCTTTCCGCCGCAGAGTATCAAGTGGAGGCTCAACAGTTCTCCCTCGCCCAAGCGGAGCGAGACCTTGAGGCCGAAGTTGAGTCCACGTTTAAGACCTACACCCAGAACGTTTTGCTGCTCGAAGCCAGTGACTTAGCGCTCGAGGCGGCCCGCCTCAATTACAATGCCGCCGCCGAGTCGCAACGACTTGGGGCCTCCGACCTGATTGAAGTGTTGACCGCCCAAGTGACCTTAGTCACAGCGGAAACTAATCGAGTTCAATCGTTGTATGACCTATTAATCTCCGAAGTTCGTCTGAACTTGGTCGTGGGTGACCCAGTACCGGGCGAAATCGTGCAGGAATAGGCCATTGAATAGGACAACACTTTACGTAATCGGCGCTGTCGCCGTGCTTGGCGGCATCGGATACGCCACGGTTTTCCGCAATACGCAGGGTGGAGCCGAGGTTGAGTACCGATACGGAAAAGTCACCCGTGGTTCGCTATTCCGAAGCACATCCGCTTCGGGCACGATTGTGCCTCTTACGACGGTTGATGTCCGCTCAAAGGCTGGTGGCCAGATTGTTCGACTTGCTGTTGAAGAAGGCACGGTCGTCGGCAAAGGGGATTTGATCGCGCTCATCGACCCCCGAGATACGCGTACGACAGTTGAGCAAGCACAAGCAGACCTCCAAGGGGCGAACGCCCGGGTGGATCAAGCGCGCACCAACCAACAGTTGACGCGGCAGAACAACGAGTTAGCGGTCAGAGACGCGCGTAACCGACTGGAACAAGCCGAGTTGCAGTTGAAGACGGCCCAGGAAAACGCCAAGACGGAGCCAATCACGGTAGATGCGGCGCTTTCGAACGCCCAGGCATCACTGCGGGCGGCGGAAGAGGCGATGCGGCAACTTCGAGAAGTTGACCTTCCTCAGCGCCGACGAGACTCCGAAACCACTTTAAACCGCGCGCAAACTGCGTACGACACGGCAAAGCAAGAGTTGGAGCGGCAAACCGAACTGCATGAGTTGGGATACTCCAGTGCCGCTACGCTTCAGCAAGCGAAGAACAGTGAGCAAAACGCATTGTCGACCTTGCGCGTAGCCCAGCAACGAGCCGCAACACTTGATGCGGAACTTGACTCACTCATCCGAACCCAACAGACCCGCGTCGATCAAGCCAAGGCATCGCTTCGGCAGGCCGAAGCAAACCTCAGCCGAAAGAATACGATTCAGCAAGATTTAGCGCGCGCGGAGAAGTCGGTGGAGCAAGCGAGGATTTCTTTACAGCAGGCCGAATCAAACCGGCTGAACAATCAGATCCGACAAAGTGATGTGGCGAGCGCCCAAGCGTCCGCCGTTCGCAGCCGGGTAAGCGTCACAAACGCCCAAGAGCAGCTTCAAGAGACGACCGTTGTCGCTCCGCGCGCCGGGGTCATCACGCAGAAGTTGCTGGAAGAAGGCACGATTATTCCCCCGGGCGCGAGTGCGTTCAGTGAAGGAACGGCCATCGTTCAGATCGCGGACGTCACGAAGTTGTTCGTGGATGTGCCCGTAGACGAAAGCGACATTGCCAGCGTCAAGATGGCTCAACCGGTTCGCATCATTGTAGAAGGGTTCCCGGGGCGGGCGTTCCGCGGGGTCGTCACAAAGATTTTCCCGTCTGCGACGTCAAACAACGCAATCTCGACGATCCGGGTAAGGGTTGAGATTCAAAAAGAAGAAGAGGGTAGTGGGCAACGCGGTCAACGGGGGCAAGGAGGACCAGGAGGTGGTGCTCCCGGAGCGGCAACAGCCGGTGGACCTGGCGCCGGTGCGGCAGGCGGCCGCGCACCCGGTTCGGCAACTTCGCGTCAGGCAGAGCGGGGTCAACGTCAGCCTGGACAAGGCGGCGGGACAGCGGGGGGTGGTCAGCGACCTCAGGGAGCGGCTGGTGGCGGACCCCAGATTCAAGGATCGGCAAGTCCCCAAGGTGGCCAAGGATCAGCTCAAGGTGTGGCCTCCGCGAGAACTGCGCCCGCCAGTCGTGGATTCTCGCTTTCGACCCTCAATCCGCTGGCGGAGCTTCTCAAAGTGGGGATGAACGCGACCTGCGAGTTCATTCAACTGGAACTCAAAGACGTTCTTCTAGTCCCGCAACAAGCGGTGAAGCGTGAAGGCGAAGAAACCTACGTCATGATCAAGACGAGCGACCCGTTGAAGCCAGAGAAGCGTGTGGTGACGCTTGGGCAAACGGGGAACGAAGGAACCCAGGTTCTTGAGGGGTTGGAAGAAGGCGACGAAGTCGTTATTGCCGAGATTGATCTACGGGATCTGCGAGAGCGGCAGGAACGAATTCAGCAACAACAGGAGGGCGGCGGCTTTACGGGAGGTACAGGTCGATGAACTTTGGCAGTAGCCTTGATTCGGCCGTCCGCGCGGTGTTGGCGAACAAACTCCGCAGTGCGCTGACGATGCTCGGCGTCATCATCGGCGTTGGCTCGGTGATCGCGATGATCGGGATTGGCGAAGGAACAAAGCGCAAGTCGCTTGAGCAACTGGAAATCATGGGCTCCAATCGGATCACCGTGATGCCGGACTGGCAGCGAGGAAGAAATGCCGCAGATGGGCAGACTTCACTTACTGTTGATGATGTGAAAAGAGTCCGAGACCAGGTGCCCGGGGCGAAGTACGTGGTCGGAGTAACGAGTGGACGCGGTCAAACGGTGAAATTCGGCTCAAACAATCATCGCACCAATATCACCGGTGCAGATCCGGAAATCGGCATCATTCTCAACGCAACGAAAATGCTTGATGGTGGCTGGTACAGCCTTGACGATGACCTCAACATGAATCGGGTTTGCGTACTTGGGTACGAGGTTTATGATCGTTTGTACGCCGGTGAGACCGCCGTCGGCACGACAGTTCGCATCCGAGACCAAAACTTTGAAGTTTTGGGTGTCGTGGACTATAAAGGTGGCGACGGTCGAATGAACCCGGACGACCAGGTCTACATGCCCTTCTCAACCGCCGCGTACCGCTTACTTGGATCTAAAGACCGAGTCAGTTACATCACCGTTCAAGCTCTGAGCAGCGAGTTCCTCATGGTTACGCAGCAGGACATCGAGAACGTCCTCTCTCAAACTCGACGGTCGGCAACGGGTGAGAGTTTGTTCCGGGTCTTTAACCAAGCGGAATCACTGGACGCGATTCAAACGCAGTCTCGACTGCTTTCCCTGCTACTGGCGGGAATCGCATCGGTTTCCCTCCTCGTCGGCGGCATCGGCATCATGAACATCATGCTGGTAAGCGTCACCGAGCGGACGCGGGAGATCGGTTTGCGGAAGGCGATTGGGGCCAAGAAACAAACCATCCTCAGTCAATTCATGCTCGAAAGTCTCGTTATGTGCCTGATGGGTGGGCTCATCGGCATCCTCTTGGGGCAATGGGGCGTACAGTTCGTAGCGGGAATGCTTCAGGTGCCGCCGGTTGTGGATATGACCGCAGTAGGCAGTGCCTTCGGGTTTGCTTCGCTGGTTGGGGTCTTCTTTGGCCTGTATCCGGCGATCCGAGCCAGTAACCTGCAACCGATCGAGGCATTGCGTCACGAATGAAGAAAGTTATCGAAGTCAAGGGCCTATGTAAGGATTACATCATGGGCGAGATGGTCGTCCGCGCGCTGCGAGGCGTTGACGTGACGATCCACGAGGGCGAGTTCGTGGCGATTATGGGGCCGTCTGGTTCTGGCAAGTCCACGTTCATGAACGTTCTAGGATGCCTTGACCGACCCACGGCGGGCGAATACTGGCTGGACGAGAAGGAGGTCAGCCGGATGGGTGACAACCAACTTGCGGAAGTTCGTAATCGCTACATTGGCTTTGTGTTTCAGAACTACAACTTGCTCCCTCGAACATCGGCGCTGAAGAACGTAGAGTTGCCGCTCAT
>JAHBTC010000086.1 GCA_019638835.1 Fimbriimonadaceae bacterium
TTCCACTCCATCCGGCCGACTGCCGGCAACTAAGTGCCATGCGTCGGGCGTCCAAAACGGGTCGTTGGTGCCTGCAATAGCAAGCGCTGGAACATCTAATCCGTGCCAAGAGCGAACTGGATCGAGTAAGTCTAAAACAGGATCAAATGTCGGGTCGTCCACCGGGGAAACCAAGTCGGCATCGTTATAGTCTTCGATCATTGGGCTTGAACGTCCCCATAGTTCCCGCTGACGAGCGAGTTGAAGTCGAAAGTCAAAGTGGTCGAACACCCGTGGCGCAATTCCTTTGATCAGCGGGTTTGAGCCAAATCCCGCGAGCCAACTCGTCCAGCCCCGCTTACTTGCACCGGTCAAGACGGTTGAACGGGAGAAATGATCCGTGATCGCAAGAGCGGCACCCACCATTTTTGTATGGGTGAGATCGGCCGGATCGCCAGAACTCATAAAGGAAACGATGGACTCTGCTAAGAGTGCGTCTTCTTGGAGTCCTCGATACGGTTGATTAGGGACATTAAACAGCAAAAAGACGTCGTGCGCCGACAATTGGGCGAGGCGTTGAGCCCAACGGACGTCCCGTAAATTTGGCTCCCAACCCGTAATTTCAAGAATTATTCCTGAGGAACGATGTGCTGGTGAACTTACTTGCAAAACATCGTACGTTTCGGGGTCTGAATTTGCAGAATTAAGTTCAAATCGAACTCCTTCCACTCCCCGGTAGTTCAGCGGTGAAGTGCGAGTAATCGTCGTGTTGGCCGCCGAATTCAGGAGCGGTTCAAGGGGTAGCGGTGACTTCAAGGGTTGACACCACAATCATTTTCGCTTAAAATAGTCACGCCAGATTGAAGTATCTGGCCGGGAGGAGTCTTTCTCATGTTTACACAGCGTTGTCTCGCGACGTCCATTTTGGCCTTAACCATCGTAGCCGGGGCGTCAGCGTTCTATCTGCCCGACGCGACAATCGTGATCAACCGGAACGCAAACAACCGGAATCTCGTCGTGCGCTACAGCGGAGCAGCCGTTGCCAAAGTTGAGATGCGAATCAACGGCGGAGTACCGCTCATCAAAGATGTGAGCGATGCCTCCTCAGCAGGAGAAGTCAATTTCACGCTTGAACCGAGGCTCCTTGAAGACGGCGAGAACACTGTAGAGTTTCGCTTGTTTGATGCTACCGGTGCGGTTGTTGGTTCGGAGAAGACCACCATCACGATGGAGCGGAATGCTTCCGGTCCGGTCTATCTCAAAAACCCAGCCCGAGGATCTCAAGTTCGAGGCCAGGTTGAAATCTCGGTCGGCTTTGAAGTGGAACTCCGCGACGTGTATGTGAGTTTCTTCGTTGACGACCAGTTCCAAGCCCTTCGAAACACGACTCCCTATCGGTTCCTGTGGGACACCACTCGCCTTACAAACGGCTGGCACGAAGTGCAAGCCTACGTCATCGACGGCACGAACAATTCGTACAAGACAGAACGAGTTCGAGTCTTTGTCAACAACCCGGGAGGCCGGACCGACCGAACTCCTGAAGAAGCCACCACTTCTGGCAACAACACCAATCCGACGACGACTCCTCCGGAATCAACCCGCGTAGAGGTCACAGGCAATCAGATCAAGGATCCGGTAGTGACCCCATCCCAACCGACAACGGTGACCATGCCCGCAAACACGCGACCCCCGGCAATGCCCGTAGGCACCGCAGCGGGAACGCGGCCAATGCTTCCGGGCCAGACGTCGCCGAGGCCCAATGGTCTTCCGACTTTCCCGCCCGCCAACACGGACAACCCGACGGATGTCGTTGCGGTTACTCCTCCGGTTGATGTGACGAACGCCGCAAGTGTGGTCGCAATCACGTTTGGGGCCCGCGTCCCGAATATCGGTGCTTACACGATTAGCATGAATGGCTCAAACGTGGCGTTTGATGTCGAACCTCGGGTCGTGGACAATATTCCATTGACTCCATTCCGACATCTCTTTGAGCATGCCGGCGGCGAAGTCCGATGGGATAACTTGACCAAGACGGTGGAAGCCGATGGACTCGGTCAGCAAGTGTGGTTCCGAATTGGAGACGACAACGCATTGCTCAACGGGGTTGCTACCCCGCTTGAGTACCGACCGTTCATTGATCGCGGGCGATCCATCGTTCCGTTGAGTTTCATCAGTCAGGCGCTCAATGTTGCGATTCAGTTCGACTCGGCAACGGGTCACACGCTGATCAGCACTACGACCGCGAAGAACTAAACTTCTAAGCCTTAGAACCGCGTTCGAACGATCTTCGAACGCGGTTTTTTGTGCCTTCTGCGACTCGATTCGAGGGATACCTGCATATTTGCTGCCTGTACTCCGAAGATTCAGTTGGGAAAATGGCGGAAAAGGGGAATCCGGAGCATAGCAACCGCTTCCGGGCGTGGTTCATTGGGCTTTTTGCGTTTGCCGTAGTGGCAATCGTGGGCCTCGGCGCGCTCTATCTCCAGTTCGCAGCATCGCGTGATGCCATGACTGGGGTTATCCGCGAAGAGATGGAGCGGGTAGCCCATAACGCTTCCCAGCGAATCCCAGGCGACAAGCTTGCAAAACTCCAGGCGCACCCCGATGCACGCTCCAGTACCTACTTGGAATTGAACGCCAAACTCGCAGAGTTTTTGAGCGCACATCCTGACATTCGGTACGTCTACACCGTCGCCAAGACCGACTCAGGATTCCAATTTGTCCTTGACCCTACGGAACCGGGAGACTCAGACGGCGATGGAGTTGACGATAAGTCTTATCTGGGTGATCCGGTAGAGCAAGTCAGCCCGGGGCTGCTCGCGGCTTCTCAAACTGGAAGTACAGCGAGTGATACGGAGACCTCCACGGATGCTTGGGGAACGTGGCTCTCTGCCTACGCACCCATCAAAGATTCGGAAGGCAACACGATTGGATTTGTAGGAGTTGACTTACCCGCCGACTCGGTCATTGCTCGACAAGAACCTTTGCTCGCCCAATTGAAGTCGACCGCGATCGTGGTTGTAGTGATAGCGATGCTGTTTGGTTTTGGCATTGCAAGTTCGATTAGGAAACAGCAATCGGACCAACTCGCCGAGATCTTTGCCCGGCTCAAACCACGCGCAATCGAGATTGGATTGATCTGCGCTACTCTGGTGGCTTTCCTTCTTGCAAGCTTTGCCTATCTATCCTTGACTCAGGCAAACCAGACTTCAAGAGCCTCTGCGAAACGACTAGCCATCCTGAATAGCGCCGAGCGAGCAAGTGAAGCAATCATCCGCAACGAGTTTGGATTCGACTTCGGTACCGCGATCGAAGATCTGCAGACCAGTGGCGATGAAACGCTAGGAAAGAAGATTAGTGCCCTTCGAACGATGATGGATTCGGATCCAGAGTTGGCAAAGAAGGAAGCCCGGGTGACGCTCAACCTCATATCGGACGAGAAGGGAAAGCAGACCAACCTGTGGAACGAAGCAACGTCGAAAGCGGGTGGCGCGATCGGCATGATCTGCGTCAGTTTGATCGTTGGATTCGCCTTGGCCGTGACCTCCATCGTTGCTCTCCGATTTGCCTCTACCCAATCTCAAAAAATCAAAGCGGTCGAGAAGTCCACAGCCAACGTCAGCGAGAACTACCGAACGCTTGTCGAATCAATGCCGATTGGCGTTGTCAACTTCAAGGACGGTCGCATTGCATTTTCCAACAACGACTGGACTTCCCGCCTGCTGAGCACCTATTCTTCAATTGGCGCTGGTCCGCCAACGGCCATCGAACTCGAGATTCAACGGGTCATTACGGGACTGACCAATGCAGAGGCCCGGCGACAACCGTGGTCAACGATCGTACAAGCCAATCACGACGGAATGAACCGCGAGATTGATGTCCGCGCGACCCCTATCTTTGACACCAACGGCGCGTATCTGCACCTGCTCACCTTCTTTGTTGATGTTACGGATCTCCGGGAAACGGCACGCAACTTAGAGTTCAAGAACCGCGAATTGGAAGACAAGGGCGAACTTCTGCAACAAGCACTGGAACAACTTGAGGGCAACTTCGAAAGCATCGTCCGCGCTCTCGTGAGGGCGGTTGAAGCTAAGGATCCGTACACAGCAGGTCACAGTGAACGCGTTATGCAGTACGCCCTTTGGTGCGCGGAAGAGCTTGATCTTGGACCCTACGAACGGCGCATTCTTGAAATGGGTTGTCTCGTTCACGATATTGGCAAGATCGGAATACCTGACAGTGTGCTCACCAAGCCTGGTCATCTAACCGACGAAGAGTTCGCGTTGATCCGCAAGCACCCTGAGTACGGCGCAGCCATCGTGCGCAACGTCGAACTGTTCCGTGAGTGCCTTCCCATCATCTTGTGGCACCACGAACGGCTGGACGGAACCGGCTACCCGGACAAACTCAAGGACGACGAGATTCCATTCCTTGTCCGCATTGCGAGCATTGCCGACGTTTTCGATGCAATGACAAGCACTCGTTCCTATCGCGTTGGCATGCCTCTCGAAAAGGTCATGCGCATCATTGAAGAGGACACGCAGAAGGGCCACTTTGATCCCGAAGTGTACGAGGCGTTCAAACGGGTTGTGGCACGGCACGGCGTTATTGAGCAAAACGACTTCGAATCTCCCTTTGTCGACGCTGCTTAGAGGAAATCGTGAAGAACGAGACACAAGAGACCGAAAATTCAACTATGAGCGAGTTTGGGCAGAACCCAGGCAACGATTCGTATGCCGATCGAAGAGAGCATCAGCGCTTCATGATGCTCGAGTTCGCCCGGCTCAAGATTGGCGATATTGAAGAGTCCTCTTCAGTTCTGGTTGACATTAGTCTTGGCGGTTTGCAAGTGCGGTCACGGAATCAATATCCGGCTGGAGGCATGGTCACGGTCACGATTGGTCGCGGTGATATTGAGCCCATTTCGATTCAAGCCGAGATTCGCTACTCCCTGCCGATCAAGAAATCTGATTTGTTTGCGACCGGTTTGAAGCTTGCAGGAAACGACGGTGAACTCACCCGAAAGTGGGTCACCTATGTTCACGAGATCTTCAAACTACAAGGCGAGGCACTCCTCTAAGGAGTGACTCGCCCTAAGTACTGTTTTTGACGTCCCGCTTAGTGGCCTGCGCTACTGCAGCCACCACAACCGCCAGCAGGAGCTCCTTCTTCTGTCTGGAAGGATGAACCACAGCCGCAACTGCTGACGGCGTTGGGGTTGTCAATCTTGAATCCACTGCCCATGGGATCGTCAAGAAAATCAACGGTGGCACCATCCATGTACTGAAGGCTCAGGGCATCAACGACCACCCGCACGCCTTCACATTCATAGACGTTGTCGTCACCTTCGGGCTGGTTGTCGTCCAGGGCCATACCGTACGAAAGCCCGGAGCAACCTCCACCCGCCACCCAAACGCGCAATAGCGCATTCTCCTTTTCTTGGCTCTGCATGAGACCACGTAGTTCGGCCGCTGCGCGTTCGCTCAATGTGATTGGCATGTATATTCCTCAGGTGCGTGGCGATATCGCCTCTGCATAGATTCTACAGTCCGAATTCCACATTTGCTCGTCAAGCGCTTCCGAGTCAGGACTGGAGCGGGACTACCGTCCCTGCTCCGTTCGTTCCTCGCCATACCTCCACTCGTCTGGGACAACCGCGATCCGCGGAATCGCATTCTGCAGGTCAGAGGTACGATAGTCGCTCACGGAGCAATGGGGCTCGCGTAGTATCCAACAGCCATGCCATACGTCGTCGCCGAACCCTGCATTGGAGTCAAGGACAAGTCCTGTATGAACGTCTGCCCAGTGGACTGCATTTATGAGGGTGACGATATGGTCTTCATTCACCCGGATCAGTGTATTGATTGCGGATTGTGCGAGCCGGAATGTCCCGTCTCGGCGATTTTCGTGGAAAGTGACGTCCCTGCCAACTGGAAAGAGTACGTCGAGATGAATGACCGCATGGCACGAAAGATCTCGGGAGAGTAGTTACGCTGCCGTGCGTTCGCCGCAAGCGACGGCGCGCACGTAACGTACCCAAGTGGCCGCGCTGTCTCGGTCCATGGAGACAATCTGCAAGCCAGTACGGAACTCGTCTGAATCGTTGAGAGGTCGGCAGTACCGGATCTCAAACTCGGCCTCAACCGGTCCAAAGATAGTCTGGATTTCTCCGCGAACTTTGGCCCCACGGTCCACACTTCCGTCGAGGTTCGCCCCGATACCGGTGACGGAGATGTCAAGGATGCGACCTGACATCACACCAGACTCTTGATCAATCCTTAGGCCAGTGCTTGGGACACGAAATCTCGGGTTTTCGGCGCCCGCCGCCACGGTGATGCCACTACTCAGTCGAATCACAAAGCGACAGGTATCTCCCATCGGCTGAATGCGTTCAACGTTCGCTCGGAAATTCACGCGGGCTGAAAATGTGTGAGCCTCACAGAAGATTGGGTCACCGACTTTGAGGTCATCGTTTTGGCTCAACGCGAGATGTACAAGATGTCCCGCGGCGGTATCAACCCACCCCGAAAACAGCCGGGCGTCGCTTACGCGCTGGACGCGTACCCTCGACCCCACAATATGGCTAATCTCAACCGTCATCTCATAGAGCCACTGACAGTCGCTCAATGGAGATTGTCGGAACAACAAAACCTGATCTTGAGGGAATTGCGGCACGAGTGATTGAGGAATTCGTGTAGGCTCAGGATACAGATGGGCAAGACGAATCCCCCGGCACCGAGGCCTTCAGACGAAGCCCTCGACCAGTTTGTCCGCGAGTGGGGTCGGATGAGTTCGAGTTGGGGGATTAATCGGACCATGGCGCAGATTCATGCTCTTCTCCTGGGGAGCGGTCGCCCGTTCAGCGTTGACGAAATCATGGAGCGACTCCACATCAGTCGGGGGAACGCAAGCATGAACTTGCGGGATCTCATGGATTGGGGAATCATCCATCGTTACCGGAATCCGGGGGATAGAAAGGACGTCTACAAGAGCCATGATGACCCTTGGACCGTTTTTGCTCGTGTGGCTCGCGAGCGAAAGCGACGGGAGATCGACCCAACGGTAGCCGCAATCCGAGACTGCCTCACGATGTTGCCGAGCCAAGCTAACGACGAAGACACGGAAGCAGTACGTCGGCGACTTGAGATGCTTGTCGAAATCTTTGATCTGATTGACCGGGTGTTTCAGGACGTCATGTCAACCGACCAGTTGTTCCAAGATTCCGTTGATCGATTTCGAACCGATGAAGAAACACCGGAGGCGAACTGATGGCGGCTCGCGAACTTGCCTACGTCTTACCGACCAGAAACCATGTGCTGTTTCCTGGCGCAGTTCAAACTATACTTGTGGGCCGCCGAGGGTCGGTGATTGCCTTGGAAGCAGCCGAACCGCTGGGACGGCCGATGCTCATCGTTGCGCAAAGAGATGAGTCGCTCGACGAACCCGGAATTGGTGACTTGTTCGCGGTTGGGACGCTCGCCGACGTTCTGCATGTTTTGCCCCTCCCCGACGGCACGCGCCGGGTCGCTCTTCGGGGTCTGACGCGAGCCCACATCCGCAAAGTTTTAGAGCAAGACGGAGCGCTCCTGGCCGAGGTGCAGCCAATCATTGGGGAATCTGGCTCGGCGATCGAAGATGAAGCGAGCCTCCGCGAATTGAGGGAAGCGTTCGAGGAAGTCACCACCTTAGGACTCGCCGTCCCGCCCGAAGTCGGAGAGCAAGTCGCTTCGATGGAGGACGTGGTTGTTGCGATTGACCTTATCTCGCAGCATGCGCCGATGTCCGTGGACGCGCGTCAGACGATGCTGGAAACCCTCGATCCCCATGAGCGGTTACAACTCCTCTTGATTTACCTTCGAAAGGAAACCGAAGTACTGAGGCTACAGGCATCACTTCGCGAAAAGGTTGAGCAAGAGGTCAATCAGAGTCAACGCGAGTATTTCTTGCGCGAACAACTTCGCGCCATTCAACGTGAACTTGATGACGATGGAGATGAACTTGATATCTATCGCCAGCGCTTGCAGGCGGCGGGCCTTGACGCCGAGAGGATGGATGTCGCCTCACGAGAGATGGCAAAACTCGTCCGGACGCCTTCTGGCTCACCGGAAGCCGCCGTAATCCGGGGTTACCTCGATTGGCTCGCCGACTTGCCTTGGTCCAAAACCACTCCTTCATCCTTGGAGATGCGACGCGCAAAAGCCATCCTCGACCGGCACCATGCAGGCTTAGAGGAAGTCAAAGAGCGGATATTGGATGAACTCGCCCTGATCCGCACAGCGGGAGCCCTTCCCGGTCGCGTGCTTTGTTTCGTCGGACCGCCCGGCGTAGGAAAGACGAGCGTTGCGAGTTCGATTGCCGAGGCCCTCGGAAGAAACTACGAAAGGGTCTCGCTGGCCGGAGTACGTGACGAAGCCGAAATTCGAGGACATCGTCGTACCTACGTCGGGGCGATGCCCGGTCGGATCATCCAAGCCCTGCGGCGGGTGGGCACGCGGAACCCGGTACTCGTACTAGACGAGGCCGACAAAATGGGCCGTGACGTGCGGGGCGATGCGGGGCACGCGCTCTTGGAAGTTCTTGATCCCGAACAGCGATCTGAGTTCAGCGACCATTACATTGAGATCCCCTTCGACTTGAGCGAAGTATTGTTCATCCTCACCGCCAATGCATTAGACGAAGTTCCAGTCGCATTGAGAGACCGCTTGGAAGTAATTCACTTCCCAAGTTACACCGAAGACGAGAAGGTGGCCATCGCTCAGAAGCACCTCGTCCCGCGAGCAAGAGCAACGGCTGGGCTCAGTGCGGCACAGTTCAGCCTTGGGAGTGCCACATTGCGACGCATCATTCGGATGTACACGCATGAAGCCGGTGTCCGAGGTCTCGCGCGGTCATTAGAGTCGCTTGCTCGTAAGGCAGCGCGGCGAGTTGCTGAAGGCGATGAGCCACTTGGCCGCATCACCGGAAGTCAACTCTCGGCTCTGCTAGGTTCCGCAAGGCCCGGACGGCATGGAGACACTCTGACCGGGATTGGAGTCGCTCCCGGACTCGTTGTGAGTAGCGCGGGAGGTGACGTCCTTCCGGTAGAGGTCCGGCTCACTCAACCATGGGGTGAAACACCCGAGATTCGAATGACCGGAAATGTCGGCGACATCATGCAGGAGAGCGCATGGGCAGCGGTCACCTATGTGCGAGCCCAAAGCGGAAACTGGCCTGACGCCCCCGAGTTTCGTCACGACGTTCATATTCATCTCAGCGAAGGTGCGATCCGAAAAGACGGCCCGAGTGCGGGGCTTGCTCTCGTCGCGGCGTTGGCGTCGGCATTGCGTGGTCAATGTATCACGCCGGAAGTTGCCATGACGGGGGAAATCTCTTTAGGAGGACACGTCTTGCCGGTAGGGGGCGTGCGCGACAAGCTACTGGCAGCGGAACGGGAAGGACTCCGGACGGTGATCATCCCGAAGGACAACGCCGATGCAGTCGAAAAACTTCCAAAGCAAGTTCGATCTCGCCTACGCGTGGTTACCGTGCGCACCATTGATGAAGCACTTCGCATAGTCCTTCCGTTGCCAAGCAAGAGGCGAGTATCCTCAAATAATAGTGGACGAACTTCTACATCATGAAGCGCCCACCGAGTGGGATCGAAACGACCCTCGC
This sequence comes from Fimbriimonadaceae bacterium, assembly GCA_019638835.1. Taxonomy (GTDB): domain Bacteria; phylum Armatimonadota; class Fimbriimonadia; order Fimbriimonadales; family Fimbriimonadaceae; genus JAHBTC01. The sequence goes on from JAHBTC010000086.1 coordinate 9,634, forward strand.
CCCTTGCGATGGTTGTTTTTTGACCTGAACAGCTACTTTGCGTCCGTTGAGCAGGCGGACAAGCCTGAGTTACGCGGACGGCCAGTCGCCGTGGTACCGGTTTTGGCCGATACCACTTTCTGCATTGCGGTTAGTTACGAGGGCAAGGCTTTCGGGGCCAAGACGGGAGACCGAGTAGATCAAGCCCGACGGAAGTGTCCGGAAATGGTCTTTGTCCAGGCAAGGCCGACCCTTTATGTCCACTACCACGAGGAGATCAAGCGAGCGTGCGAGACCGTACTCCCGATAGACAAGGTCTGCAGCATTGACGAAATGCGCTTCAAGTTGCTTGGGCGGGAGCAGGACCCCGCCGAGGCAACGAATCTCGCCAAGCAAATGAAAAACGCCTTGCGGTCAGTCTCACCAAACCTTACGGCGAGCGTTGGCATCGCACCGAACCCATTCCTGGCCAAGATTGCGACCGAAATGCAGAAGCCGGACGGGCTGATCTTGTTACCGCGGCATGAACTTCCCCATCGCCTAACGTGTCTGCAACTGCGAGACTTCACGGGCATCAACCGCAAGATGGCAGCCCGCTTAGGGAGCCATGGCATTTTCACTGCAGATGATCTCATTTCGGCTTCCGCAAAGGAGTTACGGGCGGCGTTCGGGAGCGTAATAGGCGAGCGATGGTGGTACCTGCTTCGGGGATATGAACTGGAAGAAGAGGAGCGTCCGAGAAAATCGCTTAGCCACTCGCATGTCCTTCCACCCCAAATGAGGACGGATCAGGGAGCGCATGACATTCTGCTTCGCCTAGCTAGCAAAGCGATGGCCCGACTAAGATCTCACCGACTCTGGACTTCCCGCCTCCACATTCACGTCAAAGGTTTCGATGAGAGTTGGAAAGCTGAGGAAGCGATGCCCGCCACCCAAAGCACGACGGAAGTAATCGCACGCGTTGAAAAACTATGGGCCCAGCGTTCCTTCACCAAACCGCAACGTGTTGGGATCGCCTTCAGCGATCTAAAGGAAAACTTGGGCTTTACTCCGAGTCTCTTTGAAATGGACGAACACGGCAGCCCAGATGCGGCTGTGGACGCAATCAACCAGAAGTTTGGAAAGAACAAGGTCTACCTGGCCGCACTCAGCAACGTCCTTGACCGAGCCGGAGAGCGGATCGCGTTTCACAAAACTGAATTGTTCAGCGAAGGCAAGGGAGACAATGAGTTCATCAGTACGCGACACCCAGAGACTTTCGACGAACAGTCGGAAGACAGGAAACGGGGGCGCGGGTAACTTCAAGAAGTAATGTCCGAAAAGACTCTCGTATTGATCAAGCCCGGTGGCGTGCAACGAAACCTGATTGGCGAAATCATCCGCCGCATTGAGGCCCGAGGGCTTCAAATCGCAGCGATGAAGTTAATGAATGCTCCTCGGGAGACCGTGGAAGAGCACTACGCCGAGCACCGTGAACGACCGT
>JAHBTC010000087.1 GCA_019638835.1 Fimbriimonadaceae bacterium
GGCGTCGCTGCATCAGGGTTTCCCCCATTGTGCAAGATTCCCAACTGCTGCCACCCGTAGGTGTGTGGGCCGTGTCTCAGTCCCACTCGGGGGGATCATCCTCTCAGACCCCCTACACGTCGTCGTCTTGGTGAGCCTTTACCTCACCAACTAACTGATGTGTCATGAACCGCTCCTTTAGCGAATAAATCCTTTAATGTGTCTTCGATGCCGACTACACATCACATCCGGTATTGCCCAGCCTTTCGGCTGTATATCCCCGACTAAAGGGCACGTTGTTCATGTCTTACTCCGCCGTTCGCCACTAGATCTTGCGATCTCGTTCGACTTGCATGTTTTAGGCACGCCGCCAGCGTTCGTCCTGAGCCATGATCAAACTCTCCGAAGAAAATGTGACGTCTCGCCCGAAGGTGAGGATCGTCTTCATCTTTGAGTGTTTGACGGTTCGAACCAATCCATCCCGAAGGATGGCGGTCCTTGCGCATGTGATTTGCTGTTATTGTTGCAAATCACGGACGTGGACCGATTTCTCGGCCACATCTGGCTGTGATCTTCCCTATTCCGCTTTCAAATCGCTGCCACCTTGTTTAGGGGCAAGGACGATTATAGGCATGCTCTTTCCGCAGAGTCAAGGGCTAGGGGGGTCCAACCGGGAAAGTTGGGCCCCTTGTCCCGCGCCGGACGCTTGCGCCCGCGCGATTCAGGGAGATGTCAACGCTGAATTAGACGCTCCCCTGGCCTCAAAGGATGCACTAGCCGGGCAGAAACTTTGCGGATTCGACCATTCGTCGGAAATGACGCTCCCAGTCCCGGGTTTCCGTTTCATTGGGGATCTCAACGGACAAGGCAAGTAGGCCCTGAGCCGGGCTCTTGATCATCACGAAGCGCCGATCCGCAAATCCGGACTCGTTCTTCACAGAGAACACGCACGACTCTAAACCCGTTTTGTGCTTTTCAATGGTGTACGGGGTGGGTTGCCCCGGTCTCTCCCGAGTGACAAAGTAGAGAGCGGTTCGGTAGAGCGACTCCCAAGACTGGTCGGTCGGTGGCGCGGTCATCACGCCCAAGTTCCCGCCTGATGGTTCAGCGATCTTCCTTTGTCCAAAGGATGTCTCCGGGGAAATCTTCCAGTTCTGCGGTACCTCGATCGAGTAAGTAGAGGTAACCACGCGGACGTATCCGTCACCAAGGTCCACCGACTGATAGTCTTGAGTGCTGGATTGTCCGTTCATGGCGCCATCGGTCGCGAGTGCGAAGAGAAAAAGACCTGTCAGCATGAAATGGTCTACGAGTTAATTCTCGCAACCATCACAATTGGCCCGTGGCGTCGGTGCCAAGCGTTCCCACTCGCTTAGAGGTCCTGCGTACTTTGCGGTACGGGATCTCCGACGTCTCCTTCGCGACAGCATTCGCGACCCTCGTGAGCGGCACCTTTCTCATTGGCTTTGTCCAGCACCTCGGCGGCGGCGACCTTTGGATCGGTCTCATCAGCGGTCTCCCGGCCATTGCCGGACTTCTCCAGATCGTCGGCGGCGCGTGGGCGAGGAGTTTTAATGGCTACCGGAGGTTCGTGCTTCCCGGCGGCACCCTTTGGCGGCTCTTCCATTTGCCCCTCATTGCTTTGCCGCTTCTGCCGTGGCCCAACGAGCTTAGGCTAGTCATCCTCCTTTCTTCGATCACGATCGCGTCGATCTCCACGCAACTCGTCGGCCCCGTCTATAACGACTGGATTGCGGAGTTGCTCCCCGCTAACCAACGCGGAGCGTATGTCGGGCAACGCACCCTAGCGTCTACGATCGTGGGTGTCCTTGTCGGGTTGGCAGGCGGCCTTGCCCTTGACCACTTCGAATCCCTTAGGCTGGAGTCGCAGGGCTATTCCATCTTGTTTGGGGCCGGCGCCGTCTGCGCTCTCATCTCGCTTTACTTCTTCTGTCAAATGCGCGACTTGCCGCGCCCGAACCCAGCCCCGGCGAACATCAAGGAGACGTTCCGGAGCATGGCGTTCCCGTTGCGTGACGCATCGTTCAGAAAGATTCTCTGGTTTGTCATCGTTTTTGTGATTGGACAGACCTTAGCGGGCGGACTATTCGTGGCGTTTGGTCGCAAGATTCTCAAACTTGACTTCCCGCTGCTGATGTTGCTCAACGTTAGCGCTGCTGTGGGCACCACGTTCACCGTCAAGTTCTGGGGGGTCGTCGCGGACCGATACGGAAACAAGCCGATCATTACCCTTCTGACCCTCGTGGTGATGCTCACCCCGGTGATGTGGATCGCCTGCGAACCAGGGCAGCCTGTCCGCAACGCGATCATCCTACTTGTCGGCCACGTGTTTGTCGGCATTGGATGGAACGGTATCGGCCTTGCCCTGCTCAACTTGTTCGTGAACAGCGCGAAGGACGGTCAGCGCAGTAGCTATCTTGGAATGGCCAGCGCGATCCAGGCCGTTCTGGGCGGTATTGCTCCAATCGTGGGCGGCGCAATGATGGCAATCATTCGCACGCCGCTTGGGGCCGAATCTGGTTACAAGGCCATTTTCGGGCTCGTCGCATTGATCAGGGCCCTTTCACTGATTCCGCTGGCCCAAGTCCACGAGCCAGGTGCGAAGTCGTTCCGTAAGACCCTCGCTCAGCTACGCCGGTACAGCCCTCAGGGCGCGAGGGCCCTGCGACAACTGAGTTCTACGGCGACCGCCGAAACCCGAGTAGAAGCGATTCAAACGGTCGGCTCAACTGGATTTGGCCTTGCCACCGACGAACTTGCAAGTGCCCTCCGCGACCCCAACCCGCATTTGCGGCGAGAAGCCGCCCATGCGCTGGCTCGCCTTCGCGACCCGGAAGCGGCAAAGGCATTACAAAGCCTCGTCATGGAGAATCCGGCACTCGTAGACGAGGATGTCTTGGAGGCCCTCGGCGAGTGCGGAGGTGCCGGCTCAGCCGAGATCCTTGAGCCGTACCTGCGCGACCCGCGTTCGGCTTTGCGCAGAACTGCGGCCCGAGCACTCGGTCGTCTTGGCGATCCGGCGGCCATTCCGAGCCTTCTTGAGGCTTCGCAGGAAGTCGGCGACTCTGACTTGCGCCGTTCCGCTCTCCAAGCGTTGCGAAGTCTGGGGGCAACTGAAGCGGAGGCAAGTATTCCCGACGCCCTCTGCGATCCCCACCCGTCCGTTCGAACCGCCGCAGGAGAGCTTGTTTCTGCCCTCGAACTCCGGAGCATGGCTCCGAATCTACGACAATCTCTTGAGTGGTTTGAAGCAGAGACGGCAAGCGAGATTGCCTATGCTCTGGGAGCAGTCGGCGAGGTCAGCGACATCCCCCAACTTCTTTCCGTGGCCGCAAACTCGTTCTCAGAAACAACCCGCCGCCGTGCTCTTCTCGGGGTTGCTCGGCTCCTCGCCGTGGAAGACAAGACGTACCGCATCATGCTCTCGCCGGAGTTCACGAGAATCTCGTCGCTGGAGACCGAACTACGGTCCGCGTTGCGTCGAGACTCCGCACTCCGAGAGGCAATGAACCTGTACTCCGAAGGGAACGAGTCTAAAGCGTTGCGTCGACTGGCAAAGTTCTATCCCACCGAAGCCCTCGGTTACCTCGCTGAAAACCCCGTGACAGAAACGTTCTTGATTGCCGCATTTGTTGTTGCGAGCCCTGAGTCCGGTACGATGAAATCCCGCGCTGAATAGCGGCGCGGTACCGTGTTTCGCCGAAAGCCATCTATCCGCCGCGTTTTGATCCTGACGGTGAGCGCGATCATCATGACGACCCTCGTCGTCATCGGCTTCGTTGCGTTTTTTAGCGGCCGCCAAACCGTCGGCGACCTTTCGCAGAGAATTGTCCGCTCCACCGTGAAACAGGTGGATGATCGTGTCGCGAGCCTTCTCAACAGTGCCCAAACGCAAGGGCGACTTGGGGCTCGACTTGCGAACAGCGAGGGATTGACCAGAGATCGCCTTGCTGGCCTCGGTGTGAAGATCATGGACGTTATGGCCGCCAACCCCCAATTCAGCGCGATGACAGTGGTCAACGACTCAACCGGGGATTACGTCTCGGTTGTCCAAAGACCGAACGGTGCGCTTGTCATTCAGGTCAGTACGGTCACGGAAACAGGGCGCACCCGAGAAGACTTGGTGCCTTTCGGTTCTGAATTCCGCACGATCTACGAGTCGCAAAACTGGGATTTCGATCCCCGGCAACTGTTCAGTTACCAGGGGTGCAAAAAGCAGGAACGATTGAACTGGGGTTCGACAGACCTTCTCCGTGCTACGGTGGACGCGAAGTCTATCGGCGTGACTTGTGCCGTCCCCCTAAACGAGTACGGCCCGGGATTCACCGGCGCGGTCCTTGTGGACCTCAGCGTTGCCGACCTGAGCAACTACATCTCCAAAATTCGGGTCGCGGAAAACGGCTACGCATTCCTTATTGAAAAGCGAACCAGCGATACGATCGTCGTTGCCCACCCGGATCGCGGGCGACTGCTGACAACGGTGGACGGAGTAGACCGGCTCGCCACAATGACCGAAGTTGGCGACCCAGTAATTGAAAGAACTGTTTCCGGTTTGCTTCAAGAATCGATCGGTACGCCGAACGAGGTTCGGAGCACTGTCTTTACGGAGAACAACCGTAGATGGCTCGTCGGTATGCAGACCGTAAGTTACAACGTCGGCCCAGTTTGGGCAATTGGCGTAGCGGTGCCGGAAGAGGACTTCATGTCCGGTGTCCGCCAAACCGTCAACTTTGTCGCGTTGATAGGGGCTGGGGCAGTGCTCGTTGCGCTCACGGCCGTCATGTTTTTTGCGCGCCGAATAAGTAGCCCACTGGTAGCCCTCGCGAAAGAAACAGAACGGATTCGAGAGTTTGATTTCTCCCAAACCGAACCGCGCACCGCCGGGATTCGCGAGGTGGACCAACTGGCGCAAGGGTTCTCCCAAATGAAAATCGGATTGCGATCTTTTGAAAAGATGGTGCCTGGAGAATACGCGCGATCACTGCTTCGTTCTGGAGAGGAAGCAAGGATCGGAGGAGAAAGAAAGCACATTTCGACTTCGTTTGCCGACCTTGTAGGCTTTACTTCCCTCAGTGAAAGGCTCGCTCCCGAGGAGTTGGTCGGTGTGCTCGCGGAATATCTGGATTTGCTCAGCGAAGAGGTATTGCGACGAGGCGGCACTGTTGACAAGTTCAACGGCGACGATGTCATGGCATTTTGGGGTGCCCCCAACCCAGTTCCAAACGTAGCACGAATGGCCTGCGAAAATGCGTTGGCCTCCCGTCAAGCCGTATTGGAGAAGCACCCCGAGTGGGCTGCCGCCGACAAGCCAGCACTGCGAGTCTCATTCGGAATCGGGACGGGAGATGTGATCGTCGGCAACATCGGAAGCCGTCGCCGGATGCATTACACCGTGATCGGCGACGCCGTGAACCTTGCTTCTCGGCTACAAGGGCTGAACAAGGCATACCTCACGGAGATCCTGATTGACGAAGTAACCGCGCGCGAGTGCGGCGAAGATTTCGTCACCCGGCGCATTGACTACGTTGCCGTTGCGGGTCGAGAAGAAGCGACCGCAATCTTCGAGTTAGTTGGTTGGCGAGCAGCACTTACCGAGGAGGAGATAGAAGATGTAGCGGTGTACCAAGAAGCCCTCGGTTCCTATCGCATCCGCAAGTTCGACCATACGGTGGAACTGCTCGTCCCATTGAACGAGAAGTACCCTCAAGATGGCCCGATCCGAATCCTGCTGACCCGTGCAAGAACCTTGGTTGATGCCCCTCCCCCCAAAGAGTGGGACGGCGTCACTCGGTTCACCGTAAAGTAAGGCCCGTGAGCCTTAGCTGGAGCGGACGGGACTCACTCGGACGCGACGTTCGGGATCTTGTCCCACACTCTCCGCGCGAAGGCGGTTTCGCTCAACGACTTGATGTTGTTGCTTCCGAATCCGTGCATCCGCCGGTGCGAGTTCAATCGGACGGCCCGTGCTCTTCACCTGCTCAATCGCAGAGTTCACCTCTTGGATTGCCTCGCCTACACGTTCGTCTCGCCCGGGGGTACCGCGTCCCTTCAGTGCGTCATCCAAAGCCCCGGCAATCTGAGAGAAGGTGTTGCTCTTCACCACAAATGTCGGTACGTTGCGCCCAAGGTCACGAAGCTTGGCCGGCTTGTTCTGGACTGTTGTCCGAATCGCAATCACCGCGTCGGCATGGAAGATGTCGTTCGTGATGACCGCGTTTAGTTTTCGTTCTCGGATTGCACGTTCTAATCGTGTCCGGGCAATACCGTAGGGGAACACCCGCAACGGGCTATCGCTCCGGGGCTTCCGCTCCCGTTCACGACGTGGCTTCGCATCGGCACTTTCTCTCTCGGCAAACACTTCCTCGCGTCCGCCCAAGGAAGGGAATCGCTCCCGCATTTCTTCCGTCTCTTGAACTGTGGGTCGCTCTTCTTGAACGACTTCAACTCCGCCTGTTCCCGTTCGCACTCGGACTTCGGGTCGCGGGGGTAATCCACGCAACAGACTGTCAACCGTCTTTTGCACCGAATGGTGGACAGCTAGCCGATCATAATCCAGCAACTCAATCACGACGTCAAACGTCGGTGGGGCTTTGCGCTCCAAAACAGTTTTTTGGGTGCCCCTTCGTTTGGCCTCATCATCGCTAAGCGTGACGGCTTGGATGCCACCGACAAGGTCGCAGAGTGACGGATTGAGCATCAAGTTCTCAAGCGTCCCTCCATGGGCCGTTGCTACAAGTTGCACACCACGTTCGGCGATCGTACGGGATGCCTGCGCCTCCGCCTCGTTGCCGATTTCGTCAATGACGATGACCTCCGGCATGTGATTCTCCACCGCCTCAATCATCACCCCGTGCTGCATGGATGGATCGGGGACTTGCATGCGCCGCGCGTTTCCGACGGCCGGATGTGGTACGTCGCCGTCGCCGCCGATCTCGTTGCTGGTGTCAACGATGACGACCCGCATATTGACCTCGTCCGCGAGCACACGCGCCACCTCGCGAAGCTTGGTGGTCTTGCCCACCCCTGGCTTGCCAAGAAGCAAGATACTCTTACCGCTACGGACGATGTCATCAATGATGTCAATCGTGCCTTCCACGGGTCGGCCCACACGGCAAGTGAGACCAACCACCTTTCCTTGCCGGTTTCGAATCGCTGAAATCCGGTGCAGCGTCCGCTCAATCCCCGCACGGTTGTCACCGCTAAACGCACCAATGGACTTAACCACATGGTCAATGTCTAGTTCGGTCACGACGAGTTGGTGCCACCGGTCAACGTGACCACGGTAGCGGGCTTCCGCAGGGCGCCCATAATCCAGCACGACTTCAATGAGATCGGCGAGGTGGGGGCTAGCGATGAGTTTTTCGCGGACGCCGCGCGGGAGTACATCCAGCAGTTGCGGCAGACCATCGGAAAGGATCGGCAGTTTTGACACGCGCAATTTCGGGACGAACGGAGACTACCGTTGGTTCCTCATATTAATAAACGTTATTGAAGATTCCGCGATTCCCCGGTCTCATCGGTCGCCTTAGCCTCGACCAACATCAGCGAGCACCACGGTCGCTTCCCTAATGTTGCCGTCAATCCAGAATCGCAGTTTCGCGTCGTCTCCCGGCTGGAGTTTCAGCAACGTTTGGTGGTAGTCCTCCAGACCATTGATCTTGTTCCCGTTGATGCTCATCAAGATGCTGTAAGCGCGCATTCCGGCTTTTCCGGCGGGCCCGTTCGCGTCGGCGTCAATGATCACCAACCCTTCAGAAGGAAGTGCATTCGTCAGCCTGAGTTCTTGCTGGAGTCTCTGGCGGTTCATCGGAATCGCCAAACTGAAATCATTGGATGGCAATGAAACTCCGAGACCTGCATAACGCACGTACCCGTACTGTTGGAGATCACGGACAGATCGCTCAACCCGCGATGTAGGGATCGAAAACCCGAGGCCAATACTTCCACCCGTTTGGCTGATGATCGCCGTATTGATGCCAATCAGTCGGCCCTGCGCATCGCAAAGCGCCCCACCCGAGTTGCCGGGGTTGATGGCCGCATCAGTTTGGATTGCATCGATCAGAACCGACCCCCCCTGATCCGTTGGGAGCGACCTGCCGAGGCTGCTCACCACTCCGACACTGAGCGTATTTTGGTAGCCCATAGGATTGCCCAATGCCATCACCCATTGGCCAACTTCCACACTTGACGCGGGTGCAATCTCAATGGGAGTTAAACCCGTGGCGTCAATTTTCAGAAGAGCAATATCAGCACGAGGGTCCAAGCCTATGATCTTTGCTTCAAACGACTTTCCATCGCTCAACTCGACGCGGACGGCGTCTGCGGGCGTCCGCACTCCGTTTCGCGCTTCGATTGTAACAACGTGATTATTGGTGACAATCAACCCGTCTTGGCTCAAAACGACTCCGCTCCCGGAGCCTGCGGGGAAAAGGCTTACTTCACGGCTAAAAACAGACCTTCCTCGCGCCGCCGTTTCGATACTGACCACGCTGGGAAGAAGTTTCTTCGCCGCACCCCGAAAGTCCGCGAGAGTTTGATTTCCCGCCGCATTCTGGACCGATACCACGGGCAATTCCGAGGATTGGAGGGAACGAACTGCCTGGTCGAGTGATTGGTTTCGGTCGTATCGAAGGGCCAAAGTAACGGCCCCAAAAACAACCGCAAACGCCAACGCCGAATATCCAACTACGCGTTTCATGAGCCTCAGCCAGTTCTACTCGCTTCGCTAGGTGGAGCGTTGCGTGACAGGTACACTGGCTTGCCTTGCGCACGGCCGATTCTGATAAAGAGGTCCGTCCTCTCGTTGGTCTCAGAACCGCCGAACTGCGGCAAATCGCAATCGGCTTGGGCGAACGCGCCTTTCGCGGCGATCAACTCGCAAAGTGGATTTACTCGAAGGCGTCAACCTCACTTGAGCAGATGCATGATCTGCCGATCGCATTTCGCGACCGATTGACAAGCGAAGGGTTTGTGGTCAGCGACCTTATCGTTGCCGACCATCGCCACTCCAGCGACGATGTGGACAAATTGCTCCTCCATAACGGAGACGGTCAGGTCTTCGAGAGCGTTTTGCTCCCATACGCTGATCGTGTGAGTTGCTGCCTGAGCAGTCAGATTGGCTGCCCGATGGCTTGCACCTTTTGCGCGACGGGACTTGGGGGTTTTGACCGCAATCTTTCTACTTGCGAGATTGTAGGGCAGTATCTCGCACTTCAGTCCATTTCAAAACGCAGAATCGGGCACGTCGTGTTTATGGGAATGGGTGAACCATTGCTCAACCTAAAGAGCCTTCTTCCCGCTATCGAAATTCTGCACGAAGAAATCGGGTTGAGTCTCCGCCACATCACGGTCTCGACGGTTGGTTTAGTTCCCCAGATCAGAGAACTGGCAAGGTTGAAAATGCCGATTCATCTTGCCCTTTCGCTTCATTCACCTTTAGATGAGATTCGTGGACGCCTGATGCCCGTCAATCATAAGTGGCCGGTCGCAGAAGTTGTCCAAACGATGCGTGATTACCACAGGGCAACCGGACGAAAAGTGACCTTCGAATACCTTTTGATTGACCAGATGAACGACACTCCGGAGCAAGCACGACTTCTCGCCGAATTGGTGAAGGGACTTCCGTGCGTGGTCAACCTGATTCCCTTCAACTATGTGGACACCGAAAACGGATGGAAGCGCCCGTCGAGGGACCGAGTGCGCGCGTTCCGTGCAATCCTTGAAAGCCGAAAGGTGAACGTCACTGAGCGGGTGGAACGTGGGCATGATATTGCCGCCGCATGCGGTCAACTCGCCGGACAGCATACGGGCCGATTTGGTCGGGGGAGGCCGTTATCACCGCTACCACTGGCACCCTCATCTTGACGGGCATCCTCTTAGTCGGTTGTGGTTCGAGCGCCTCGAAGAGCCCGAAAGACGCAGAGCCCGAAGCAAACAAACCACCAGCAATCGAGCGCGATATCGGAACGGGTCCCCTCACTATCGTGCAAAGGACTCCGGAAGGGAAAATCGCCTATGAGTTGACTTCTCCTGGTTCTTCGTTACGTCTGGAAGGTGACGATCAAGCCTTTGGTCAGATTGAAGACGTGGAAGCCACGCTGTATCGTGACGAGAAACCCAGTAGCACGGCCGTTGCCGAAATTGCCGTAGTGGACAAAACGAACCGAAAACTGGTGCTTACAGGCAAAGTGCGATTGAACGCCAAAATGGATGGAGCTGAGATGGAAGCGGACAAAATGGTCTACCGAGAAGCGGATGGTCGCATTGAAGCGAGCGGAAACGTTTGGTTCAAGCGCGGCAATCTGAAGACGGGTCCGTTCCCCGCGTTGTGGGCCTTGCCCGACTTACGCTACTTCGCCACCCCCCGAGAGTGGAAACCATGAGATTTATCTCGCTCTTTTTTGTCTCGGCTCTGATTTCGATTGCGGGGACTCAGACCTCACAGCCATCTCCGAGCCTGACCGACGGCAAAGGATTTGTCCTGTATTACCAAGGCATACAAGGCGAATTGGTGGGAACCGATCGTTTTGAGGGGATCTTCACGGGCAACCCATTACGCGGTGAATCAAAACAGCAAGGGTTGAGGTTCAGCATGCGACGGCTTGAAGGCGTTCTGCGACGGATGCCGGACGAGAGCTACCGCTTGCTCACTGCGCAAATGATTGGCAATGTTGTCCTCAACTTAGGTGATTCCACTCGCCGACCCTCCCATGAACTTCGGACCGAGCGCGCAACATTGGAAGACAAGTCAACCTCGACAATTGTAACCGTTCCGGTAGCGTTTGCCATGACAGGCACACTGCAAGGCGGCGAGAGGTACACCGTTAATGGGAACACGGCGACGGCAGTTTTTGGGGCAATGAGCGAGCAAGCCCCGCCGCTTCAGAGGATCACCGCGAGCGGAAATGTCCGAGCGCGGGTGGTCTCGGCGGAAGGCGAGTCCGGACTCACGGCACCTCGCGTGACGATTGCCCCGC
>JAHBTC010000088.1 GCA_019638835.1 Fimbriimonadaceae bacterium
CCTCGGCTGGCGGCTCGGTCGCGGACCGAAATCACGTCACCGACGCGGCACTGGTAACTCGGAATATCGAGCAACTTGCCGTTCACATAGATGTGCTGGTGACTCACCATCTGGCGGGCCTGCTCAATCGTGCGAGCATAGCCGAGGCGATACACCTGGGTTTGCAGCCGGAGTTCGAGCAATCGCAGGAAGTTGAGACCCGAGTTGCCGTGCATTCGCTGGGCTTTGTCAAAAGTCTTGCGGAACTGTCGTTCCAACATTCCGTAGTAGCGGCGAATCAACTGCTTCGCGAGAAGTTGCTCACCGTATTCCGACATGCGTCGCTCGCGCATGTTGGGGCCGTGTTGGCCGGGCGGGTAGGGCCGCTTTACCGACGGGCATTTAGCGTGTCCCCAAATATTGAAGCCGACTTTGCGGCAGATGTCTGATCTTCGTCCTCTATACGTCGCCATGCTGTTCTTTAGCCGTTCCCTTGGTTTCGTCTCGGAATCTCGTGAACCCGGACGGGCGCGAAGTGAGATTATGGCTCATGGAGGCACGCTACGAAAGGACTGCGCCTCGAAGTCCTAAAAAGTCGCGACCCTTTCTTCGGCAAAGACAGGTTCGACGACGTGATCCACGCCGCCCGCTTCGATGTCATCGGCGATTTGGTACGAAAAGGTCCGCAAGAGGGGGTCGGATTCAGTTGCTCCGTGGTTGCGGAGTTTGTCTAATATCTGATCTCTAAGTTCCGGCATCCATTCGGCGGTATGGAAGAGCGCATGGATCGCGCTACGCCTGGCCACCCGACTCGGAGCTTCCAAACAGCCAAGCAGGGTTTGACTTGCGGCCGACGTGCAGACGTGCCCCCCAAGTACGACTCCCGCCTTGTAGATCGCACGAGCGTGGTCGTCCGGTGCATCCCACATTAGTCCTCCGATCGCTTTGACTGCCGCGTCCTGGTCTTCCTTCGCCGGGAAGAAGGACGGCAAATCCTCAAACATATCCAGTACGCACCACTGGGCGCACCTCCGCCAAGGGTGGCTGTTGTCCTTCAAAACTTCAACGAGGGCAGGGCCAAAGCATCCTGTGCTCGCGTGCATCTCGATCTCGTGCATCGCCTCGTGTCCGACATCGCGATCGGGACAGTACAGCAAAATCACTTGCGATGCTGGATCCAATTCTCGAATCGTTGCCGTAAATCTCCCTACCCAGTTCAAAGTGTCTGCGATAGCGTGTTGCCGGTCAAGCAGGGGTTGGAGCCCATCGGCAAGTCGCACCAATACTTCGTCAATCGTGCGACCCCGTGCTTCGTGCCAATACTTCTCGCTCCGGGCAAACACGCCGTTGTCCGTGTGGGCGATTTGGACAGGTGTCTCTTCGTCCTCAATTCTTAGAATTGCGGAATCTGTCCATTGTTCGGGGAGCACGTGGAAATCGTGGCTCACCGCATGGGGTGGCCAAGAAAATGCAATACGGTTACCGGGGCGGCGGGCAGGTTCCGGGTTCGCTTGGAACGGAGCAAGATAGGCCCGAACGGCCTCGCAAACCTGCTCGGCCGTCATAGGTCAATGCTTGGCGACGGAGTCGTCGTCGGGTTCGCCCTTCAGGCCCTTGTCAAAGACACGTTTGCCTTCCTCAATGCCTTCCTTGAACTCGCTGACGCCACGCCCCATGCCCCGCATCAACTGCGGAATCTTTGAACCGCCGAAGAGGAGCAAGATGACCAGAAGGATAAGAATCCATTCCGATCCGGCGGGGAGGCCGAGGGCTAGAAGTGGAGTGAACATATTCGCCTTGTCTCTAGTATACGTTCAAACGACCGGAATGGGAGTCAGTTCTGCCATCATGCCCCTTTGCTCAAGGTGAGTTCGACTGCGCGTTGGAGGCTGGTTCTTCAGGCGCGCCCTTCGCATCATCAATGGTGACCTTGAAATCCATCTCGCTTGAACTTCCCGAGGCGTTTCCATCTCCGTCGGCATAGATGATGAACCAATCACGCTTCTCGTTCATGATCTTCGGGGCGTCGGTGTCCGACTGCTTCTGGTAGGGAGCGGTCGTGCTCAGCCCACTGCCCTTCTGCTCAAAGAGCAGAACCGTACTGGATCGGTCAGGAATGTCATTGAACTTCTTGCCCGCAATGTCAGCGTTGTAGGTCACAACGGTGATGGTTGAGCCTGTGACGCATTGCATCGGTTCGGTGGACTTCGGGGGCATAAAGCCAGAGATGAACCCTTTCATGAAGCCCGGAGCATCCTTCATCTCTTCATCCGAGAACGCCTTGTTGTATAGCCGGTCGTAGTACGGAGCAATTGTCTGCTGCCAGTTCTCCGCCGGGGGGAAAGTATTGTCGTTCTCTGCGGCATAAGCGAGAATTGACTTGGAGACAAACTCGAATGTGATCGCGCACTTCGCGGTCTGACTGACCTGACTTCCCACGTTTCGCATCATCAGCGTGCAACCCACGCCGAACAAGATGCAGAGCAAGAGCACGAGACCGGTGATCCAAACCCACGGGCTAATGCCTTTCTTGGCCGCCGGGGCTTCGGGATACGGATTGAAAGGAGGAGGCGTTCCAGCCATTTCACAGTAGTGTACGGTGGTCGGCTACACTGGTTGCAACCATGCCTAGCGAGCCCGATGCGTTGCGTGCCTTACCAAAGGTGGACGCGTTGGCGGCCGATGCGCGGTTTGCTTCGTTCCCCCCGTCCCAACGAACGGATGCGGCCCGAAATGTGATTCAGACCGCTAGAGAAACCATTTTGCGGGGAGAAACCCCGTCGGATTTGCATCGCGGCATGCTTGAGTGGCTATCCCGAGCAACGATTCCTGAGTTCAAAACCGTGATCAATTTATCCGGAGTGATCCTTCACACCGGACTCGGTCGAGCGCGTTTGACGGCAGGCATGTTGCCCCGCCTTTCTGATCACGTGGACCTTGAGTTTGACCTCGATACCGGACAGAGGGGCGACCGGATGAAATGGGTTCGCCCCGCTCTTGAAGATTTGACCGGGGCGGAAGACGCGTTGGTCGTCAATAACTGCGCCGCCGGAGTGTGGCTCACGTTGGCGGCGCTCGGGGGCCCCGTAATCTTGAGCCGCGGGCAAATGGTCGAGATCGGTGGATCGTTTCGCATGCCCGACGTCATCGCTTCTTCCGGTTCGCAACTGATTGAGGTGGGATGCACGAATAAGACGCACCGGAAGGATTACGAGTTGGCAATGGCGATGTCACCGTCCAATGGGGTCTTGCTTCGTTGCTCGCAAAGCAATTTTCGGCAATCCGGCTTTGTCGCGGAAGTTTCGGCCCAAGAAATGGCCGAACTCGCCCATGCGCAAGGCTGGACGTTTGTGGACGACATGGGGAGTGGTTGCCTCTTGAAGACTGAAGAATTCGGATTGCCGCACGAACGAACTCTGCGGGAAGCCATTGATGACGGTGCCGACGTCGTGATCGCCAGCGGCGACAAACTTCTGGGTGGCCCGCAAGCGGGCGTCATCCTCGGTCGTCGAAATGTCATCGCAAAGATCAAGTCACATCCAATCGCCCGCGCCGTTCGCGCCGACAAGTGGACTCTGGCAACGCTCTCGCAAACACTGCGTGCCTATCAACAGGGGAATGCAAGAGAGTTGCCGGTTTGGGAATCAGTTCGCCGCCCTCTCTCGCAGGTCAAGGAAGAAGCCCAGCAACTGGCCAACGCCTTTCGCGCCGGCGCAAAAGTTGAGGCGGGAACCACGCAAATGGGTGGAGGCGCGATGCCAGGTGTTGAGATAGCCACCTTCCGGGCGCGCCTGGATGCCGATGACCCTTCACAGCTTGCCGCGCGGTTGCGGGCTCTGGAAACTCCTCTCATCGGCACGGTCGAGCAAGGGCAACTATGGCTCGATCCGCGAACTGCAAATCCCAAAGAAATATCCCTTGCCGTCCAGCAACTGAGCAACCTATGACCGACCTCGACCTCACCGTACGCACCCTTCAAATCGCCCTTGACGTTCATGAACCAGGGGAACGAGCCCATGCCGACCGAGTAAGCGTCTATGCCGTCGCGATGGGCGAGAGCCTCGGGCTCACCGATGACGAACTCATGCTTCTCCGGCGGGCCGCCCAACTGCACGACATCGGCAAGATGCGCGTCCCTGCTGACTTACTCCGGCGCATTGGCGAACTCACCGAAGATGATCTGAAGACGCTCCGCCGACACGCCGAGGCCGCCGAAGAAGTTTTAGAAGATTACGAAGAACTGCGCGACGCCGTGCCAAGTATTCGGCATCACCACGAGCGATGGGACGGCGGCGGCTACCCGGATGGACTCGAAGGAATCGAGATACCTATCGGAGCGCGGATCTTGGCGGTGGCAGAGGCATACGACGTTTTGACCGCCGGGGCGATCTGGCGCGATCCGATTCCTTGGCAGGACGCCCTGGAAAGATTAGCGAACGACGCGGGCGGACAGTTTGACCCCCGCGTGGTGGACGCCCTCCGCAAGGTCGCGCCCGTCATTCAGCCCGTGGGTCAGTCGTAGTCACTCGGTATTCTGCCCAGCATGAGCAAAGTCAATGAACTCAAAGAACGACTCTTTGATGTCAATGCACTGAACGCGGCCACAGCCGTGCTTGATTGGGATCACCAATGCTATATGCCGGACGGAGGAAACGCCGCCCGCGCAGAGCACGGGAGCCGATTATCCCGCATGGCGCACGAAATGTTTGTCAGCGAAGAAACGCAGCGAACACTGAGCGAAGCCGCCAAGGAAGCAAATGGGGATTCAGAAGAAGCGGCGTTCGTGCGGGTGGTGCAACGGCAGATGGCGATCAGCACCAAGTTGCCCGCTGAATTCGTTGCGCGCAAAGTGAAGCGAAGCACCGAAGCGCACGAGATTTGGGTGAAAGCCCGTAAGGAGAACAACTTTGCGCACTTTGCACCCGCTCTCGCCGAGATGATGGATCTCGCTCGCGAAGAAGCCGAGTATCTGGGTTACATCGACCACCCGTATGATGCGCTGACCGATCAGTACGAGGAAGGCGCAACCAAGAAGTCTTGGGAAGCGATGTTCGATTCTGTGCGACAACCGCTAGTGGATTTGGTGCGGGAGATCAATGAGTCGCCAAACCAACCCGATAACTCCTTCCTCACCGGAAAATGGGAGCAGGAAGACCAGCGGAAGTTCACCGAAATGCTGGTGCAAGCTATTGGTTTTGACTTTGAACGCGGTCGACAGGACATCGCCGCGCACCCGTTTTGCACCAACTTCAGCGTGGGCGACGTGAGATTGACTACGCGGTACGAAGACTATCTTGGCTCCGCGATTTTTGGCAGCCTGCATGAAGCCGGCCACGGGATGTACGAGCAAGGGAGTCCGATGGAGTGGGATCGCACCGCACTCGCCGGAGGAGTTTCGCTCGGCGTCCACGAAAGCCAAAGTCGACTTTGGGAGAACATTGTCGGTCGGAGTCGACCGTTCTGGCAGCACTTCCTTCCGCAACTGCAGGGCACTTTCCCGGCACTATCCAACGTGAACCTCGATCACTTTTACCGAGGAATCAACAAGGTCGAGCCGACCTTCATCCGTGTGGAGGCTGACGAGGTGACGTACAACCTACACATCATGGTGCGATTCGAACTGGAGTGCGCTCTCGTAAGCGGCGAACTCAAGGTTGCGGATCTGCCGGAGGCGTGGAACGAGAAATACAACTCGTACCTCGGCATCACGCCGACATCGGACAGCGTCGGCTGTCTGCAAGACGTCCACTGGAGTGCGGCCCTGATCGGTTACTTCCCCACTTACTCAAAGGGCAATCTCCTTAGCTATCAGATCTGGAACGCCTTGCAGAAGGACATCCCCAATACCGATGAACTGATGGCGAAGGGGCACTTCAAACCGATTCTGGATTGGTTGATTGATAAGATTTATCGCCACGGAAGCCGCTACCAGCCCGAAGTACTGATGGAAATGGCAACGGGCGAACGGATGAACCCCGAGCACTATCTCAAAGGAATCCGCGCGAAGTACGCGGGCGTCTATTCGTTATGACCTTGACCGCATTCCTTCTGGGCGCGGCAATTGCCCCGACTCAACTCACGCCTCATTCGGTGTGGGTTGAGTTTCCGCAGCCGGTGGAATCGCGTGAGTTAGAACTCAAGGGCGAACCGGGAGTGCTCAAGCGCACTGCCTGGGAGTTGCCCTTCCAAGACTCGTTGATGCGGGTGGACGTAATCACGTTTTCGCCCGAAGCCCTTTCTGAGTTGCGGGACGACGAGATCCTTGACCGAGCGCGGGATGGGGCGCAGACGATGACGAAGTTTGTAGTCCTGAATCACAAGTACGTCCGAGTGGATGGCTCACCGGGGCGGCAGTTTGACATCCAGGTGGAGCACGGCCCTCTCATGCGGCACATGATCCTACTTCGGCGACCGTTGGTTGTTCATGCGTTGGTGGTCGGGCCGAAGGAGTCGGTGGATTCGGACTCTGTGAAGGCGTTTTTTGCCTCGGTTCGGTTCACACCGCCTTCGGTCACGATCCGCCCATCAGGCGGCTCATAAGAAGCCAACTTTTTATTCGTCGGCAACGTCCGGTAACGTCGGCTCCACCAGCCCTTCGTACAGTTCTGGGCGGCGGCTCTCAAACACCGTCGTCTCATACTGCCCAGGGATGCCAACCGTCCGCTTGTTTCGTGCCTGAGCGAAGTCCAAGTCGGCAATCAACGTCTCCGCCGTCTCGCCGGCTTTGGCAATAACTTCGCCGCCGACGCCATAGATCCCTGAGTGTCCGATGAACTGGAATCCGTTTTCCGTCGCGCACCGGTTCGCCGTGACGAGAAACACTTTGTTCTCGGCCGCCCGCGCCGGAGCGATCGTATCCGCGCTCACTTCAGCCCCTACCGGCCAGTTCGTCGGCAAGGCGACGAGGTCGGCTCCTTGTAACGCGAGTAGCCGGGTCATCTCCGGGGCGCGAAGGTCAAAGCAGATCCCAATACCGATGCGCCCCAGGGGTGTGTCAAATACTGGAATATCGCTTCCGGGCTGGACAAACTTGTCGTAGCCTAGTTCGGGGAGATGCGTCTTGCGATAGACCTGCGGTGCCTCCCCCGGAACCAAGAGCGCGGCCTCGTTATGCAGGACCCCCAGCGCGTCCTCCGATGCATATCCGACTACCGTGATGATGCCGGTCTCGTCCACTGCTTCCATCACCGTCACGAAACAGGGGTCGAGATACCACGCCCCGTCTGCATCGTCCTCGTAAAGCGACTGAGGTTCGGGAGCCGTGATCGCGATCTCGTGGGCGGCCTCCGCCGTGGCAACACAGTAGCCGGTGAGGAAGCATTCGGGAAAGACGGCAATCTGAACGCCCTGTTCCTTCAATGACTTCAGATGATTGACAACCAGCGTGGCGTTGGCGACATGCTCGCCAAACTTCGGATCGTCCTGAACGACCGCAACGCGTGGCATTAGCCCTCCACCCTCATCCAAGCCGCAACCATGTTCACAACGGGCAACTCCTCGATCGCAGTAAGCGAACGGACGAAATCGCCCTCCTTCGAAATGTGGGTGAGGAACGCGATTTCCCCTTCATCCGGCCCAACCACATGCATCTCCATCTCGGCCAGTCCCACCTCATGTTCGCCGAAGGCGGTGGCAATACGCCCAAGCGTGTTAGGTCGGTCCAAAACGTTGAGTCGCACGTAGTAGCGCGATTCGACCGTTTCCATCGGCTCCATCGCAAGAGACTGACCGTAGGGGATCGCGCTTCCTGAACCCTGTAAGTTGTAGTTCCGCGCGACGTCGATCAAGTCGCCCACTACCGCACTGGCAGTTGGGTCCGCTCCGGCACCACGCCCGCTAAACATGAGATCACCGACGAAATCGCCGTGGAACCACAACGCGTTGAACACATCGCGCACACCCGCAAGTGGGTGGTCGTTCTTGACCATTGTGGGATGCACCCGTAGCCGGACGCGGCGCGGGCCACACTCTTCCGCGACCCCCAGCAACCGGATCGTGTACCCAAGAATCCTCGCGTAATCAAACTCTCGCGCGTCGAGGTGACGGATTCCTTCCCGATGAATTTGATCGAGGTCCGCCGGACCGCCGTAGACGATCCCCGCAAGTATCGCAATCTTGTAAAGGGTGTCGAATCCGTCCACATCGTTCGTGGGATCCGCTTCGGCGTAGCCGAGCCCTTGCGCTTCCGCCAGCACCTCATCGAACGGTGCACCGGTCTCCGACATCTTTGTTAAGATATAGTTGCTTGTCCCGTTCAGGATGCCAAGCATCCGGGGCACGTCATTACCGGCGAGTTGGTGCTTCAGGGCTTGGATCACCGGGATACCCCCTCCAACGGCGGCTTCAAAATGGAGGTCTAAGCCGTTCTTGTGCGCTTGATTCACAAGACGGTGCCCGACCTTGGCGATCATCTCTTTGTTCGCCGTGACGACGGGCTTCTTGTTTGCCAATGCCCTCTCAACAAGCGCTACCGCCGGGTCAATACCCCCGATGACCTCAACCACGATGTCAACTTCTGGGTCATCCACGACCGACTGTAAATCGGACGTAAACAGTCCACTCGGTGCGGACCGCGGCTTCTGGGTATCGCGCACCCCGACACGTTGCACGACAAGGGGAATGCCAGCCTTGGCCGCAACGCTTTCGGCGTTATCCAACAGCATTCGGTACGTGCCTTCGCCCACCGTGCCGAATCCGAGGAGTCCGACGCGCAAGGGCCGAGGCTCAACCAATGCGGACGAGGACATCACCGGGTTGGACAAGTTGGCCATTCTCTACCTTTACTGCGGACACGACGCCGCTTACGGGAGCGGTGATTTCATTGAAAACCTTCATCGCCTCAATGAGTCCGACGACTTCGCCGGCTTGGACCGTCTGGCCGACGGATACGAATGCGGCGGCGCCAGGGCTAGGCGACCCGTAATAAATGCCTGTCATAGGGCTGGTCACCGGGACGCCAGTCTCCTCCACCTTGGGTTTCTTGGCACGCGGTGTCTTCGGCTTGGCGACGCCATCGGCAGCGACAGGAGCCGCCATAAGGATCGGCGCGGCGACCGCTTCTCCGGAAGGATGGCGACCGAGTTCCACCGCCCAATCTTCGCCCTTCCATTCCGCGCGGTCGAGGCCAAACTCGTCCATCAACGCGCTTAGGGCCTTCACCCGATCATTCAGGTCGCTCACCCCTCCATTCTATCTGTCCAAACGCGGTCGAGGGGGCTACTCGCTCAATGTCTGGCGTTCTTCTTGGACTTCCGGCAACGGCGCAGAAGACGTACGGGCAAGGTGATCCAGTTCCAACATCGCTTGCTCGCGCATATCGAGGGTTTGAGAAAGGCCGTCCAGACGCTGTCGGGTGCGCTCAGCTATTTGCCGCAGAACCTCAATCTCTTCTCGACGTTGGCGTCGGCGTTGCTCGGCCGCCGCCGCGAGCCCTGATGCTTCTTGAAGCACGGCCAAACCGTCTCCGATGCGCGTAAGCGTGTCCAGTTGATCCAGTGCATCCGTGACCGGCTTGATGGCTTCCCGGATTGCGGTGTCTTCGCTGACGAGCCTCGACTCCAACGCGCGCAGTTCTTTGACAAGGCGGGTGGCTTCGTCTCTGCGTTCTTCGGCAAGAGTTTTGGCGGGGCCGGTTTCAGCGCGGACTACTTCGGCATCAAACCGACCTTCAATCGCTTTGAGTTCGCGCAAAGACTCCCGAACGCGATCAAGGTCTACGCTGACTCGCCCGCGAAGGCGTTCGGCTTCCGCCTGGCAGTCGTTCGCAATCTCTTGAGCCACGGCGCGGACGCACCGAGGGTCATCCCAAGAGAAGGCGTGGGGGAGTTCATCGGGCAACAGCGGGAGCGGTGGCCGACCCCAAAATGCGCGCCAACGCCGGTGGAACCGGACTTGCCACTCGAGGGGAGGTTGTCGCTTTCGCGCTGCCGCGTAGTGCCGGGCGATATCCGAGTCGGTCAAAACCTCGAACTCGGCTTGGGGCGGCACCTCACTCATCGCGACCTACTGATAGTATCCGAATGAGGACACATGGGTTGCCCTCTTTACATCACGAGAGCGAGCCAACCTGGAGTTTGATCTCGGCGGCTTCCCGTTGCAGGTCGGCATACCGAGCAGAAAGTTGGTCAAGTTTCGCCTTGGCGCTCGCGGCATCGGCGACGATTTTGGCGCGTTGCATTTCCGTATCAGCGAGTTGGCTCTGCACCGCGTCTGCGGCCGATTGCGCTCGGTTGAGAACCGTTGCCGAGTCACGGACTCGGAGTTCAAACAACACCTCATCGGCCATGGCGAACAGCGGATCGTAGTATTCGCGGATGAGTTTCCGCTCGGCATCAATCTCCTTGAGAAGAGACATGATCTTCTCGCGCAAACGACGGAGTTCGGTGCGTCGGTCGTTACGAAGGTCGGCCATTGCGGGATCAACCAAACCGGGGCGATGATCAAGCCGCATTTCGTACTTCGCGAGCCGATTATTGACGCCTGTGAGGTCATGTTCCTCGCGATCCAGTTTTCGGGTGACGGCGGCCCTCTCCGCCTCCCAATCGTGGCGGAACTTATGCAACGCGTAATGCAAAACAAACGGGTCGCGGGCGGCCACAGGTTGCGGCATCCGCTTCTGAAAGCGGTACTCCTCAAAGATGCTTCGCGAGCCCGCCAGCGGATACCAAAGTGCAAAGTATGCGGCGTGATCCGTCGGATCTTGGTCGGGGTCTACAACATCCAGAACGGCCTGCACGATCTCTTCATCGGTGAACGGAACTTTGGCGCGGATCATCGGCACGGGATCGCGCGGTCCGTCGGGTCGGGGAATGGGGTAGCTCACGGACGTGTTCGCTGAGTTTACGTAAGAGAAGTAGGATGGTAACGGCTACCCATTTTCACAGATTCCGTTATTGAGGCCACAAAAGTATAATATTGGTCGTGAATCCGATACTCATC
>JAHBTC010000089.1 GCA_019638835.1 Fimbriimonadaceae bacterium
CGCATTTCGTTCATTGCAACTCCGCTGAGCATCGAGATCATTCTTCGAACGAGTTGCTCTCCGCTCATTTCCAGGGAGAATAGAGCCACAGGTTGCTGAGTAGATCGCGCGATATTGAGCCCGAAGTTGACTACCAAAGACGACTTCCCCATCGCCGGTCTCGCGGCAAGGATTATGAGATCGCCGGGGCTGAATCCTGTTGTCTTTAGATCGAAATCGCTATAGCCAGTTTCCAATCCGGCCACGGCGGCATCGTCATTCATCAAACGCTCAATGCCTTGGAAAAACTCTGAAGCGTGGTGACCGAGAGGTTTGAAGAACTCGCTACGATCCTGCGACTTCACTTGGTAAACCATCGATTCGGCGGCTTCCAGTTTCTCTTGCGTGCTCATGGACGAGTCATGCACGAGACCTGAAATCTTTTGGCCAACCTCAATGAGCATCCGGAGTCTCGCCTTCTCCTTAACGATTCGTGCGTAGTCCGACGCCGCAACGGTACTGGGAACTTCGTTTGTGAGTCGAACGAGATATCCAACCCCGCCTAACTTCTCCAGCATGTCTCGGCTGGCGAGTTCGTTTCGAACCGTGACGAGATCAACGGTGACCCGGTTCGCGACCATCTGTTCGATCACGCGATAGATGTCTTGATGGGCAATCTGATAAAAGTCTTCCGCCGTTAGAATTTGGGTGACTTCGTTGACGGCATTCGTGCTGAGAAGGACCGAGCCCAAGACCGCCATCTCGGCTTCAGTACTGTTCGGCGGTTGAAAGTCCTCGAAGGATTTCGAGTTGTTGCGGTCCGCCATGGGATTGATTGTGACCGCTACCCATTGTCAGTTTTTGGTGAGTCGCCAAATGCCATAGAACCTTCTCACGGACCATTCCCATGCTTTTCCCCATTCCGAGACTGATTGAACTAGAATGAGGGGAATGATCGGACATGCGATGGCCATGGGAATGCTTCTGGGGCAAGCAATCAGTCCTGCTCACGCAGATTCTGTGACCGCCGTAGCGTTCCGGCCCGACGGTCGAGTCGTGGCAACAGCCGGATGGGACAACGTGGTTCGAGTTTGGATGGTTGAGGATGGAAGACTGCTTCGGACGCATGAGGGACACACCGAGCACGTGACTTCTCTTGCCTACAGCGCAGATAGCAACGTCCTCGTTTCCGGTGGTGCCGATGGACAAATCATATTGTGGGATGGTAGCGATAACCGTCGGATTGCTCGCATCAGAGCCGGGACAAGTTATGTAAGCGGTGTTGCGTTCGGTCGGGGCGAGTTTTATGCTGCCGGTTATGACAACAAGGTGAAGTCGTGGCCCTATCCCTTGAGAGATGGTCAACCAAAGACGGTAATTTCAATGGACAGCGACGCCTACGGCATGGCGTTGAGTTCACAGGGGACGGTCGCTGGATTCGGGCCTGTCTTTGATTCGAATCAGACAGGAATCAAATGGACTGAGACCGTGTTGCGCAGTTCCATCTCACCAGTGCACATAAATGTGGATGCAACCGAAGGTGCATTTTCACCCGACGGGCGTTATCTCGCGGTCGCTATGATGAATAGTTCGGTTATGATCTTCGACAAGCAAGGTGGCTCGACCACCATTGAAACGCCTCGTCCGGAGGACGTCTCTTACGTCATCAAACCTGAACCGATGCTGGTCATTGGAAACTACCAAGGGCAGATTCTCGGCTACTCACCAGACGGGAAGGAACTCCGAGATCGATGGCTATGCGGCGGTTCTTTAACTACCGTTCATGGTCACCCAACGCAGCCTTTGCTCGCCTACGGTACAGACAAAGGCGAAGCAGGAATTCTCAATCTGCTCACTGGCGATGCCAATCTCCTTCAGCGTTAGCGCATGATTCTTCGCCTATCCGGAGTCGCCAAGTCATACGGAACTGACGTAATTCTTGAAGATGCATCGTTCGCGATTGGTCCGCGCGAAAAGGTCGCTTTGGTCGGCCGGAACGGGACTGGCAAGACCACACTTCTGCGCATCATTACAGGTTTCGAAGAGTCGGACTCAGGCTCTGTCTGGCTCGCACCGAAGCGTCGGATCGCGTACCTTAGTCAGCATGCTCCCACGGATGAAGGCTCCACCGTGCGGGAGGAAGCCGAGCGCGGAGTACGCGAAGCGCTAGCGATCAAGCGCCGATACGACGATTTGGCATCCGCGTTGGAGTCCGATCCTTCAAACGAAGAATTGATGACCGAATGGCACGAACTCGGCGAGCAACTTCACGAGATGGAAGCATATGCCGCCGAAAACAGTGTTGAAAGCGTCCTTCGGCGCCTTGGCTTCAGTCAAGAAGACGATGATCGTTTGACCAGCACATTGAGCGGTGGGCAACGCACCCGACTCGCTTTAGCACGACTCCTTCTGGAGGAGCCTGATCTTCTCATTCTCGATGAGCCGACGAACCACCTTGATCTCGCGGCGACGGAATGGCTGGAGTCATGGGTTCAGCGATACCCAGGTGCAGTCCTGATCGTTTCGCATGATCGCACGTTTTTGGAGCGAACGGCCGACCGATTCTTCGAGATTAGAGATCATCGTGTCCACGTTTATCCCGGCCCCTGGGCACAGTACCGTCGGGTACGGCAAGAGGAACTTGACCGGCAAGCTATCGTGGCCGAGAAGCAGGCCGAGGAAATTGCAAAACTTGACGAGTTCGTTCGTCGATTCATGAACAGTCAACGCACTGCTCAGGCAAGGGGTCGGCAGAAGATGATGCACAAACTCATGGCCATCCGCACGGATGCGCCGACGCGAGATAAGGGCATTGCCGGCGGTTTCAATTCGGTCAAACGAAGTGGAGATCTTGTCATCGAAGCGAAGAGGTTAGAGGTTGGATATCCCGGCAAACCTCTTTTTGGACCGATGGATTGGACAGTTCGTTTCGGCGACAAGTGGGGTGTAGTCGGAGAGAACGGAATCGGCAAATCCACTTTGTGCCGTCTTCTCTCTGGAGAGTTAGATCCGCTCGGAGGGCAGATTCGACTCGGAAGCAATGTTGAACTCGGTTACTTCTCGCAGGATGCCGTCCAACTCGATTTGGACATGACTCCGCTGGAGTTCATGATTTGGGAAGCAGGAATGGATGCTGGCCCCGCGCGGGGCCTTCTCGGCCAGTTTCTCTTCTACGGCGATGACGTCTACAAACCCATCCGAGCACTGAGTGGAGGAGAGCGAAACAAACTCCAACTTGCATGGCTGACGGTTCAGCAACCGAATCTTCTTGTGCTTGACGAACCAACAAACCACCTAGACATGGATAGCCGGGAGGCTTTGGCTGCCATCTTACGTAACTACCCCGGCACTCTTGTATTGATTTCCCACGATCGCTGGTTGCTTTCTGAACTCACCGCACATGTTCTAACCATTCATCGAAATGGAGTGCAGTCCTATCCCGGCGGATTCCGTGACCTCCCGCGAACTGTGCTTCAAGAGCCGATCACAGCAGAGGTTGCGGATCAAAACACAGCAACTCAGCCGCGCGAGATGCTGTCGCCGCGAGAAATCTCCAAGAGAATAGGCGAGCAAGAAAAGGGATTGAGGGCGGCAGAATCCGCTGTTGAACGAGCGGAAGAGAATGTACGTCGCTTGGAAGAACGTCTGGCCGCCCCAGAGGGAGAAGACGTAGTGGCTCTCTGCGAAGAGCACGAATCGGCCCAGAGAACTCTCGAGTTAGCCATGGAAATGTGGGCCAGAGCCGACGAAGAGTTGGAAAGGCTCCGCAAGTTGCAGAGGGTCTGACAAGTAAAGACCCCCGAGCCAATAGATCGGGGGCAACAACAATCAGAAGAGTTATTTGCGTCGGCGTCGCAACAGCGCAAGGGCACCAACACCCAGGGCAACCATCGAAGCCGGCTCAGGCACGGCACCGTACTCGAACTCGATTCGTGTGATGTTCGTTGAAGCGGGTTCGCCCCAAACATCATGCATTCCGCCTGGCGAAGTTGCACTTCCGAGGTGGAACTGCATCCCGGAACGATTGAGCGAAACAAAGTTGCCGTCAATCATAGTGCCCAGCGATCCATTTCCGTATGAGTTCATTCCAGAAGTTGATGTGTCGCTGACAGCCGTGTTTCCGTAAATGCCAATCACGTCGCCAGCGTTGACCAATACACTTACCGGAGCGAAGACGTCGATCGGAGCACCCAGGCCAAGAGCCTCTTGCGTAAAAGCATTCGTGGTTGCCGAGAAGTCCGGAGGAGGCACGGCACCGTTAAACTTCAGAACGGCGAAGTTTTGCACCGTCGCTGAAGTGTTTCCATCCTGACGAAGCACTTTGATGCCCGTGATGGTAAAGGAAGTTGGAGCCGTGAACCAGTAGCCACGAGTACTTCCCGTGAATGTTCCCGTTTGCGGCGGCATCGGCGCAATGGTCGCTAGAGTTAGACTCGCCATTGCGATCGCCGACGCGGAGATCGCGAGTCGTAATGAAGTGAGTTTCATTAGGTATTCCTCCCAAGAGGAGAGAAACCCCTCCCCCTAAGGGCTCCAGTCTAACACGATGATGTCCATGAAAATGTATACATCGCGGACTTTCTGGCAATTTTGCCAGTGCAGTTTCACGAAGAATCCTCTCCTTAACACAGTTGGTACTCGGGAGTTGCCCGGACAAGCCGGTATGTCCGATCCAAGACCCAACCCATTGTCCTCTCATCGGCACCGCCGAAGATGACGACCGCATTGAGCCCCTTCAAGAACTCGGCAATCGGTTGCCGACGATCGTCTGTCAACTCAGAATCGAAAAACCGTTCGACCCCGCGCACGATCATCTCTTCCGTATCTGGTCGCAGATTCTTCACATAAGCGATCAGGCGCTTTTGCGCTTCGTCGGGCCACCATTCCTCCTTGTTCGGATCGGGCTTTTTCCATCGCATCGGTCCATCGGTTTCTATTCGTTTTGCGATAGTGTCAGTTGTGATCCACGCCTTACCCCAGTCCCATCCGGCAACGGAGGGTGGTCGGAACAACGACATTCCTAGCCGGTCGCAGAGATAGTAAAAACCGCCCCAGATTTCCCAAAGCTTTTTGTCTAACGCTTCATCAATTTGTCCGTCACGCACGAGGGGAGCGATCAAGTCGCCGATTCCGTACGAGCGGTATTGGTCGGTTACGAATTCGACCGGAGACTTGACTCTAGTGCGCACGGCACTCTCTGCCCAGAATTCAGGTCGCTCCGTAATCGCGCGCACAATCGCTTTCGTGTCTCCACCGGTTCGTTGCCAAACCCCTACTAATGAGTCGAGAATTGCGGTAGTAGCTTCCGTGCCGGCGAAGTAGTGCCAAAGCTTGCCGCTAATGTGCCTTGCGGTTAATGGGTGATTCGCCAAATGCGCCAGCAGTTCATGCGGACCGAAACTCCCTTTCAAACCGAGTACTTCTTTTGCCCCATCATCGTGGAACGCCGGTACAAATCCGGTGCCGAGAAGCATGCTCTTATCATCGTGCATACGAGCGAGTCGCTCTTTGTTGGTCTTCCCTGCCATCCACCATTCGTCCACGATGACGATGCCGCTGTAAGCTCTTGCGGCGTCCATGATGTCACGCTCTTCATACTGGTCAATCCCAACCGTATGTAACTCAAGCAGTTCTCGCGCGAAGTTTTCGTTTGGGTGTCCTTTTCGAGAGGTGTCGGCATTCAGTTGTCGCATCAAAGCGGGGTCGAACGCCATCCGCTCAAGTATTTGTGAGAAGGGCAACCCTGCGATCTCCCGCAGGGTCTGCATGTACTCGAGATTCATGATCCCGTGTTCGACGTCCGCGACAGTTACCGCAAAGTGGTCATGCCAGAAAATAGCGAGTTTCTCGCGAAGCGGTTCGTCCGTGGAAATCAGTGCGTGAACCCAAACCGCTACGAACCGGTAGTAACCGGGCTCAGCATCCTCGGCATCAGGGTTTACGGCCGCACGAAGCGGGTTGAAGGCGTCCTTCGGTTTACCATCGAACTCGAGTAGGCGGTTCAGAGTTCCGTCGTAGCCCAGTGATACGTACTTCTCGATCTCGCGCGCACCTCCACCTAGTCCAAGGCGGCGCACCAAGTGAGCAATCTTCTCTCGCGGTTCCATGACGACTTCCCTGACCTATTGTAGCGGCATTTTCTCAAGTCAGGCTCACGTGTACGGATGGCCCAAATGTGTAGGACTGCCGCCCCGTCCGATTAGCACTCTCCTCGCTATACTGCTAATCAATGAACCTTCTCTACGGAGGTTCGAAATGAGCACACAAATGACTTTAAAACCGTTGCACGACCGAATCGTTGTGGAAGCGGCGGCGAAAGAAGAAGTGTCGTCCGGAGGCATTATCCTTCCGGATTCGGCGCAAGAAAAGCCGCTCAAAGGCACCGTCATCGCAGTTGGCCCAGGTAAGCGACTGGATAGTGGCCAGATCGCCTCGGTAGATGTTAGCGTTGGCGACACCATTCTTTACGGCAAGTACGCCGGAACCGAAGTCACCGTCGGTGGGAAGGATTATCTAATCATCCGAACCGAAGATGTCCTCGCGGTTCTGATGGAAGCCAAGGCCGCCGTAGGAGGCAAGAAGTAATGGCCGCCAAGGAACTCAAGTACGGTATCGAGGCACGCAAGTCCATCGAAGCCGGAGTCGACAAGTTGGCCAATGCCGTGAAGGTCACGCTTGGCCCTCGCGGACGAAACGTGATCCTTGAGAAGAAGTTTAGTAGTCCGACTGTCATCAATGACGGAGTTACGATTGCTAAAGAGATCGAAGTCGAGAATCGGTTCGAGAACATGGGTGCGCAGTTGATCAAGGAAGTCAGCAGCAAGACCAATGACATCGCCGGTGACGGTACGACCACCGCGACCGTTTTGGCGCAAGCCATCTATCGAGAGGGCGCACGAAATGTGGCCGCCGGTAGCAACCCGATGCAGATCAAGAAGGGCATTGACAAGGCCGTAACGACGATTGTCAGCCACCTGAAGACGCTGTCCACGGAAGTGACCAACGCCAAAGGCATGGCCGAAGTCGCGACGATCAGTGCCAAGGATGCCGAGATCGGCGCATTGGTAGCTGAGATCATCGAAAAAGTTGGCAAAGATGGCGTAGTTACCGTTGAAGAAAGCAAGTCCAGCGAGACGCATTACGAGATCGTCCAGGGACTCCAATTTGATAAGGGGTACCTCTCGCCGTACTTCATTACCGACCCGGCCCGGATGGAGACCGTGTTCGAGGATCCGGCGATTCTCTTCTTCGAGAAGAAGATTAGCAACGTTCAGGACATCCTTCCCCTGTTGGAGCAGGTGCTCCGCCAAGGTCGCCCGCTATTGATTATCGCGGAAGATGTGGAAAGCGAGTGCCTTGCTACGCTGGTCCTCAATCGTCTCCGCGCAAACCTTCCTGTAGCGGCAGTCAAGGCCCCTGGCTTCGGTGATCGGCGCAAGGCGATGCTGGAAGACATGGCGATTGTCACGGGTGGGCAGTTCATCAGCGAGGACCTCGGTCTGAAGTTGGACAGCGTGAAGCCGGAGATGCTCGGTTCCGCTGCCCGCGTGGTCATCACAAAGGACCACACCACGATCGTGGACGGAAAGGGCGACAAGGCGCAAATCGCCGGTCGAGTGAAGCAGATCGAGCGATCAATCGAAACCACCGACAGCAACTACGACAAGGAGAAGTTGCAAGAGCGCCTCGCGAAGATCAAGGGTGGCGTTGCGGTGGTCAAGGTCGGAGCAGCGACTGAGACTGCTTTGAAGGAGCGAAAGGCTCGAGTGGAAGACGCTTTGGCGGCAACCCGGGCGGCGCTTGAAGAAGGCATCGTTCCCGGAGGTGGCGTTGCGCTTGTTCGTAGTGGCAAATCGCTTGACGGCCTCACTGGTGAGGGTGACGAGCAGATCGGAATTCAGATCATCGCCCGAGCAATTGAAGCACCGCTTCGCACCATTGCGGAAAACGCAGGCGTGGAAGGCAGTGTTGTTGTTGAGCGTGTAAAAAGCGCCAAGAACGGCAACGAAGGCTTCAACGCTTCGACTCTGGAATACGAAGACCTCCGCAAGGCGGGTGTCGTTGACCCGGCGAAGGTGGTTCGCGCGACCCTGGAAAATGCGGCGAGCATTGCGGGCCTGCTGATTACGACAGAGGCCGCGATTGCCGAGCTTCCCGAAAAGGAAGACGAAGGCCACGGCCACGCCCACTAAGCGATCGGGCTAATAGACGAAGCCCCTACCGGTCCGCCGGTGGGGGCTTTCTTTATCCTCAGAAGGCATCGGATCGAGCGTCGGCGCCAATGTGCTCCGTGAGCACCATTCACCCATCTCACAGAAGATTGTTTGGCTTACCGGATATTGAAGTACTTCGCCGATGGATGGTGAACAATGATCGCGCTGGTGCTTTGCTCGGGCTCCAACATGAACTCTTCACTCAATGTAATCCCGATATCCGCTGGCTCCAGCAAATCCATCAGAATCGCTTGATCTTCTAGGTTCGGGCAGGCGGGATAGCCAAACGAATAGCGTGAGCCGTGGTACCGAGCAGAAAAGAGCAAGCGAAACTCATCCGGCTCTTCATCGTCAATCCCCATCTCGCGACGGATGATCTGGTGCCAGTATTCGGCCAGTGCCTCCGCCGTCTCAACCCCCATTCCATGCACATAGAGATAATCCTGATAGTCGCCCCTCGCAAACAGAGAGCGTTCGTACTCCGAGACTTCCCCGCCAACCGTTACAATGTGGAACCCCGCCACATCCATCTCACCAGAATCCACGGAGCGGAAGAAGTCCGATAGGCAAAGCCGTTGGCCATCTCGCTGCCGTGGAAAGGTGAACCGAGCGCGCTCCGTGCGCTGGTCTTCGTGATAGATAATGAGGTCATTCCTTTCGCTTTGCGCCCAAAAGTATCCCCACTTCACGGCAGGTTTCATTACTCCGGCTAGCTCGCGCTGTTTCTGTTCAAAGATGGGCCGGACATGCTCTTCCAACCACAACGTGAACTCAGGGTTGGTCATCTCCTCGGGTTTTTTGTATTGCCACTGCCCCCGGAACAACGCTATTGGATTGATGTAGCGATACAGTTCAAAGATGTCGAACTGAGTCCGTTTTTTGGCACCGTAGAACGGCAGAGTCGGAATTGTTGTCGTGGGCGGCGTATCGCTTCTTTCACCGGTAAAGACGTATAGCGCCTCGTCCCTTTCCGGTCTTCGATGGGATGCCGCCGTAGCCCCTGCTAATGGTTCTGGCGAAGGGGGAACGGAAGCCCCAGATGACGCGATGGTCTCCATCAGACTCAAGCCTTCAAAGGCATCTTTCGCGTAGAACACCCGTCCGTCATAAATTTCGCGCAGGTCTTCTTCTACATAGGATCGAGTAAGCGCGGCACCCCCCAGAATAACGGGGATAGAGGAGACACCACGGCGGTTCATTTCGACGAGATTGTCGCGCATGACCAACGTTGACTTGACGAGAAGACCACTCAAGCCAATGACATCGCAGTTCTCCTTCTCTGCCGACTCGAGGATGGTGTTGATCGGTTGCTTGATCCCGATATTGACGACCCGGTAGCCGTTGTTCGTCAGGATGATGTCCACGAGATTTTTTCCGATGTCGTGAACGTCGCCGGCAACCGTAGCAAGAAGAATGCTCCCCTTCTCTTGCCCTTCGACCCGGTCCATGTGCGGTTCGAGATAGGCGACCGCCGCCTTCATCACTTCCGCGCTTTGGAGAACGAACGGTAGTTGCATCTTGCCTGCTCCAAAAAGCTCCCCGACCGTCTTCATCCCGTCGAGCAATATCTCGTTGATGATGTGGAGAGGACTGTACTGCTCCA
Source organism: Fimbriimonadaceae bacterium (assembly GCA_019638835.1). Taxonomy (GTDB): domain Bacteria; phylum Armatimonadota; class Fimbriimonadia; order Fimbriimonadales; family Fimbriimonadaceae; genus JAHBTC01. Next base: position 9,796 of record JAHBTC010000089.1, read on the forward strand.
TTGCCGACGCAAGGTGAGTTTCAAGGCGTTTCTTGATCCCTTGTACGATGTGCCGCTTAAGCCGATCTTCGACGCCGAGCCCTTCAAAAGCATCCACCGAGTCGTCTGTGGCGCGCACGTTCTCGAACAATGCCATGAACGCCACCAATGGATCGTAGGTGATTTCCCCTCTTGTTTCCTTCCTGTCTTCGCTCATTGGTTAGATTCCGCTCAAACTCGCGTGCACGACGCGCGTGGCCAACGATCGATTCAGGGTGTAGAAGTGCAGCCCCGGTGCACCTTTTGCGAGAAGCTCCCGGCCCTGGCGGATCGCCCACTCGATTCCCGTCGCGACTACGGCCTGCTCGTCGTCGCGCCACTTGTCGAGCCGCTCGTGGAGTGGTTCCGGGATCTCTGCTCCGCACATCTGAGTAAATCGCTCAATCTGGGCGACGTTGGTGACGGGCATGAGCCCCGGTACGATCGGCACTTTAATGCCAGCAGAGTTCACTCGGTCTAAGAAGTCGAAATAGTATCGATTCTTAAAAAAGAGTTGGGTTACGAGAAAGTCCACGCCCGCATCTACCTTGGACTTGAGATGGTTGACATCAATCTCGAAATCCGGTGCTTCCAGGTGCTTTTCTGGATAGCAGGCTGCGCCGATGCACAAATCAGGGTGTCTTTGGCGGATCAACGCAATGAGTTCGGCCGCGTATCGCAACTCACCTTCGCTCACGCCCGGCACGTGGTCGCCTCGCAGGGCAAGCACATTTTCAATCCCGGCATCAACAAGCGCATCAACTAACTCCTCTAGTTCATCCCGTCTATGACCAATACACGTGAGGTGTGCGACAGCCTCTATACCGAAGTCTTTTTTGATCGCACGGGCTACCGATACGGTTCGCTCACGGGTTCCGCCACCCGCCCCGTAGGTGACGCTGACGAACGACG
>JAHBTC010000009.1 GCA_019638835.1 Fimbriimonadaceae bacterium
GACGTTCATCATGCGCGATCATTGCAAGCAGATATGAGGCGTTCCTTGTTACGTCCTGATAGGCACCGGGACTACGATCGCCGGTCGCGTTAAAGCGCTCCAAGAACTCCTCAGATGACTTTTGCGAGTTCTGCCTTGCCGCACTCGATGACTCGGGTTCAAACCAGAGGTTGCCCATGTCCACGAATACCTCAAACCCCTTTCCATGTAGCGTCTCAATTCGCTCACCACGACATCGCCTCGCAATCGCGAGAAGTTGTTCGTAGGTCACGAGATTCTCCTCAGAACCGGATGCTATAGTCCATGCGGAAACCCCACTGGTTGGCCAGCGTGTTCGAGGGTCGCATGTGTTCCCAGTTCAGGTTTGTCACCGAGATACCGAACGTTTGGTTCGGGCCCGGTTGCTGATTGAACGCCAATGCGAACCAGTGTCGGGTTCGTCGGTTGCCGTTCGTCTCTTCCTGGTTGAGTCGGTATTCAAGCTTGAGCGGCGAGCCACTATTCGCAAACATCGTCAAATCGATGCCCGCGCCACGGATCAACTGGTTGGTCTTATCGTTGATCTTCTCGTCAAACGCCAGCGCCAACTTCGCATCGTGGAATCCGTTGTATCCGAGGCTCCAGCGGTTGGTGCGCCACTCCGTAGCGACACTGCCCAGAAGGGCTCGGTTATCGTCCTTCAGCGGGTTCGTTTGAACCTCGTGATTGAGCGTCCAAGTTTGTCCGGCTCCCGCGACGAAGCGGAAGTTCCGCACCATGACCTGCTCGTTGTTCGGCATCGTACGGACGTCATAAATGATGTCGGCGCGAACGGGCGCGTCGCCTTCGGTATCCGTCGAAACGGAGAACACGCGGTCAATTGCGCGCTGCTGAAGCGAGTCAATCTGTGAACGGTAATCGAATCCAAAGCGGAACGATCCGATCGTTGCCCCGAAGCCCATGCCCCGATTCTCCTTTTGCCAAAGGCTCTTGTCGTGGAGCGTGTCGGCCGTAAAGTGGAACCTGACGTCATCTAGGAATCCCCAATCTAAGGGCCGGCTGTTGCTAATGCTGACGTTGCCCACGCTTCGGTCGCGCTGACCATCCCAGTTTTGATGTTGGTACTGCGCGGAGTCCACTTTGATGCCTGCGAACTGGCCACCGCTCATCGTGACATTGCCATTGCGAGTTCCATCGCCACCGTTCATGGCGCGTTGAGTTCCCCAATCAAGGCGGATACCGCCACCGAAATCGAACCAGAAGCCGTAATTGCGGTTGACTTCATCCTTGGCGTCGCCATCGCGAAGCAAACGAGAATCGGTAACGCTGACCCCTGCCCGAGGCGTGATCTGAGTTTCAACCGTGTTTGAGGTCAGAGTTTCACGGGTTCCATCCTCAAAATCTGTACGGCTATGTTCCGTACGAACCGAAGTCGTTGGCGTTATGTTCGTCGAGTAGACGATCGTATCGCGAACGCCGTCGGGAGTTGTGTCTTCTTCCCCGTCAAACGAACGCTCCTCTCGCATGACCATGAGGTTCCCCATGTTGCCGAGGTTGCGTTCGAGTTGCATCCGTCGGTACGTTTGATCAATAAAGGATGCGGTGGGGTCAAACCGACCGTTGTTCCAGAGTTGCAATCCGAACTTCGTCAGGTTGTCAACGGTGATGTTGGCTTGAAGGTTCTCCGTTCCGAACTGCGTCACGCCGTCGTCTTGGATGCCTTGGAGGCTTGAATACTCTAAACCGATGCGCCGCGACAACGCCCACTTGATGTTGAGTTCGGTCTGATCCTTGCCTCGTAGACCCGAAAGCAGATCACGTTCGCCGTCGTTCAGGCTACCGAACGCGCGGAACTCACTATCCACTCCGCGCTGGCGATAAAGGATTGAGAGGTCTTTATCCTTGTAGTTGAAGAACTGGCGTCGCAGGCGACCGTTGATATCGTCGGCTTGGAGCGACGTGAACTCAAGACTCCGACCCGAGAGGTTCATATTGAGTTGGACATTGGTGCGGTTGAGGCCCGCGTCCGTACCCAAAATTCGTTGCTCCGTGTTCGTAAGTGCGTTCGCGCCGTCAAATGCGTCATCCGTATTCTGGTCGCGGATGCTCAGGTTCACGCCCGGCATATTGATGTCCACGTTGCGCACGCTGACCCCGCCGGATTCGTTTCGGGCGTTGAACCAGCCAACTCGGATCGCACCGTCCTTCGTCATCTGGTAGTTACCGCTCCAGAAGTCGCGCGTGAGTCCCGCGCCGTTGAGGAAGAACCGAGGGTCGTTGTTGTTCGGTTTGACGTCCGGCCCCATCATCGTCATCACGTCGTTGACGTATCCGGCAACTTCTTCGCCGGACATCGCATCGAGGCGGTTAAATGTTTCGTCGGCATCGAGTCGGCGATGAGTGACACTAAACGGTCCGGCCGCCATGTCAAATGCGTCCGAGTTGAACCTTCCCGCATCGGAACGGATGGCGCGTGCGTTGTAAGTGACGCGCACGGGGCCGTTGAATGCCAGGTTGAAAGTCTCGCGGCGGATGCCCTGTTCCTTCTCAAGTTGCTTGCGGTCGGCTTCGCGCAGGTCGCCAAATCGGGTGAATCCCTGCTCCACATGTTGATCGGTCCAGCCGATCTCAAGTCCGTTTCGCGTGAACTGGAAGGCCCGACGGTGGAGACCTGAGCCCCCTTGCGTATTCACCCCAAGTTGGCTGAGTTGGAACTGGCCGATGCTCGTATTCGCATTCGCATTGAACGTCGTTCTCTCCAAACCGCGCTCTTTCTCAAGTTGGCCCCGGTCCTCTTCTGCAATATCTTTGAACCGGTTGAAACCTTGATCCACGACTTGCGAGGCAAAGTTCACGGTGAGGCCCTGATAGCTTAGGCTGATGTCCCGCCAATCAATGCTGCCATTGTCGTCGCCCACGGTGCGGAAACCTGAGCCAACTCCCAGGTCACCAAGTTGGACACCGCGCATCTGGAAGTTCGATCGCTTGAGTCCACGCTCCTTTGCAAACTGATTGACTTCTTCGGCGGTGAATCCCGCACCGCGAAGCGTGTCCATTCCTGTGAACCGTCGGTCAATGTCGCGGTAGTCCACGGAAATGGTGCCGCCCCCAACTCGCATAGACGCTTGCTGAATGATCGCTTGCCCCGTCCCTTCGTCGGCACCCTGCTGGGTGTTCGATTCGCCGGTCATCAAGTCCATCGAATCCGTGCCGGATCGTTGCCCCACAAAGAAGCCACCGCGAAGGCTCATCGCGCCGGAAGAAAAACTGTTGCTCAGGCCGTAGATATCGCTCGTAAGCATGCGACCGTCGGCCGTTCGTTCGGTAACACCAAGCCCAACCGCGAACGACGCCCCGGGGAGGAGCGAGATGAAACTGCCCTGCGTTCCTTCGCCATTACCGACCGTGCCCGTTTGCGGCTTGGTTGCGTCGTAGCGATAACTTGCCCGCATGCTGCCGCCGGTAACGCCGACGTTGAGAACAACAAGTCCCGACTCGTGGTCAATCGAATAATCCGTTCCAGGAGTAAGAATCTTGCCATCCAAATCAAGGCGCTCAGAGTGAGGAATGATGTGGGCGCGCCGAAGCGGAATGCGAGTCGTACCGGCCCGCAACCGGATGAGTTCCATCCCGTGGGTGCCTCCAACATTAGGAAGCAACATGTCCGCATCGTTGTTCGTGGCACTAAAAGTTTGAAGATTGAATCCGCCCGCTTGTGAAGGAGGACTGCTCTGCTCTTCAGCCGGAGGATTCTCGGGAGGATTCTGGGGCGCAGGACTTTCCTGCGCGAGCCCAATGGCGGGCCACACAGTCGCTAGCGCTGCAATCCGCAGCGACGAGGCGAATCTGTTCTTTCCTCCGATACTATTCATTATGCGCCATCCTGGCTAAAACTGAACCCAGAATCCCCACGAATGGACCGGATTCCCCCCGAGTTCGACAGAAATGACGCCCGTAGGAGTGCCAGGTTTCACAAGATGACCCTAGTTTCCGGACAAATGCCGTCCAATAACCCATTTGGAAGGGGGCCAAAGGAAGGGCGATGAGCACCACGGAAGGGGTTGTAGTGGCGGTGTTTCCGCAGAGTCAGGCGCAGGAGTTGTTGATGCGGTGCTTGAATCACAGCGACGCGGACACACCGGAGTTTTCGGCCGCGCTGGAGACCCTAGCCGACGCAATCCGCGACTCCATCCGCGAGAGTGAATTGCTCACCTTATCCACTAACGATTACGAAGAAGTCCAACTTCGTGCAGCGTAGTTATTTGCTAATCGGGATCATATCTTGACCCATTGCCCGCTTTCGTTACTACGTTCCCAAGCATCCAGTACACGCTGATTTCGCAGTCCATCTTCCATATCAGGGCGCATTCGCTGCCCACTCTTCATGCACCGTATTGCGTGCGCTACCAGGTTGATGAACGTGTGTTCGTAACCGATAATGTGACCCGACGGCCAGTACGGCGCCGCCCACTCATGCGCTGACTCCGTGACATTGATGGTTCGGAAACCCTGGAGACCCTCGGGGTCGCCCGCATTGTAGTACTCCAGTTCGTTCATTCGCTCCATGTTGAACACAAGGCTCCCTTTACTCCCGTTGATCTCGATGCGGTTGTAGTTGCGGCGACCGGGCGCAAATCGGGTGGCTTCAATCGTGGCGAGGGTGCCGCCTTCCATCTCGGCGATCGCGATCGCCGCATCGTCGACGGTCACTTGCTTCTTGCCGCCACTTCCATCGGGTCGTTCAGGAACGAAAGTCTTGAGTTTTCCGCTGAGCGACGTGAACTCTCCGACAAGATGCCGTCCGAGATCAATCACGTGACTCCCGATGTCTCCCAGTGACCCCGAGCCAGCAAGGTCTTTGTCCAGACGCCACACCCACGGGAAAGCCGGATCGGCGATCCAATCCTGGAGGTAAGTCGCTCGGTAGTGGAAGATCTGCCCTATCTTGCCCGCTTCAATCATCTTCTTGGCATGGGCAATTGCCGGCGCGAAGCGATAGTTGTGGAAGACCGCACTCATGCGGCCACCATTCGCAACCGCCGCCGCCATCGCTTCCGCTTCAGCAAGGGTGTTGCCGATCGGCTTTTCGCACCAAACGGTCTTTCCCGCTTGCGCTGCCGCAATCGTGATCTCGGCATGGCTGTCTCCGGGAGTGCTGACATCAATGACGTCTATCGCGGGGTTCTCAATCACCCGCCGCCAATCAGTTTCCGCGTGTTGCCACCCGAGTTGGGCAGCCGCATGTTGCACTTTGTCCGGTGTCCGGCCACAAATCGTGTGCATCTCAATTTCGTAGGGCAAATCATCAAAGTACTTGTTGACTTGCCGATAAGCGTTGCTGTGGGCGCGCCCCATAAAGGCGTATCCGATCAATCCGACACGAACGGCTGGCTTGGGCATGGCGGGCATCATGCTACCGAGGCCCGACGGATTTGGTCAATTGACCGACACAATTAGGGCATGACTCCCCGCCCTGGCTTCAAAGTCGGGCCGATTACGGTGGACCCGCCCCTGCTCCTTGCTCCGATGGAAGACGTGAGTAGCCTGCCGATGCGCGTTATCGCCAAGCGGATTGCCGGGCCCGGCTTGATGTTCACGGAGTTCGTAAGCGCCATGGCGATCCACCATGGAGCGGAGAAGACGTTTCGGAAGATGCGTATTCACCCGGAGGAGCGACCTCTCGGAATTCAGATTTTTGGTGGAGTGCCGGAGATCATGGCGGAGACCGCACAACACTGTGAAGCCGCCGGAGCAGACCTTATTGACATCAACATGGGGTGCTGGGTGCCCAAGGTCTGTCGCACGGGCTCGGGGGCTGCCCTCTTGAAAGACCCTGAAGTAGCGACGGCCATCGTCGCGGCGGTTGTCAAGGCCGTAAGGGTTCCGGTGACCGTGAAGGTGCGGGCCGGGTTTGAATACGGTGCATTCGCCGCGCCGGATTTGGTGCAGCGGTTCCAAGATGTCGGGGCGCAGATGATCACCCTTCATGCACGTTTCGCCAAGCAGGGATTTGAGGGGCAAGCCGATTGGGATCTGATCAAACAAATGCGGAAAGTCGTCTCGGTGCCTTTGATTGGGAACGGAGATGTGAAGTCAGGCGAGGACGCGATTCGGATGCTGAATGAAACCGGATGCGATGGCGTGATGGCTGGGCGAGCAGCGATCTCTAATCCGTGGCTGCTTCAATCCATACGGTGCGCAATCACGGGAGAGCCCGAAACTGCAAAACCGACCCTCGATGAACGTCTTGAGGTCGTGATGGAACACGCCCGAATGATGGTGGCATACCGGAGCGATTCGGATACTCTTGCCGAGGCAAAGGAGTTACCGACCTTCGCGGAATGCGAACGGCGGGCGATCACCTCGCTCCGGGGACAGTTACCCCTCTATGTGAAGGGCGTTTTCGGAGCGAGCGAATACCGTGCCCGACTCTCGCGGGTGAATACCCTTGCGGAGTTACAAGTGGTGATGGATGAAGTGCGGGCGACCGCGCGTGACCACGAGACCCTGACCACCGGGGCTTAGCACTTTTTAGGGTGGTGGTCGCCTCACCCGGGCGCGGGAGCATATCTTGGTGCTCATTCGCTCAGCGGGGGAGACGTAAATGAACACGGGCGCGTCCTGAAGCCATGGGAACTCTTGACGTTGAGCATCAACACCATAAGTTGGATGTATCCCACCAAGAATAATCTCTACAAAGAAGACGAATTCTTAGCAGCTACCCAAAGATCATCCCATTCTTGAGGTGTGAGTTCTTCTAATGGCTTACCGGCAACTCGCTCCATTGCCTGGAAACGAGCCGTGAAGCGATCTACCATGAGGCGCAAGGCCGATTCGGGCTCAACGTTTGCCCACCTAGCCAGGTTTACGACGGTGAAGAGCAAGTCCCCGATTTCGCTTGCCGTAGCGTCTGCATCGCCACTCGCCCAGGCAGCACGCAACTCACGACACTCTTCGTCCAGTTTCGCCCAAACCCCCTCGGCGTCTTGCCACTCGAAACCCGCCCGCGCGGCCCGCTTGCTAACGTCATAGGCGCGCAACAACGAAGGCAAACTTCGCGGAACTCCCGCAAGTCTCGAAGCGAGAACTTCTCCCTCTTTCTCGGCGGCTTTGATACGGTCCCACTGCGAAAGAACCTCGGCCTCGGTCTTTGCCGCGCTATCTCCGAACACATGGGGGTGTCTTCGTACCAGTTTGTCTACCAGTTCTTTCGCTACTTCGTCCGTATTGAAAGCACCATCTCTGTCTTGCATTTGGGCGTGCAATACCGGTTGCAAGAGGACGTCTCCGAGTTCTTCCTGTAAGCCGTGCAAGTCGCCGGACTCAATGGCCTCAATCAGTTCGTGAGACTCTTCAATCAAATGTCGGGTAAGAGACTGGTGAGTTTGGGCCTGATCCCAAGGACATCCACCGGGGCCAAGCAAACGATCTACGATCCAAATGACTCCCGCCAGACCTCCGGGATTCTCAACACTCTGGGCGGGAATCACTACTTCGTCATCAATATCGTGGAGCCCGGCGAGAGTCGTGGCGACTCCGTCCTGCCAAACGGGTGTTTCGGCCACAAAAATCCCGCGGGCGCGATCCTGGATCGCCGCCGCACTAAAGCCAAGGAATAATTGATGCGCGCGGGCGTCCGGCACTAGTAGCACCGGAGCCTCATGCACTTGGTAGGAGCCCGTTAGACCAAGCCGAAGTAGCGGCTCGGGCAGCATCCTTACTCCTGCTCGAAGAGTTGCTTCAGCATCGTGTCAAAAGGGGTGCCCTGATAATCGACCCGCGCGGCCTTTCGGGCTTCACGAAGCATGCGAGGCATATTGTTCCGAACAATTCCTCGATCAAGGAGCATCTTTCGCTTGATCGCTTCCTTTACGGAAGCAAACGGAATCACTTCACTGGCAAGAATGTCCTCTACGAAGAATCGAACTCGGGTGTTGTTGCTCCGCACCCACGAAGTCAGCCCGCCCTTCGCAGTACCGACAATGATTGGGCGAGCATCGGTGCCGAGACTCTCTTCCGTGACCGGGCCAAGATAACCGCCGGCGATCCGCGAAGCCTCAATGCTGTATTTTTCGGCAACTTCAGCAAACGGCGTTCCGGCGGCGAGTTCGCCATCCACCTTTCGTTGGGCATCGTCCGTCGCAACCGCGATCACGCGCAAGACAAACCGCTTGGGAATCGTGTAAAGCGTCGTCTTATTCCCGTTGTAATAGGCTTCGACTTCTTGGTCAGTGACCGTTACTCCTTGAGTGAGAATGCGGTACTCACAGAGGTCAATGATTGCCTCGCGGCGTAGATCGGCTTCGGTAAGCCCAAGCGCAAGGAGACCTTCCATGATGCCGGGTGCCGCCGCGAGTTTCAGCTTCATTTGGGCATCAATGTCGGCGTCGTTCGGATAAACGCCTCGGTCGCGCGCAATCTGGAGGAGAAGAATCTCGTCGATCATTTGCTGCAACATGAGGAAGCCCGGAGCGAGTTCAACAAACTGACCGTTTACGAGGCGACCGACGTTGGGCATGACCTGCATGCGCTTGATGTAATCACGGCCCTGGATGCGGTTTCCATTGACGACAATTAGCGTGGTTTCAGAACTGACATCGGTGACGCGGGCCGGGGGTGGATTGACTGGAGGAGCGTCTGCTTGCGCTAATGCCGCAGTAGGGGCGACGACGCCTGCAAGGAGAAGCCCAAGCGCGAAAGTAGTAACCGAAACACGCATCGTAAAAATCATAACGAACCAACGGCCTCGGATGCATCGTGAAAGGCCCACGACGCAGGCAATTGGCTACTGTCCCCAGACGCCTTGGAAGGTAGCGGGGGTCTCCCATAGTCCTTCCAGATAAGGTGGGCGGTGCGAAACGTACGCGCCAGAAGGGGCAAGTCGGATCAGATTTCCATCAACCGTCACCGCGTTGATGCCTTGATTGTGTCGGCCCGAAACCCTTTCGCCCCGAAAGTCACCGCCCGCACTCCCGCGAAACGCGAGGCGGGTAACGGTCTTCGTGTCCTTATCAAAGAAGAAGTTGCTATTGTCCCAGCCTATGCAGAACCCGTTGTCGCTGGCCGGGCCCTCAGAGTTGAGGTTCGGAACCGGGTCGTAACTGCCTTGAGCACCCTGATTGGAGGTCTCGGCAATCAACACGGTCTCGTCTGGCTTTGTGATGTCGCCGGTGGGAAGCGCTGACATCGTGGCGTACATCCCGTATGTAAGAGGCACGACCCGCTCAAATCCGCTCCCGAACAGGAGGACGTCACTATGCTCGTCTGCGTGGGCGGCCGGGCAAGAAAACTCCGCAGACTCTCGCAAGTGATCGCCGAGTGGCGAAAGCCATACAAGAGCCCCACTGTTCCCGTCTTTGGTTGAGCCGACCGAGACATTGCCTTCCGGAGTGATTTCGTAAAGAGGCGGGAATCGGTCGTCGTTTCCCGTGGCATAGCTTTGCAACGCCTTGGCGATTCCGCCCATGTTGGTTTTGCAAACGTAGTCTTTTCGCTGGTCATCGAATATGCGATATACCGGCCAAAGGGCAATCGACACGATGACGATGATCCCGATGATCCACCGCCAATCCTTGCCGCTCATGTACTCGGACTTCGCGGAGCCCTCTGGTTCATCGGGCGCGAAGTCGTCAGCGGCAAATAGAATCATTCGATTGAGGATAGCGTCTGCTTGCCGTCAGTTCGGGACTCTTCTTCATCCACCGGGTCAGCCGGAGGATTCTCTTGCGGAGTATCCCAAGGCAAACGAGGTGTTCGGTTGTCCCCATTCGGTTTGTTGCGTTTCGGGTCTGTCTCCGGATCGGTTGGCGGCTCGGTGGTGGGATCTTCTCCGGTGCTTGACGGCGGATCATTCTCGGGGATTTCTTGTTCCGGAGGAGTTGCAAGGTCCTCGATCGGCGCAGAGTCAATTGGAGTACGGGATTGAATCGGCTCATCCAGCACCTCTTCCGGAGCGTGCTGCTCAAAAATTTCGTTGACCTGCTCCCGCAATTCAACATCCCGTTGCCGTCCCACCCGGCGCCCATTGCGGATGAAGCCCATTTGCGTCAAAAGAACTTCTAACTCATCGTATTTGACTCGAAGGTTTGAAGTACCTGGTATGTCCAATACGGGCACCATCTCAAGCCGGATGTCGGACTCCTCAACCATCTTGGAAAACCGCATGAGAGCCGTCAATTCGTCGCCCGTCAGCCCGCCACCTGTCATGCGAACACCTTGATTCATGAAGTGCGGGAGATTCTGCCACCGCGCCAACATGGCGTTCTTCACCGCAACCATAAACGCCTTCTGGCGCTTCTGCCGTTCAAAGTCGCTGTCGGAATGGCGGAAGCGTACAAATCCCATCGCCTCGTAGCCATTCAGATGTTGCGGACCGGGGTGCAAATCGATGTGTAAGTCAGCCCAGTTATCGTCGTACTTCATCCGCTTTTCGACGAAGATGTCAACGCCGCCCGCCATATCCACAAGGTCTTGGAATGCTACGAAGTCAAGGTCTACGACTCGGTGGATCGGTAAGCCAAGGAGGTCGGTCGCATACGCAGCAGTCAGGTTTGGACCACCAATTACATACAGCGCATTCACCTTATTCGGGCGAACTCCCGGCATGTTATTCACCCACACGTCGCGGGGAATCGAAATGCCTCTTATGGTGTTCTTCGCGAAGTTCAACTGAACGACCATCATCATGTCGCTCCGACCTTTTCGGGTTTTCTTCGCGCCGTTCTGCACGTATACGTCGTTATCGCAACCAAGTACAAGGAGGTTGATGACGTCAGGGGTGACGCCATTCTCCGCAAACGCCTCGGCCGGGTCGCGGTTCGTAACCTGATCCCGAATCAATGTCATCAACGATTCGCTTTGGCCGGCCCACCCCATTACCGTTCCTCCCACGAGAAAAACGACGAGGTAGAGGCTGTAGAGGAGTCCGAGGAAGAACCGGCCCCAGAACGAAGGTTGATCGCTTCGTGCCATGTGCAACAGAGACGAGGAGCCCTTGCTCCCCATCCATAGATATACTCTAGGACGTCGGCGGACACTCCCAGGATGCGGGACTAGGAAAATCCTTTGGGCACCTTGGCTTTGGCATCTTCTGTGCATAACTCGCCGTAGAGAACTTACGAATGAGGCGAAAAGGGTTCACTTTGATTGAGGTTCTGGTGGTCATTGCGATCATCGCGATCCTTGCTGCCTTTTTGTTCCCCGTATTTGCCAAAGCCAAAGCCCGAAGCAAGCAGACCGCGTGCCTCAGCAATATGAAGCAAATCGGGACCGCGTTTGCGCTGTACATGAGCGACACCGACGACCTGTTCCCGAACGGCTTGGACGCAGTGGATAAGTTCCAACCCATGATCTGGGAGTCCGAACCCGAATTTTTCGCCCAAATTCCGGATATGCCGCTTCTGAGCGACTTGCTTCAGCCGTATCTAAAGAATCGAGAGGTCTTCCACTCTCCTGCCGACTACGGACTAAAAGTTCTGGACGACCGCCCGTGGTTACCTCTTGTCGCTCAACCGTCGGTGTACGGCAAGTTTGGATCAAGTTACTTTTATCGCACCGAGTTGACTTTCCGTCGGATCTACCACTCTTCATTGCCTCAACCCAGCGAGAGCAACATGATGGAGACCGCTTCAGGTGCATGGCATGCAGGTGCTCCGTTGATGGACGAGAGCATTCAGCCGGAAGAATGGCAGAAAAGGATCATGACTTATCGTTATAACCTCTTATACACCGACTTCCACGCCCGTTCGGTGTCTTTCGCTCAACAGAACGAAGCATGGGCCGTGCCGATTCAGTAGCCCTCCGCGAGCAACTCGTTGAGATTGTCAGCGCGATCCCGGCCGGTAAGTGGGCGAGTTACTCGGGCGTTGGATCCGCCATGCTTCCCCCTCAATCCGGTCGAATTGTCGGCCAAATGATGAAGCGATACGGAGCCGATCTCCCTTGGTGGCGTGTCGTGACCGTAGACGGACGCATCGCACTCATGAAACTGGATCCAGTCGCCGGCAAGGAACAAGTAGAACGACTACGCTCCGAGGGTGTGAAATACGAGAACGATAGACTTGACCGAGAATTCCACTATCATCCGTTGGATTACGACAGGTAGGCGGACTCGGTCTGAAGATACGCCTCTGGCACCACTTCTTTCACGATCTCGGGATCTGGCACGCGTACCGGAATGATTGTGCTGACTCCCGGTTCCTGCATTGTAACGCCGTACCACAAGTCGGCGGCAGCGATGGTTACGGGGTTATGGGTGATGAGCACGAACTGGGTTGTCTCTCCCATCCCCTTCAGTCGTTCAATAAACCGCTCAACATTGCGTCCGTCGAGGGGCGCATCCACTTCGTCAAGAATGACAAGCGGCGTGGGGCGTACTTGCAACAGCGCAAACAAGAATGCGATTGCCGACAGTGCCCTTTCGCCGCCTGAAAGCAAATCGAGCCGTTGTCGCCGCTTTCCGGGAAGTGTGACCTGAATCTCCACTCCACTTTCCAGAGCATTCTCAGGATCGGTGAGTTCCAGTTCGGCTTCTCCTCCGGGGAATAGCAGACGGAACTGGTCGGCGAACGCGCCCTGAACAAGCGTGAAAGCGTCGCGGAACTTGGTCTTGGTGAGGCGATCGAGTTCGACCATAGCGCCTTCGATGTCAGCGATGCTTTGCTCAACATCCTGCTTCTGGCCGTCAAGTTCGTTGAACCGTTCCGAAAGTCGGTCGTAGGCGTCAATTGCTCCGACGTTCACCTCGCCCATAGCACGGACTTCGCGCCGAAGACTCGCTACTTCGCGCAGGGCTTCGGGCGGCAAATGAACAGTCCCCACGCGTTCTCGGGCTTCGTCCACCGACATTCCATAGTCTTGCAACAACCGCTCAACGACGTTTGCTCGGCGCGAGTCTGCCCTCGCCCAGTCCACTTCGGCACGTCGGATCGCCTCCGATTGTGCGGTGAGCGATGCCATCGCCAAGGAACGGTCGCGCTCACTTTCGGTGCGCTGGGCAAGAAGCATGTGACGCTGTTCTCGAGCCTCGGATCGTCGGGCACCGAGTACCTCCGTCTGCTTTGTGAACTCCGCCTGGCGCGATTCCGCATCGATTCTTGCTTCGGTCCATCGTTCGCGTTCCGGGCCGAGAGTGGTTTGTCGTGAGTTACGATACGTCTCCGCTTCCTCTAATCGGGCAACGCGGCGTTCGGCCTCGATGCGGCGACGTTGGGCATCGCTCGCTTCCCTTTCGGCGTCTTGTAGGCGGGCTGAAGCACTCTGGGCATCCGCCGAATGGGCGGCAACCAACGCTAATGCCTCATCTCGCTTGGCCTCAAGGGGCTCCGGATCGGGAGCCTCACGGTTTTGCGTAGCGACCTCTACGAGTTCTGCTTGCTCCTTTTTGAGTCGATCTTGCTCGCGAACCGCAGCATTTCGCTCGGCTTCCAGTCGCTGTTTCCATGTGCGGGCCTCATCTCGTTCTAGCTGGAGCGAGGCGATCTCGGCGCGTAGTCGTTCGGCAGTTTCCGCGCTTTCGGCCCGGAGGGCTTCATTCCCATTTTCGCGGGTGAGGGCAGCGAGTTGCTTTTCAAACGAAGCAATCTCGTGCTCAAGGTCTGAGAGTTCGGCGCGCCTTTGCACCACACCAACATTCGTCCGTGCCGTGCGTCCGCCGCTTACTGCGCCGCCCGCAAACACGACTTCTCCATCTAAAGTAACGAGTCGACTCCAACCACTTGTCCGGGCGAGTGCGAGGGCACGCTCAAGCGTTTCGACGACCAAAACGCGCCCAAGCAATGACTCGACCACCGACCGATGCTCGGGGAGGCATCGCACGAGGTCGGAGGCTCGCCCGCGCACCCCGTCACTCTTGGCCAACCGAAGGAGTTCGTCAGACGGGTGGAACGGCCGCATCAGTGAGATCGGTTGGAACGTGGCCCGACCCAACCGCTTGTCCTTCAGCATCTGAATCGCGGTCTTTGCGTCCCGTTCCTGCTCAACGATAAGGTCGTTGACGGAGGCCCCCAATGCGGTTTCAATGGCGGTCGCGAGTTCGGTATCGGTCTCAATCGCCTCGCCCACCGGGATGTATTCCGCTGACAGTTCCCGACTTCGTGCGGCCATGAGCACGGCTTTTGAACCTTGCGCGACCCCTTCGTAAGATTCTAAAGTTGCCTCTAAGCCGCGCCGCCGACCAATGAGGGCCGACATCTGCTCCTGAATCCGCTGTCGTTCAGCGCCGGCCGTTCGTTCGGCTTCTTCAGCCGTGAACCTCGCTTGCCGGGCGGCTTCTCGTTCCGCTGTGAGTTTGGCTACTTGGGACTCAATGGCGTCGAGATTCTTCGTTGCCTCGGCGAGACCTTCTTCGAGTTCGGGAAGTGCCGCGACAATCCCTTCCAGTTCTTCGGCGACTCGCACCATTCGCGCGGCCCGCGCCCCGGCCTCGGCCTCAGCCCGCTCCCATGCTGTCCGGGCGGCACGCACTTGCGCTAAGTCCGCTTCTGCGGTCTTCAACCTTTCGTTGAGCGCAACGGCTTCGCTATCGACCTTGCTCAACTCTGCCTTCAGGTCGCGGAGTCGCTGCTGTGCCGCAGACTCTTCCTTGGTGGCGGTCGCAAGTTCAGCGGCGGCGTTGTCTGCCGCCTCTTCTGCCCTCGTGCCTTCTTGTTCCAGGTTCGACTCAATATCAGCGAGGCCCTCAAGTTTGCCGAGTGCGACTTGCGCATCAGCTCTTGCTCGCTCCGCATTGCGCTCCGCTTCCGCAAGTTCAGCGGTGATCTGCTCGATTTCCGATTCTAAGTCTTCGATCTTTACCGCTAAGTCTACAAGTCGGGTTTCAGCAACAAGGGCGTCGGCTTCGGCTTTCTCGCTGGCTTCTTTCGCGGCGGCAATCGCGGCGGAGTGACGCTCAAGATCCGCCTCAGACTCACCTAAGTCTCGAATAAGGAGGTCGGCTTCAAGCTCTTGTAGCCGGGCGGCTAGCGACTTGTACGCCTTCGCGACTCGAGCCTCTTCTTCAAGCGGTTCCCGCTGGACTTCTAACTCCAAAAGGACGTCATTCACCCTCTCCAGTTGAGTGCGCGCATGGCCGAGTCGGCGCTGGGCTTCGTTTCGTCGGGCCCGATACCGCTGGACGCCCGCCGCTTCGTCAATCCAGTCTCGACGTTGTTCGGGACTGGCCGCCAGCGCCTGGTCAATCTCCGACTGGGAAACGATCGCGTACCCTGCCTTCCCAAGACCCGTATCGGCAAGCAGATCGGCGACATCGCGTAGACGACAGGAGCGCCCATTGATCGCAAACGAGCTATCTCCACCCCGGGTAAGGCGTCGCTGGATACTCACCTCTACGGCTTCAATTGGCAGCACCCCGTCCTCGTTATCAAAGAAGAGGGTCACTTCGGCATACCCGACGGGCTTTCGGGCGCGTGATCCCGCGAAGATCACCTCAATGCCCGTTTGGGCGCGAATGTGTCGCGAGTTGGTTTCGCCCAGACCCCACAAGATTGCGTCTACGACATTCGATTTGCCGCAGCCGTTCGGTCCAATGATCGCTGACAACGGAGCGTTGAGTTCGAACTCCGTTCGGTCGGCAAATGTTTTGAACCCGACGATCCTGACTCGCTTGAGACGCATTCTCTCGGGGGTCCAAGACGCTCTGACACAGCGTGATGACGCGCCCTATTCGTCCGAGTTATCCACAGCCTCGTAAGTTTGCGGGGGCATGACAGCCGGGGGGCACTGAAGCGAGAAAGTGCCGCAGGCGGCTAAATCGAAGTAATCCTGTCCCCCTAATCTGGCGACGGGAAGGAAGCCGCCGGCTCCCTGTGCGGCCGAGACGAGATCCGGTCGGACATGGGCCAGAAGAACTTCGCCAATCACATATGCCGTGCTCCCAGGGCCGTCGCCGTGACTCACGATCTGGTGCAATCGGCACTCAAACGATGCGGGAGATTCAAGCACACGAGCGGGCCGAACTCGCTCGCTTTCGACTTCCGTGAAACCGGAGAGTTCCCACTTGTCCACTTCACCCGGATACTCGCCCGCCGCGACATTCATCCCTTCGACCATGTTTCGATCTACGAGATTGACCACAAACTCACGGGTCTCCTCAATATTGACCAGAGTCTCTTTTCGTTCACCGTTCCGGCCCCGCACCGGAGAAAAACAAAGTGACGGGGGGGCAATGCCCCCGAGCATAAAGTAGGAAAACGGGGCAACATTTCGGGCTCCCGCATTCGACATCGTGGAAACAAACGCAATGGGGCGAGGGACAATAAGGTTTGCGAGCAGATCGTAAATCTGCCCCGGAGACATCTGTTGCGGGTCAAATCGCGCGCTCACGATTAGGTGAGATTTTGCCGGAAAAACGCGAGAAGTTTCTGCCAAGCATCCATCGCGGCTTCTCCATCATAGACCTCCGGTCGGTCGTCGTTGAAGAAGGCATGGCTCACCCCGGCATACGTATGAAAATCGTGCTCTTTGCCGAGCGCTGTGAGTTGAGCCGATAGTTCTCGCACCGCTTCGGGAGATGCGTACTCGTCGTTCTCGGCAAAGATGCCGAGTACAGGAGCGTGGAGTTTCTGATAGTTCGGATGGACATGGGGATGGATGCCGTAGAAGTTCGCCGCCGCCCCAATATGAGGATGGAGTGTCGCCGCATACATCGCAAGTTTTCCTCCCATACAGAATCCAACCACGCCGACCTTTTCGCCGTCTACGCGATCGTCTCCAAGCAAGAAATCCACGCCTCCTTGCACCATTTCGGCCGCGCGAGCAATGTTGAGGGCCATCATCAGAGAGCCGGCCTCGTCAGGCTCGGTGGTCTGTTGGCCGTCGTAAAAGTCAGGGGCCAACACGACAAATCCTTCATCCGCCAAACGATCCGCTACGCACTTGATGTGATCGACGAGACCCCACCACTCTTGGATGAGGATGACTCCGGGTCCGCTATCTCCGACTAAGTAGCCTTGGAACTCTTGTTCGTGTCGCGAAAAGCGGATCATCTCACCCATGTCATTTGATTTTACGGCATTCACACCTTCGGTGGTGCCAATCCGATGAGTTCATGGACCACTTGCCACTCTTCTTCCGTTACCGGCATGACGCTCAGGCGTTGTCCTCGTTGCAGAACCATCATGTCACTCAGTCTTGGGTGAGACCGGAGTTCATCAAGGGTGAGGATACGGGGCCAGATCACGGGTTCAGCAACGTCCACCCCCATCCATCGCGGATTTTCGGGCGGACTCTTCGGATCGTAGTACTTGTGCTTCGGGTCAAATTGGGTGGGATCGGGGTAGCCGCCGCGCACGATCTTCATGGTCCCCGCAATCCCAATCGGTGCGGTCACCGAGTTGTAGAAAAAGGCGAAATCCCCGGGTTGGAATTTGTCGCGCATGAAGTTGCGGACGGTGTAGTTCCGGCAACCCTCCCACAAGTCCGGTCCCTTCTTCTTGGCCAAATCGTGAATCGAATACACGTCAGGCTCGCTCTTCATCAACCAGTACGCCACGGCCTTCACTCATACCCGCTTCCGGGCTCGGTATTATCCGACTCATGCCTGCGAAAGTGGCCGTGCTTCCCGGAGACGGAATTGGCCCGGAAGTGATTGACGAAGCGGTCAAAGTGTTGCGTGCCGCTGGAGTAGACGCCGAATACGAGTACGCCCTGGTGGGTGGGGCGGCGATTGATGCGACGGGTGAGCCGTTGCCTGCCGAGACACTGACCGTATGCCGCGCGAGCGACGCGGTCCTTCTTGGGGCGGTCGGTGGCCCGAAGTGGGACAACATCCAGCCGGCTCACTTACGTCCCGAGATCGGGGCGTTATTGCCGCTTCGAAGCGAGTTGAATCTATACGCGAATGTTCGACCCGCACGAACCATGCGACCTCTTGTTCACGCTTCACCTCTCAAAGAGGGCCGGAGCATGATTGACCTCGTTGTCGTACGCGAACTGACAGGGGGTATCTACTTCGGTGATCGAACGCGAAGCGAGGACGGACGCAAAGCCGTGGACTCGATGGTCTACACCCGCGATGAGGTGGAACGCATCACGGCGCGGGCGTTCGAAGTTGCGCGGGCTCGCCGGAAGCAAATCGTAAGCGTGGACAAAGCGAACGTCTTGGAGACAAGCCGATTGTGGCGCGAGACCGTTTCCGAGTTTGCGGCGCAAAATCCTGACGTCAGCGTGAGCCATATGCTGGTGGACAACTGCGCGATGCAACTCATCCGCGACCCAAGCCAATTCGACGTGATTCTGACGGAAAACATGTTCGGGGACATCCTGAGCGATGAAGCAAGCGCGGTCACGGGGAGCCTCGGGCTGTTGCCGTCCGCGAGCCTGAGCGATCCTATTGGGGACAAGGTGTTTGGCCTCTACGAGCCGGTGCATGGCTCCGCGCCGGACATCGCGGGCCAGGGAAAAGCGAATCCCTTGGCGGCTATTTTGAGTTCGGCAATGATGATGCGCTTCTCGTTCAAAGACAACCGGACAGCAGACCGAATTGAAGCGGCCGTCGAAGCCGCCCTTGATGAGGGGTTGCGAACGGCGGACATTTTTGAGAACGAAAGTCGCCTTGTGACCACGAGCGAAATGGGTGACGCGGTCGCGGCCAAATTGCGCCCGTGACCGGTGTGGCATACGGATCTGGCTCGCCCTCGGCGAGCTAAGCGGGCGGATCCTTGCTCTTCCCCCGCCGAGCGAAGCAGACAGGGGGGAGAGATTCACATTGGGCAGACGACGCCACAGGCGGCGCAAACACCATGCAATCACTCTTCCCGTCCCTCACTCCATCGTAGCGGTGGAATATTGACGCGACCCTTCGGAGACAAGTCGGCGATGCCGCAACATCGTGATGTTACGGCAAAGAGTTTGAAGGTATTGATTCAGAGCGAAACGCTCTTACAGGAACTTCTGAGCATTGGCATCCATACGGGCCTTCAACTCGTTCGCCTTGGCGTCGTACGCATCCTTGTCGGCCCAGGTGTTGCGGGGCATGAGCAGTTCGCTTGGCACACCTTCCACCGCGACCGGGACAGACAAGCCAAAGATCGGATCCTTCTGGAACTGCCCGGCCGCAAGTCCACCCGGACGGAACGCTTCACGAATCATTTGCCGGGTGTACGACAACTTCATTCGGCTACCGACTCCGTACGGCCCGCCTGTCCAACCGGTGTTGATCAGCCAGACCTCCGAACCGTGCTCAGCGATCTTTTTTCGAAGTAGCTCGGCGTAAACCTTGGGGGGCAACGTCATGAACGGTTTACCGAAGCAAGCACTGAACGTCACCTCTGGCTCGGTCACGCCCGCTTCGGTGCCCGCCACTTTGGCGGTATAGCCATTGAGGAACTGGATCATCGCTTCTTCCGGTGAAAGTTTCGCGATGGGGGGCAAGACGCCAAACGCATCAGCGGTGAGGAACACAATGTTCTTCGGGTGTCCGCCTCGGCTCGGGAACACCGCATTCTCAATATGCTCCAGGGGGTAGGCGCAGCGAGTGTTCTCCGTCAGCGATCCGTCATCGTAATCGGCGACGCGCGTCTCTTCGTCCAACACGACGTTCTCCAACACGCTTCCGAATCGGATCGCATCCCAAATCTCGGGCTCGCCCTCCTTGCTCAAGCGAATGCACTTCGCATAACAACCACCTTCAATGTTGAATACACCGTCCTCATCCCAGCCGTGTTCATCATCTCCGATGAGGCTTCGCTCGGGATCGGCACTCAGAGTCGTTTTGCCGGTACCACTTAGGCCGAAGAAGAGGGCCGTATCACCTGCCGGACCGATGTTCGCGCTGCAGTGCATGCTCATCACTCCCTTCAACGGAAGGATGTAATTCATGATGCTGAAGACACTCTTCTTCATCTCCCCGGCGTAGCGGGTCCCCATGATGACGACCATCTTACGAGTGAAGTCCAGGGCGATGATGGCATCGCGTTCTTTCCCATCCACCATCCGTGGATAGGCCTCGATTCCCAGATCAATCACTGTCCAATCGGGGTCAAAGTTTGCAAGTTGTTCCGCCGTCGGCCGGATCAGCATTTGCCGAATGAACTGCGCGTGATAGGGGCTTTCAACGATGAATCGGACGCGCAGTTGGTGGGTGGGATTTGCTCCCGCGAGGGTGTCCACGATATCAATCGTGTGTCCCGCAATCTTCGACTCTGCGTAGCGAAGGAGTTCGCCGAAATCCTCGGGGGACATCGATTGATTGGCTTCCCACCAGACGTGGGGTTCGGAGTTCGCATCCTTGACGACGTACTTGTCGTTGGGAGTGCGTCCCGTGTACTTTCCGGTGTAGGCAACGAGCGCACCGGTACTTGAAAGTTTGAAACTCGGTCGTCGCGAGAGCGCGTCCTCGATGAGTTGGGGAATGGACCGATTCTTGTGAATCACTGCCGCTTTGGAGAGGTCGATCGAGGTCAAAGTGTCCGGTTGCGTCATCGTTGGCCCCCACGGGCACCTTTGCCCATGGCGAAATTTAGTGTACCGTTGGGCTATCGGGCGTCCCAAAGGACGACCGGGCTTTTTACCATGAGCGACCTGAGCTACAACAAACTGTCCAGTGACGAAATCGAATCATCCCTGAAGGGCGTTCCAGGCTGGAACGTTGAGGATGGGGCCCTGACGAGGACTTGGGAGTTTGACTCGTATGCATCGGGGGCCGTGTTCGCCGGCGCCGTCGCTCATTTGGCGGATTCCTTCAACCATCACCCCGACCTGACGATTGGCTATCAGAAAGTGACAGTTACGTTACGCACCCACGACGCGGGCGGCGGTTTGACCAGTTACGACTTCGAGTTGGCGCGTAGAATCAACGACAGACTCTGATGTCCAGTTCACGCGGAACCCTCTTTCGGATCACAACCTTCGGCGAATCACACGGCGGTGCCGTGGGAGTGGTCGTGGATGGGTGTCCACCTCGGTTCCCGATCACGGCATCGCTGATCCAGGAGGCGCTTGATCGACGACGACCGGGGCAGAGCCGACTCACCACTCAGCGCCGCGAAACCGATACCGTTGAGATCCTTAGCGGGGTCGAAGATGGACTGACTTTGGGGACACCCATCATGATGGTGGTCCGCAATGAGGACGCCCGTCCGAACGACTACGGCAATATGCAGGAAGCATATCGACCTTCTCACGCCGAATTTACTTATGAGCAGAAGTACGGCATTCGGGCAAAAAGCGGTGGGGGGCGAAGTTCCGCCCGAGAAACCGTGGGACGAGTCGCGGCGGGTGCGCTCGCGGAAGCCATTCTGCGCGAAAAATTTGGGATCGAAATCGTGGCGTGGGTAGACCGCGTGGGAACTGTCGAATCCGTAGTTGATCCCGAAACCGTTACCCGCGAAGAAGTTGATGCGACGGACGTAAGGTGCCCTGATCCCGGGGCGGCCGCAAAAATGATCGAAGCAATCGAGAGCATCCGGCGGGAAGGCGATTCCCTCGGGGGCACGATTCGCGCCGTGGCTCGCAATGTGCCGGTCGGGTGGGGCGAACCGATCTTCGACAAGTTGGAGGCGACACTCGCTAAGGCGATGATGAGCCTGCCTGCCACCAAATCCTTCGAGGTCGGTAGCGGTCTTGCCGGGACGCTCATGCGGGGGAGTGAGCACAATGACATCTTCGTTGCCGATGATGCAGGGCGAATCACCACGGAGACGAACCATAGCGGGGGCATCCAGGGCGGAATCAGTAATGGGATGCCGATTCTGCTTCGAGTGGGTTTCAAGCCGACAGCGACGATCTCGCAGGAACAAGCGACCGTAACTCCAAGTGGAGAATCCACGACTCTCGCCGCGAAGGGACGACATGATCCGTGCGTGTTACCGAGAGCGGTTCCAATCGTGGAGGCGGAGATAGCGAGTTGCCTTCTCGATTGTTGCCTGATTCAGCAAAGCCGCAACCTCACTTGAAGATGCGGTTGATTTCTGTTTCCCAATAGAACTTATCTTCCGGTAGAGCCAACTCTAACTGTTTGTCGAGGAGTTGTCGCGCCGTCGGTTTGTATTTCGGGTCGACGCCGATGGCCGCTTCAATCACCGGAACGGCTTTCGCCTGAAGTTCGAGCGTCGGTTGCGCCAAGGTCTTCGAGATGAAACTCTCACTGGAACTCGTGACTACCTTCAGGTCCTTGAGTTCGCTGACAATCACTTCCGCCTGAGCCTGAACCACCATCGGGTCTTCGGTGGTCTCGACATCCATCATGGACTCGGCGGGAGCGACCGCGACTTGTCCGCCACCACCGGAGGTCGTTTGACTTTCGCCACAAGATGCAAGGAGCGGCCACGCTCCCAGAAGAACGAGTCCCATCGTCCATTCGGGCCGTAAACGAATCCTTAACGCTCTCATCTGGCTACAATCTCCCCTGTTCATGTCTTTGACCGCAGAAAATGCGCCAATCGCTCTCAAGGGGAGGCTTGAGGCCCACGGAATCAGTTTCCATTACGGGTCAAAGCAGGCCCTCCGCGATGTGACGCTCACCTGCGAACCCCAGCGGATCACGGCCCTCATTGGACCGTCCGGGTGTGGGAAGAGTACTTTCTTGCGCTGCCTCAACCGGATGAACGACCTGATTGATGGCACCCGCATTGAGGGCAAAGTACTACTCGACGGCATTGACATCTACAGCCCCGAAGTAGACGTTGTGGAACTGAGGAAGGTGGTGGGGATGGTTTTCCAAAAACCGAACCCGTTCCCGATGTCAATCTTTGATAACATCGCTTATGGGCCGCGCATTCACGGCACCCATTCAGGACAAGACTTGAAGGACCATGTGGAGAAGTGCTTGACTTCGGCATTCCTGTGGGATGAGGTCAAAGATGACTTGCACAAGAAGAGTGGAGCGGAACTCTCGGGCGGTCAACAGCAACGACTGTGCATCGCCCGGACAATCAGTGTGAACCCCGAGGTCATCCTGATGGACGAGCCATGCTCGGCTCTTGACCCGATCTCCACCGCAAAGATTGAGGAGTTGATGGCGAACCTCAAACAGAACTTCACCATCGTCATCGTAACCCACAACATGCAACAAGCCCAGCGAGTGAGCGACGTGACCGCATTCTTCGATATCGGTCATATCGTGGAGCAGGGCCCCACGATTGACCTCTTCACCCGCCCCAAACAAAAGCGGACGGAAGACTACATTTCAGGACGATTTGGCTAGTAAAGGTGCTGGATTTGTGCCCTCACCCGCGCAAAGTCAGAGGATTTCCGGGGAATCTATGGCCATGAGTGCGTTGCCTTCAATGATCGCAGACGCCCGTTTGCTCGTGGACCGGGAAGGCCGCTTGCAAGCGAGCAACGCGCGCGCCGCCGCACTCTTAGACCTCCAGGAAAACGCTTTGGGCGTGCCCTTGGTGGATCTCATCCCAGGCTCCGAACGCGCTCCCCTCCTCTCATGGTGGGCGAGTGAGGATGCTTCGATCACCTTGAACCTTGACACGGGATCAGTTCACGTTTCGCGTGAAATCCAACCGTCGGGATTCTGGGAACTGACCCTGAAAGAAATCACGGATTCTTTGACTCGGAGTGGTGCAAAAGAGCCAGTTTCGACGTCCGAAATATCAGATTCTCTTGCTTCAGGTGCCTTACCCTTATGGATAACAACTGTACTCGCCGCCGATACGCGCCCCGAGGTTTTCGCGCTTGTCAAGTCGCTCGGCCCCGTGCTGGGCGCCCCGGGCGGATGTCTTTTTCTGCTCGATGGCTCAAAGCTGGTTCCCTCCGCAGAGTGGGGGGGAGTCGTCGCCGCCCGTGACCACGAACTAAGCGTCAGCGACTCGTGGTCTCTCCGCATGGGCGGGAGTATTGACAGCCGGACCCTGCCTTCCGGTGTATCTAGCCGTCACGTGGTGACGGCCCATGATGAGTTCACGTTCTGTACCCCGATTGCCGCCCAAGGTCAGGTTCTCGGGGTTTTGACTACGCGATATCGCATGAACCCGGGGATTGACTCTGAGTCCGAGGCCGCCCAGCGCGCCATTGCCGCCGTGCTCGCCCAAGTGCTCGTTCGCATCAGCGAGTAACCCAATCCCACACGCTATTCAGATCGGAAACCGCTTGCTGCGGCCGGATGTGATAAGCCTGCCAACCGCGTTCCCGCGCCGCTTCAACGTTGGGCAGGCTGTCGTCCACAAACACAATCTGTTTTCCGCTTGCCTTGGTGGCTCGTTCGACGGATTCGTAGGCAGCAGGCTCCGGTTTGTTGGCCCCGATTTCATGGCTTGCAACGCGTATATCCAAGTTGGCTACCGTCGGATAAAGCGCGGGATCGGACATCTGTCTCCAGTGCGGCGCGTTAGTGTTCGAAAAGCACCCAACGCCAAACCCACTCTTGCGAACCCTTTGGATGAACTCTGCAATTCCCGGATACTCGCCGATCAAGATGCGCTGGTGGAACTCCGTGGCGCGGTCGCTGGGGATGCCGTAATGGGCGGCAAGTTCTCGCAAGTAGGTTTCTTCACCGGTTTCAGCCCCCTGAAAGCGCCGAAGAACCTCGCAGGTCGCCAGAGGTGACTCTGGCAATTCAATGCCCATCGTTGCCCCGATCTCATCCCAACGATGGCGGATTCGCACCATCACACCACCCAAATCGAGAATCAGCCAGCGCATGCCTCATCTAACCCGAGGCAAAGTTCACCGACGCGGGATGGCTAGGCTACGCAAAGTTCTGCCCGTCGTAGGAGCGATACGCGCGGATTTCATCTTCTTGCTTGACCCAAAGCGTAATCCGGCGCCGGCCATCATTTTCAAACGATTCCGCCGTGGCAACGCCTTCCGTCTCTACCGTGCCAACCCCGACGATCGCCACGGGTCCAACGAGAACATTGTTTGCCGTGTCGCGAAGTTCGCCGTAAATCACCCCGGTAGGAGAGCCCACCACCCAATATAGCCAGGACAGTCCGTCTGGCGAGATCCATGCTGCTGGGAAGTGTGATTCAGTTTCCATGATTGTTGTGGAAGAGGTCCAAGTATTGCCCGCGTCCAAGGTGGACTTGAATAGTAGTGCGCCCTCATCGGTCCACCAAACGGTGAGGGGCCCGCTCGACGCGCTTCGATGAAACCGGATTGCCGCCGCGTCGGCTCCGTGGCCCAGCCCCGAATCGGTGAGAGAGTTGCCCAAATGATCGCTAACACGAACCCTCAGTTCATTCCCCCGCAAGTAAGCGATCGCGGATCTCTGGTCGGGCCCGACATCGGCAGCGAGGGCAGTTCCGATGTCAGGTTCGATCCTAGTGATGGCATAGACCCCTCGCCATGGGCGAACAAGGGCAATGCGGCCGCTCGCATCGTGAACCTCAAACTCCGGTTCGGTGTGATCCAGAGCGTGCTGGTGTTGCCTCAACCGCCATCCAGGAACGCCGGGGGCAGAGTCCGTCAACCAATCTTCCCCACCGGGAGCCAAGAGCCGCAACGACTCATTGGCGAGCCACCACCGGGGTTCGTCGGCGCCGACCCAAGTCTCCTGCGCCCACTCACCATCTGGCACTCCGTTTGCGCTGCGGGAGCGAACCGGAAAGTGCGCGAGGGGCGGCACTTCGGCGACGGTGTTAACGATCGCCGTCCGAAGTTCTAAAGGGTTGGCTGCCATCCACGGAAAAGTGAACGAGTTCGGCTCGGCGAGAGCAAGCGTGTTGCCTTCGGTGGCCGTGAACCAATGGGTCAACTCGTCGGCTACTCCGTCGGTAGGTGCAGTCCCTTCCCAAACACAGCGTTTCGCAGCGAGATGGTCAATCACGGTGGAAACAAATGGCTGACCAAGAATCGCAGGCGGGTTGATCCACCCGTCGTCGTACCAATCCCAGTGCCCCGCACGCCATACTGGACCAAGAGGCCACACGTGGGTGCCGCGCATCGGTTGCTCTCTCACAAATCTCGGAAGTTCTGGCGAGCGACGAAACACGGGCCACTCCAACTCTGCCGTTCCGCCAGGGGAGGTCAACGTGAGCCGGAGGCCAACCTTCGCGCCTTGTCGCCCCCCAAATAGCCCGTGGAGAGCAGATCGAATTGGTTCGCTCAACCAAGTGGAGGACGCACCATCGAGTTCGGTATCCGATCCCTGATCATCTACGGTGCCTCCGCCGTCATCTATCGCCCATCCGCCGACGTACACGGCGTCGGCGCGGCGCAAGAACGGCCGATCCACTTCCGGAGGCTCGTTCTCCTCGTAGACAGTCCCTTCGTCTCGGCTGGTCACGAACCGAGTCGTTGCCGCCACGCCCGAAGTAACGGGCCACCGCCAAGTCACGGCGAGCCCGGGAGCCAGGTACGGCGGCTCTTCCAATGAAAGTAAATCGAACCAAACGGTTATCTCCTCAACTCCCGTGTCGGCGGTCATGGTCAGCGGATCGAGACCGGTCACTTCCCCTCCCTCGACGGACAATCGGGGCTCACTCGCGGGGTCCGTCGCGATCTCCTCGTCCACCGCAATCACGTCCACCTGAAATCGGTGAACCCCCAGCCAACGGCGTCCGCCCACAAAGGTGTCGAGGAATGGCGTGTGGGCAGACTGCTCAAGGGCGCAGGCAAAGAGCGAACTCCGAGATTTTGTTCGCTCAAGTGCAGGGAGTGACGAGTGTTCTAACCATTGGGTGCGGAACCGCGACCAGAACTCGTTTCGGTCCATCGGCTCGCCGTCTACCGGCCAATGGGCAAAGAAGGCAAACGTGCTCCAATGCGGGTGGCCCCACGTCGTCCAATAACGAACGAGGGGGTTGTCATGGTGCCACGCGCCGATCAAGTCAGGATTCTCGGAGATACTCTCTACGGACGACGGGAACACCACCGCTGTCGCCTCGCCAGGGCCTGGGATATACGCCGGATCGTCGCCGCACAGCGTCTCTGGGTTCGCTCCGGTAGTGATTGTGCGACTGGCCCGGCACGGCGCCCACAACGAAACCCCGAACGGTGCCTCCCAATCGTGAGGCCCGTTGCGGAGCACGTTTAGGCGGGCCCCCGTGCTCGGGAAGGCGACAACGGTCTCATGAGACTCGCCGCCCCCTGAGGCACCCAATACCAGAACCCCGTCGTCGCAGTCCCGTGCTCGCCAGAGGGTTGCCGCCGGGAAGCCGCCACGCTCCGCCAGCACCGCAAAACATTCGTTCAAGCGGCCGATACGGCGAGGCAAATCGGGGAACAACCACACGTCGCCGCGCGCCGTTTCGCCCCGGACCGTCGCGGGCGCGGTTGCCCCCGGCGAAGGGCAGTTGCGGAAAGCCACAGACCGGGTGGTTTGGTGCAGGTGTTCGCCCCACGTGTACTCGCTGACGACAATGCCCGCCGGCGAGGCGAGCCCAAACGAGCATCCACTCCCGGCCGGAACATCGAACGGCGGAAGCGTCACCGGGAGCAATTGCCAATCATCCTCTGTGCCTACCCGAAACCGCCACCCGCCACTCACCACTTGGTTGAGTGTGAGGTCAAAGTCGAACGAACCGGGGCCGCTCTCACCAGAGATTGCGTTGCCGCCGGAGACGTGCGCCGGAATTCCCGCAACCGGGATGTAAGCCGGGCCACACCCCGAACTGGTAAGTGACGCGCCCCCCAGTGTGGTCGCCAGCACCCCGTCAACCCACAACTCGATGTCGGTGGCCGAGAACCGCAACCCTGAGCCCGTCCCCAGCGCGTACAGTTCCACGCCCCGGAACCGAACGCTGAGTGAGAGCGAAGCGCGGAACCCCAATCCCGAATCCGTCCAGCCACCGGGCGGTGCGTTCGGGCCCTCATAACGCACAAGCCAATTGCCGCTCCCGCCGGTCTCCCCGGTGCTCACAGATAGCCGAATCCCGAGCGCGGTGGTGGAAGTTGTGTTTACGTACTGGGTTTCCAACTCGGCGTCATGGAAGCGCGAATGGAGCCCATAACCGCTGTGGGAGGCAGACGAAGTGACGCCCCACTCGAGACAGTCCCAAGCGGCGAGAAGACCGTTGATCGGCACTGAGCCCTTACAGCACTCCGAAGCGATGGCGGGCGACGACCAGGGGCGCGGAGAGGGAGGTTCCGGCATTCAGGATGCGGGCGACGGGCACGGGCCACGGAACCCCAACGGGCCACGACGCCGGAATGGTCGCCGTAGAGCCCCCGTAATGAACGACGGCGACGGTGTCGGCGGCGGCCGTTTTGGTCACCTCGGCTCCCCCCGGATAGTCCACATCGGCGGGGACGGAGGCCAACGTTTCGCCCTGCACGGGCGGCGTCAAGGCGAGAGAACGCGGGCCGCCGACCAAGGCGGTTGCGATCCCCCGTGCGAGGTGCGCGTAGCCAATCGCGTTGAAATGGGTGTTGTCCCCGCTCAGATACCACTGCGGGGCCCACCGCGCGGTCATGAAGTCGTGGGGGCTGGCGTGGGCCACCCTCCGTCCGAGCCGTTGCTGGGTGCGACAGGCGTCCTTGTGGCCGTTGATCATTGCTTCGACGATCGTGTCCATGCCGATGACACCGCTACTATTGATCGGTGTCCGGCTCAGACTGAGCACCCGCAGGTTGTCGGCGGCAAACATCTCCGCGAACAGCGCATCGTAGAGCGCCTTGGCGGCAGCGCGGTCGGGGGAGCCCGTGGTGTTGTTGCCCGAAAGGCAGATCAGAACGTCGGGCTGATAGGTTTCGATGCGGTTGCGCACAATCCCCGTGAGTTGGTCCACACGGTAACCCCCGTTGCCTTCGTGCCGCCAATCGCGGCCGAAGTTGCCCAGGTCTTCCTGTTGCGTGGTTAGCCCACCCACAAACTCCCACTGGGCGTAACCCCAGGTGTTCATGATCTTCTTAAACGGGCTGCGCCAGCCGCTGAGTGAGCCGGTGCCGGAGGTGAGCGAGTCGCCGAAGGCCATCACGCGGACCATGCGGCCGTCGGCGAAGAGGGACGAGAAATCGGTTTGGTATTCGTTCATGCAGGAATGGGATTAGGAGAGGGGGTTGGTTTGTTTGCGGCGAGCGCGGGCAAGTTGGTCGCCACCGCGCCGGACTACGCGGCGGGATTGGATGCGCCACCGGTGGCGCAGAGCGATGTCGGAAAGGGTGACGCGGGGTCGGTAGGTCATGAAGGCTCCATCTCATCCCCGATCTGCTCGGCAACGTAGACGGCCTCCCGCCACTGCAGGGTCTCCTCCTCGCGCACGAATCGGCACCCAAAGGATCGGATGCGGTACACGCCCTTCCCTTCGATCTGCACCGCGTCGCCCCGCCACAACAGCCGCCCATCCCCCGCAAGGAGCGCGTCCGTGTGGAACTCGGCCAGGCGGCGGGCGCGGCTTTTCTGCGCGAACAGCCCTGCGCACACCGCATCGGCGGTCGCTTGGTTCGTGATGGCGGGGTCCACAAGGCCGAACCGGCGCGTCGCGCCCAGCCAGTTTTCGGGCCGCTCCGCCGGAAGGGTCGCCGGGTTCGCCGAGTCGGCATCACGGAGTACGGCTTCCACGGGGCGCCGGATAGCGGCATCCCAACCGGTGACGCGGACCTCGTTCGCCTCGGGTTCCAGCCACTCCTCGCGCCATTGACGGACCACACCATCTTCCGGGGCGGTTCGCGTCCGTTTGAGGGTGATCGCGGGCTCGGTAGGCAGGTCTTCGGGCTTCGTCGCGAAGAACTCAACGCCCTCTGCTCCGGGCCGGAACCCGTAGATCCAGTCCGGAGCGAAGGTGTCCATCAGCCTTTCCAGCCACTCGGCCGCCGAGTCGCCGACCTCCGCTGCCACCGCCCACGCTTCTGTGGCGGGCAGGGCAAAGTCCGACTCGCTGATGGTTTGGGCTTCGACACCCGATAGGGCCGCGATCTCCCCGATCACGTCGCTCAAGAGCCGCCCATCCCAAGGTGTGAGGTCACGGAAGCGCGTCTCAGCGAGCACCCGGAACGGGTCGAACACCTCCCATTGGCCGAACCGCGCCTTCTCGGAGGCGGCATCTATGCCCGAGACCCCACCGACCACGCCTTCGAACACCGTAAGTTCGCCAAGAGTGGCCCGGAACGGACGGTTTGCGCTCGTCCAACTTCGCTCGTCGAAGTTGCCTTCGGGATCGTGGAGCGTAAAGTCGAACGCCACTCCCGCCGGGTCTTCCGGGACGCTCAGCACCGCTTCCGTCACCAAATCGGTCAGCGAATACTCATCGTCGGCGGTGTTTTCGAACTGCGGCGCGTACGTCACCTGCACACCGACAAGGAACGGGGTGTAGCCAGGGTCGGTGGTGGAGAAATCGGTCCGGACGCGGGTCTCGCTCAGTACTCCGTCGGGGACGAAAGGAGCCTCGCTCCAATCCACCAGGCTGGTGGTGACCTCCTGCTCGCCAGTGCCAAATCCTGGCCAAGCGATAAGGTGGGTGGCTTCGGATTCCTCGTCGGTTTCGGGCGGTTCGGCCCAACTAGTGCGGACGGTGTGCGCGTACCCTTCACTTGGGAACCGGAGAGGCGCGATCTGCACCTGCGCGGCCCCCGATGGCACGTCGAACCAGAACTTTCCGGCAGGAATGATCGTGGGGTCGCTCTCGTCTAGCCCATCGAATACGTGACGGAAACCGTTGCCAAACTGAGACCAAACGAGCAGTTCCCGGCCGCGCATCGGGAGCAGGATGAGTTGGTACACCTGGCCCGAACGGATGTCTCCGCTCCGGTTCCCGCTAATCCTCCCGTACCCCTGGGTGCTGCCATCTCGGAGAATTTCAGCGGTGCCATCGCTCCAAAAGACGAGTGCGACTCCGTCTCCCGGGTCGGCGGTGTCGTTCCAGCCGCAACGGAGCAAGATACGCTGTTCGCCCGCGCCATAGCCGAACCACGCCACCCAAAAACCTCGGTTTCGGGTGTACGTGTCGGTGGTGATCCCCCCGGCAGGCAGGCCCGTCGGCGGCCCCGATGCCCGGGCGAGCCATGGACCCTTTCCGCTTTGGTCGCGCCTCTCCTCCCACTCGGTTCCCAGGTCGAAGTCGGCCAGGCCCAACTTAGCGTATTCGCCGGTGTCCTGTCGGTACCAGTCGTCGAAGAGGGGGCGCGGGCGGAGCATCAGCGTGTATGTGATCGGGTCAATCCACGTGTTGTGGAAGGTCGCGCCATCGAGTTCGCCCGCAAGTTCCATCCCGGCCGCCGCCAGAGTGAGGCGGTCGCGCCGGAGTCGCCGTTGGGCGTGATCGATCACGAGGCTCAACGCCATCCGGATCGCTCCTGATTGGCATAGTCGGCCGCACGGCGAGCGGATTCTTGCTGCACGATTTCGCGGAGGAGTCGGGCGATGCGGTCGAATGGATCACCACTCATCGTCAAAGGCACATGCGGCCGAGGGAGGCTCATCGGCTCTGCGATTGGTTGGCGGACGGTTCGCTGACTGTAATCGCGTGGTTGGGGACGACTTACGAGCGGCAATTCAGGCACCCGTAACGCCACCAAACGCGGTCGGGGTGGGGTCTGGGGCGACGGCGAAGCGGAGGTTGGGGCCGGCAATTGTGCGGGGTAGGTTTGGGGAGGTTTTTCGTTTTGTGGTGCTCGATTTGGTATGGGAACAGGTGTCTGTACTGGTACCCATTCCTCGACATCTTTGTCTCGTGTCAGGATGAACGTGCCTCCCGTGGGCACTCCACTGCGCCGGGGGGAGAGGAGCGGCGGCCGGGTTGCTCGCCTGACCAAGCCCGGAGTGGGGTTAGTCGTCCAAATCGGGGGCAAGTTCCTCCTCCCACTGCCGCAAAGCGGCAAAGTCATGGCTCATCCAGTCGGCGTACGGGACGCCCTCAAGCTCGGCAGGGTGACTACCCCACCCGTCGCGCGCCCCGCGCAACTGCCGCCGCAGTCGTGGCGAGGCGCTCACTCTTTTTTTGCCTGCTCCGCCAGTTCTTCTTCGGCCCGTTGCGCCGCATTGAGGC
This sequence comes from Fimbriimonadaceae bacterium, assembly GCA_019638835.1. Classification (GTDB taxonomy): domain Bacteria; phylum Armatimonadota; class Fimbriimonadia; order Fimbriimonadales; family Fimbriimonadaceae; genus JAHBTC01. Next base: position 31,791 of record JAHBTC010000009.1, read on the forward strand.
TGGCCGCGTTCAGGGCTTCCACCAGATAACCGAAGGCGTTTCCCGCCTCATTTGCGAACCGCACCGATTCTAGATGGTTGAGGCGCGGTTCAAGGCTGAGTTCGGCGACCACATACGCCGCGCGGAGGGTCGTCGCGTCATCCCCGCTGCCGCAAAACTGAGCGAATTGGTGCGCGCCTTCGCGGAGTTGCTCAAGCACTGCCCATCGCTGTTCGTTGCGGAACCGCCAGGTCTCACCATCAGGCATGATGATCGAGAGTTCGGGTTCGGGGGCGGCGTATCGCGCGATCAACTGGTCAATCACGCAGCGGTCTCCGTCACCGTCACCGCGCCCCGGCTTGTCCACGCGAAGTCGGTGGTGACGAGATCTCCGTCGGCTACGGAGAATTGCATCCCCGCAAACATAAAGTCGCCCGCATACTCTGCCCCGCCATCGGCCCGGCTCATGAGCGTGATTGCCACCGGATCATCGGCGGCGTTCAGCGACTTTTCTAGCAGGCTGGTGGTGCCACTCGGGCTCGCGGGGTAATCGCCACTCTCCGGCCCTTGCCCGAGCAAGTCCACCCGGATCATTTGGGGTTCGCCGGGGTTGTGCCGGTGTTCCCACCGCGTAGCAACCATAGGCAGGGCGACCGTCACTCCGTTGATCGTCAGGCTCAGAGTGACCGCGCTGAGGTTTGGGGCGGCATGGGCGAGGTTCAACCCCAGTACCCCATCGGTCGGGATGAGAAGGTCGAACCGGGCGCGGAAGCCGCGTTCGACCAGCACGGGCCATCGCCACAGGTCGCCGACTGCGCTGCCTTCGGCGTGGCGGAAATCGGCCCGGAACCAACCCCGTCGGATGTGCGCACGCCAGTCTTCACCACCGGCGGTCGCAGCAGAAACGTTTAGGTGGGTCACCCGCAGGGGTGCCGTGAGCATGCTCGTCTGGGTGGTTTCGATGATGGCGTGGCGTTTCGTTGGCTGGGCGCGACGGGCCGAGGTGGTGATGGGCCGCGCGTCGACCGTTTCGGTTTCGACCCGGTAGCGCACGGCCTTCACCGTGCCCAAAAGGTTCTCCCCGCCCGCGCTGAAGGCGGCGAGGTCAAATGTGGTGGCTCTCATGTATTCAAGTTCGGTGCGGGTAAGTTAGGGTGGTGAGCGGAAATGCCCCGTTGATCTCGGGATCGGTTTGGATGGTCGTGGCCGGCGGCGCGGCGATCCTCGTCGGTCTCGTGTGGATGTTTTGGACGCAGATGCGTCGCCGATGAGGAAGGGACGCGCGGTTGGGCCGATGTCAGACGTTATAGAAACTGTGGAAGCGGTTCACGAGAACCAATTGATGCGCGAAGCCGCCAAGTTCGGAACGATGCGCAAGCGGATGGTCTGCGCGGAAGGCGTGTATTGGACTATGGTGGCAAGCGGGGCAGCGTTTGTTTTTGGCGCGGCGTGGATGTTCTACGCAATCGTGCGTCGCCGCTGAGATTTCGTTTTTCCCGGTTTCTCCTTCGGAGAAGCGGAAAGTTTGATATGACTTCCGCGCAGGGGGGTGAGATCACGAGAATCAAGCTTTGCTTGTGCCCCGCCGTTGGCGTCGGTACCCCTCGTCTTTTCTCCCCCGCTGTCCGCTTCGCTCGGCGGGGAGAGTGAGGGCTCAGAGAGTTCGGCGGGAACTCTTAGTCGGGTTCGCGGGACAGCATGGATCCGTTCCATCCCAAAGGTTGTAATAACGCTCATGGCTGCTTCCGGGCAGGGGTGCGTCACCTTGTTTCGGAGCCTCAACATCAAGATGTCATTGCATCGGTAAATCGGATTTGAGAAGAAAAATTGCTATCATGCACCCCCTCTCACTCCCGACTCACCGCCACCCGGCACCGAAATCCCACCGCCACCCCAACGCGTCCGTCCCGCTCCTCACCCGGAGACGGAGAAACGGAAACCGAAAACACTTCCGGTAGGTAGCCACCAGAAACCGCAAGCAAGGGCAACCGCAACCCATCTACTTTATCCAACCGGAACGCATCCAAATCGGTTGCGGGCACCGGCCACTCGCCGGACACCGTGAACTCGGCAACCACCTCGTCCGCCAGCGGCGACAGGAAGGCCAGGCGGCAAACCGAAAGGACGACACGCGCTTCTGGGGGGCCGTCGAACCCTCCGGGCGACTCGGGGGCGGCAACCCCGGCGACGATGCGGCACTCAGGCCACGCCGTCGCCACGGCCGCAACCACTTCATCACGTACGGCAAGTAACAGATCCTTCATCCGTCGGCACGCTCCAGGGGCCATTCCGCGTGGTCGAGGGGAGGCAGTGCGTTGAAGATGAGTGGCTCCCCGCTCACGACCCACGTCACACCGTCTATGAGGAGGCGGTCTCCGCGACGGATGTCGCCCCCGACTGCGCCTCGCCATTGCCCTGCGAGGATTCCATCCCGCGACTCCAGAGGCGTGAACTGCCCCAATGCGGAACCGACCGCCTCCCAAGAGACGCCGACTTCAACCCCCGAGACCACCAACGGAACCCGCCGAATCACGGTTGCCGTATGCGGATTCAACATCAAATTCGCACCCTCCGGTACCGCTGCTGAACCCGGTCAGCCCGCGCCCGCAGGAAGGCAACCGACGCTTCGGGGTCGGACGCACGCATCGCCAAAGCACCTTGCCGCAGATACGAATACGGCGTGCTTGGCGCGTGAATCCTTTCCAGAACCCGCGCGGCCGCCAGATCCATCACGGCCGACCAAGCGTCGTCGGCGATCGTTTCGGCAAACCCCGGAACTCCGGTCACCACAACGGGCGTGTCTCCGCCAACCCGGAACGCGAACCGAAGCCACGTCCCCGGTCGGCCGGGAACGGTGGGCTCAAGATACGCGTCGCTGCCGAGAGTGAGGGAGTTTGTCCCCCACTCCACCGCCGTCAAGGACACCCAGCCGCCGTCGAGGTCCAACCACGATGCATTGACGGGTTGATACGAGCGCGACGCCGCACCTGCCGCCAAAAAGGGCGCAAACCCGGATTCGGACTCCCATCCCGCAACCGCCGCCGAAATCTCATCCGCCAACACCACTCCCGGAGCCGAAGCCCCGAGCGTGGTGAGAAAGGCGGTGAGTTCGGCGGGGGTCGGCCATGCTGCCTTTCCCATCCGCGTCTTAGAGCCCGGTCACCGTGCAGGCGGCGGCGTCTCGATAGGAGGCCAGTCCAACTCGAACGTGGGCCCGGACGACAAGGGTGTTCTTCGCAAAGTAATCCTCGTGCGACTCGCTGACGGCGAACGTGACGCCTTTGCGAACGATGAGGGGGAAGAAACGCGAATCCATGACGAGTGCTGTGCCTTCGGAGAGGGCTTCGCTCTGGGTAATGGCGATCCCCATAAGGCGGCGGGTCATGTCGTCGCTCGGGTGGCCCATGATGTATTGGCCGTCGGTCGTCCGCGCCAAGACCAGTTTCAGATAGTCATTGGGGTGGAAGACGACGAGGTTCGGGGACGCGCCGCCGTTGCCAGAGCCGCTGCTGCGGACTTTGTTCATCGCCTTTGCGATGGCGTCAATGATCGGGTCGCTTCCCTTTGCCTGAGTTTGGATGCCGGTCAGATTCAGGATGCCGCGCAGGTTTGGAGCAGTGCCGTTCCCGCTGGTGACCTGGGTATCCACCGATTGCCGGAGCATAGAGGTCAGTCGGTCTTGGAGCAGTGCGCGCATTCCGGCTTCGTCTTCCATCTGTTCCTCCGTCACCGGTATGGTGGTGCCGATCCGGCGGATATCGGTGGTGGCTTCGGTGTACGCAAGGGCGGCTTCGTCTAGCTTTGCGCCTTCTGCCTTGGGATTTGCCGCGTTTGTAAACGTCGTTTCGCGCATAAACTTATACGCGTTTTGGGTGGTAGGGACAATCGGAAGGAAGTCCACCAATTGGGGCGGACGTTGGACAGATGGGACAACGATTCCACTTCGATCCACCATGGGAGCGAATCCTGCCGTGGTCGCGAACAGCGTCTTGAGTTCGAGAGCGGAAGGCACATCCACTTCAAGTTCGGTCTCAGGCAGACCGCGCGACGAACGATTCTCCCATACGGAGTGATCGAGAATTGCGTCAGCTAATGACAATGAACGATGCGGCGCGGCCAAGGTCAGGCGGCCGGTCGCTTTGGTTTCGACTTGCGATTCAGATTGCATTTCGGGTTCGGTTTTGGGGGCCTCTTTCACGGAGGTGGCAACCGCCAAAGGATTGGCGGGCATGGTGACGAGGGAGACTTCGCGGACTTCGAGCCCGGTCAAGCGTCGAACCGGGCGGCCATCGCGCATCACTCTCTCCGCAGACCGGGGGATGAAGCCGATGGACAGTCCAACAGCTTTGCCCCGCGCCAGACGTTCTTGAGCGATCGTACGGGCGGCTTGGGCTTCTGGAGTGCTGTGGAACTGCATCCGGACGCGTAGGCCGTGCGTGTCCTCGCGGGCACTCTCGATCGTAGCGACAGGTAATCGGGTGGCGTCGTGCCCCACGGCACCAAACCCCTCATCAACGAGCGCAGATAGGTTGAGATAAGCCCCCGGAGCGATCTCATCCCCCGCGCGATCCAGAATCCCTTTGACGGAAGCGTAACCTTCCAGCACGCCATTGTCCATCCAAGTTGCTTCTTTGACTTCGTAGTGGGCAGTTTCCATTTACTTCGGATTGGCTCCCGGCGAATAGCCAAGGAGAGTCGCGGCCGCATCCCGGTCCAGGAGTCCGGCAGTAAAGTCCGCGCGTACACGCTCGTGGCGGGCATCCTGATCTTCCTGCAGGGCGCGGACCTCTTCGGTCTCGAACCGGAAGCGCCATCCCGGCATCGGCTCAAACTCGGCGAGAAGTTGGTCGTTTAGTGCATCGGCAACCGCGTTCCACTTCGGTACCAAAAACTGCTCGATCGCGGCTTCTCTCGCCTCGCGGAAGTTGCTGAATGTGGAGCGTTCCCACCCTGCCCCAAGGCCAAGGACGATCGCAGGTACACCCAGTACGGCGGTGATGCGCTCCTCCGTGAGGCGCGGCATCTGGTGCAGAGCCATTTGTTCGGGAGAGAACCCGATCGGGGCGACATCTAAGGGCACGGACGGGAAGACCACGCCACCCGCGTTGTCTCCACTGGCCACTTGTTGCAACAAGCGCTTCGTGTCATTCACGAACTGCGGGGTGAGCCCAATCGCTTCACCGGGGTCACGCACGGAGACCAGCAAACCGGGTGCGGGGGCTCGCATCAGAGACTGTTGATAGCGGGCGATCAAGTTGTCGGTGATGACTTCGCGCATGGCTGGCAGAAGGGCTGACTTGCCGCGCAAAGGCATATCCGGGTCGAGGCACTCCACGATGTGAATCACGTCCTCACTCGGAAGCCAGGTTTCCCGAACTCCGGCCCGCAAGCGATAGCCTGCCAGCCGGTTGGTTGTTCCGGGGATCGCCTCGGGCTCGACCGCCGACGACGGAAGCCAATCGAGGCCGATCACCCTTCCATCAGTACCGCGCACCTTATGGATATAAGCGTTGCCGTCCAAGATGAGTTGGGTGAGAACGGCTTGCCAAAGGGCGCGGCCCGAAATCTTGCTCGGCTCACCGAGAGACTCATGAGGGGCGTTGGCGACCCGTGCCGCCGGGTGGTCGGGCACGGAGATCCAACCGAATTCAGACGCCTGCTCCACCAAGAGCGCCGGCTCAGTGAAGGTGCGGGCCGCCCATTGGACAACAGACATCACCACTGAGTTCTGTTCGGCTTCGCTCCTCCTCCAGGCATGGGTACCGAGTGAAAGCATGCCACTTGCCCAAACATTCTTGGGTTCGGACTTCCGCGACCAAGGCCAACGGAATGAGATCACGCTACCCACGCCGCCCCACGGTCTCCATAGACGGCGAGGGCCAACGCGCAAACGCAGTCGTCGTGTCCTCCGGGCGGCCCTTCTAAGCGGAGATGGCCTCCGGGCCGGGTGCGATACGCAAATCCTTCAAGTTCTTCGGTCTGTTCGGTTCGATCCATCAAGTTGAGTTCGCCGCGCTCAAGGCGCGCGGCCAGGCCTTCGATTAGCCGGGTCTTACTGTTTGCCGTGAAGACAAATGGGCGGACAGCCGCACCACGTTGGCGAAGCATGTCCACTACCGGGTCCCCGACACCCGTCGAATCCACCCACGCCCAAGCCTGATATTCGCGAAGCGTCCTGGCGACGCGGTCGGCGATTGCAGACCACCCGAGCCCACGAAATCGGTCCACCGCCACCTGCTTGCCGTCGGCGCGGATCACCGCGACGACGGTCCAGTCCCGGGCGCGACCCAAGTCCACTCCGGCCCGATACTCATGGGCCGGTTGATAGGTTTCGTTCGCAACTCGGCCTGCGTCCACGGCGGTGCGGACATTGGCGAACACCGCGCCTTCTTCCATGCCGAACTCGGCGAGATACTCCTGCCGGAAAACACGTTCGGGCATCTCGCCTCGCGCGGCTTCCACTTCACCGGAAGGCAGGTAAGGGTTCTCATGGCTGGGAGCCGAGAAACGTGCCCATTCGGGATCGCTTTCGCCCCGTTGCCATAAACCGAAGAACGCTCCTCTACCTTTAGGAGTGCTGTAAAGCGTTGCGGTTCCGGCCTCGTCGGTCAGGGTCGGGCGAAGCACCTCATACCAAGCAATCTCGAGTTCGCGAACGGCGGCGGCTTCGTCAATCACAATGTGCCGAAACTTGCGCCCGCGTCCTGCGTCCGGATTGTCCAGGCTGCCGATCTCGATCGAACCGCCGTTGAAGAATTCCATCCGGCGATCGGTCTCGCTGACCCTGGTGCTGGCGGGGAGGAGGTGGCGGCGGAGGACGCGCCAGGGCTCGGCGGCCATCCGAAAAGTTGGCGCGAACCAACCTACCGTGCCGCCTTGTAGCGCCCAGCGAGCGCATTCCACTACGCCGACCGTAGTCTTGCCCCATCGCCGCCCACACGCGACCACTTTGAACCGAGCGCTACTTTGCAGGATTCGCCGTTGGCCGGTGTGACACCGAGGAAGAACGACGACGCGGTGATCGCTCATGCGCCGTCCCACGGTGGGTCGCGGAAGACCACCTCCACATGAATACGGGGCGGCTCTTGCGGTGCCACAGTTTCCATCTGTGCGAGAAGTTCTTTGAGTGCCGTGACGTTCCCTTTACGGGCCGAGTCAATCAGTGCCGCAACCACTTCATGCGCCCCCCGAGCTTCGTCGCGGGCCAAGGCCTCTTGGAGCAGTCGCGCGAGGTCGGTAGTGCCAGAAGTACGGCGACGGGGCAACGGTCTAGAGGGTCGCTCCCGGTATGCCGAACGAAGCGGCGGCCCCACTCAGCGCTCCGAAGAGCCATCTCTTCAGGGCGATTGCCCAATTGAAATTGCCCTCCGTGGCGGCCCAGGCTTGGACATCGGTGAGGGCGGCGGCAAGCAATCCGCTTGCGGCGCCGACGAGAATGATTTTTCCATTCATAAGTTGTTGGGTTGGCGGTCGGCTAGCGACGCGATCGGGTTCCGCGATGGTCGCTCATTTGGTCGGCGAGTCGTTCGATTGCACGTTGAACGCCGTCGAGCGACTGCCGGAAATCAGTCATCAGGCTCACGATGGTTTCCCGGTCAGCCTGCCAAGCCTTCAGCACTTGCCAGATCAGGACTCCCGAGACAAGCGCGAATGGCCCGTGCACAGCGAGGGCAGAAATCGTGGGTTCAGTCATCCCGGGTAAGAAGAATTCCTTTCATGTTCTTGGTCCAGCGCCGGGTACGCCGGTAGACGCCGTCGCCATCGCGGCTTCCGGCAGCGTTCGTGTTTCCTTCAATGGTGCGGATCCAGACTCCAACAGGAGTCCTGATGACTTGCACGATGAAGCCCATGTGTCCGGTGCCGTTATCGCGACACCAAGCGAAGGCGTCGGCGCGGCGAACTTCGCCCGGGTCGTTGGTAACACGAAATCCACCAGATCGCACCCACGAGCAAACACTTGCCGGTCGTAGGGGTAGCCGGTTCTTTTCTCCGCCCGCCGCAAGCCAATGATGAGCGACAAACGCGGCGCACCACGGATAACCCGGCCCGAGTCCGACCGTTTTGAGATACTGCGCGACTTCTTGACCGCGGTTCGCACCTCGTTCGCGGACTCGCCGTTGGTCGGCGTCATGGGCCGCAAGGATAAGCGAGCGTTCGGCGACGGCTTTGCTGTTCTTGATTGCCAATCGGTTCTCCAAACGTACATCACTGGAGGTAGCCGCTTGGTGTGACGCGTCCCACGCCCTATCCCGTTTCCCGCATTCGCCGCCGCGCTCGACTTCTCGCCTGTCTCACCCCCACCGGAGTCATGTGAAGAAGAGTTCCCACATCGCTATCCTCAAATCCGAGCAGCCCCAAGAGAACAATGGTCTTGCCCGGTTCGGCAAGATCCGCCGCCGCCCATGCAGCTTCAATCTCGGGCCAAGGATCAGTGGTCGGCTCGGAGATCAAACTTACGTCTGACGTTTCCACTTCCCATCGCCGACGGGTCTTCCGCAAGTAGTCGGTGACCACGTGGTGGGTGGCCTTCGCCGCATAAGGAATTGGGTCCACGGGCATCGGCACCTGTATCAACTTCAGAAGTGCGTCCTGCACCAAATCCTCGCGGTCTTCGCGGGTGGCTCTCGGGTATGTGCGGAGACGGATTTCAACCACTTGACGGAGAATCGGGCGCACGCATTCAGGCCACGATCCGGCCACGGCGCACCTCCGCTTCGATTCGCTTCGTCTCCAGTATGGCCTGTTGAAGGTTCACGAGAATGGCGTCTCTCCGAACCTGCAAGGGGAGGGGAATTGGCAGGGCCAGGGCCATTTCACCAAGTCTCGCCACCGTCAATAGGGCCACGCGGACGCCTCGAGGGTCGTCGGGCAGAAACTGGTCTTCAACAAGACGAAAGTGGAGAACGGCGGGGTCTTCTCGGTTTGCGCGTGTGTCGTGCGGGCGGTGAGCGCGGACGGTCATACGTCCATCGGGGTCGGCATCTACTCTGCGCCAGTCATTCAAGACTTCCAGCAGAGCGCGCCAGGTTTCATTGTTCATTGGGATAGTTCCGGCACCTCATCGATATTGCATCCAATAGGATACATTTGTCTACTATACACGAGAGTGGGCGGCGTGTTGGGACAGCCCTTGCCGTGAGACTGGCGAGGGGTGTGGAAAACTTGGGGAAAACTACTGCGTGCGTCGGATTCCGTCGCTTGCCCGGAGAACGGCACCGCTTCGCATCCGATATTCAACCTCAAGCATTCGCTCGCCGTTTCCGCCCATGATCGGCACCGAGAAAACATTGACGGAGGCGAACCAAGTGGACCAGTCGCTCCCTGCCCAGCGCCACCGCATATTGGTCGCATTCGCCGCGCCGGATGCCCAAACACTTACCTCGTCTCGATCGGTTTCGGGCATGTCGAGTTCCACCATCACGGGGTAGTCGTCGAACCGCGCACCACCCAGCCAAACCCATACGGGGCCGGAGGGGCCGACGGCCTTGCCTACTCCCATCTCTCGAAGATCTGACGTGAGGAGCGCCTGCCGGTGCGGTGGGCTTTCCATCCAGAGCTTTACGGTGTCTTGCGCACCCTGAGTGTTGAGAGCAAGATTCTCGGCCACTCGCTCAAAGTCTGCGTAACCCGCCTGCCTGACCCGTTCGCCGGGCCCTTGGTTCCGTGAATCCGTGTGCGAAAAGCGATCTTCCCGCGCTAGTTCGGCGGCATACCTTTGCGCCGCAAGGTCAAGCAACGCGTTGCGCTTGAGAGGGCCGAGGTTCTCCTCAATACGTATCCCATTCACCCACGCAACAACCTCTTCCTGAGGGGTCTGCGCCGGGCTGAGAAGAGCCAGAGCGAGCAATGCAACCATGGACGTATGCAAATGAACGGGGGAGCCCCCCTTTTGTTTCGGTCGGACCCATTTGGACCGAACCTCACCTGGCACTTTTACCAGAAGAAGTGACGCATTATGCTGATTTAGGTGCTTTTTCCTGCAAACTCCCGACCTAAAACAAAGATGCCCCCAAGGTCGAAACCTAGAGGGCAACGGCGACTTGATCCGAGTTAGATCTTCGACTTGTAGAGCGCGATTTTCTGGGTGAGCATCGCACCGAACCCGTCATTCACTGGGCCGTAGGTTTCCTCATCTGCCTTGACGACCTCGAATGCTGCTTCCGCTGCCTTCAAAGCATCGGCAAACATCTCGTGCATGGCATAGATTTCGCTCGCATAGTAGTTGACGATCGGATCCTTCTCTTCGCCACTCTTCATCACTTCCTTGATGATCTCAAGGCCGAGAGCCTTGTCGTTGCGCGGAGCGGAACTGACCTGCATGGCAAAACTGCCGAGAAGTTGTCGCTCGTCGGAAGTTGCGGTCATCGCTCGGACTGCGCCCATGAACTCATCCTTCGGACCGGCAACCAAGATATCCAGCCGAACACTTCCGACCATCATCTTCTTCTGAACATCGTCGCCGACCTCAATCTGCGCGAGCCGATTGAGTGCCTCAACGCGATTGGTCGCCGACTGAACGCGGATGCCCTCAAGTTCCTCGGCAAACTTGCGGTATTCGGCTTCCGCCTTCATGGCGGCGTCGAACTCTTCAACCGACGCCTTGAGATCGAAGGATCCGTTGACCACCTGTTCCAGTGGTTCGTCCATGGACATCGGGTGACCGATCCACTGCACGACACCATCCTTCACGATGAAGGCGGTCGGGATGCCACCCTGTTGCGCGGCTTCCATCCAGCCGTCCGCCATCTTCGTGCCGGAATCCATCGCAACGTGGTAGTCCATCTTGTCGCCCATTTGGGTGACGAAATCTCTCACTTGCTTCGGAACATCATCGCCTTGCTCCCAGACGCTGACCCCGATCATCTTCACCTTGCCTTCGTACTTCTTCGCCAGTTCGGTGAGATGAGGGATGCTCGTGCGGCACGGGCCACACCAGGTCGCCCAAAACTCGACCACATAGATTCCTCTCTTCAGGGATTCGACCGGTTCGCCCTTTACCCACGAACTGACGGTGAGTTCAGGGGCGGCTACGCCGGGCTTCAATGTTTGGGCCGATGCCACGCTCGCGGCAACTGCCAGCGCGAGAAGACCGACCGCTCGGAACATCTTCATCAAAAGGATTTTACGTTTTTCTTGTCCGGTCGCGTCTCCAAGTCCGACCGTTGGCAACTTTGCGAGGGGTCGGATAGAATGAGATATGCGAAACATCATTGCTCCCGCATTGCTCGTTTTGTTCGCTATGGGTGCCAGTGCGACGGCAACCGCCCAAGAGATGCCACCGATGCCATCTACCGAGAACGTGCAGAAACTCTCGTGGCTCGTCGGGTCATTCAAAGGCAATGACACATTCTTCATGGAGGGTCAAGAAGCGTCTGGCAGCAGCACGAACGTCGGCTCAATGATCCTTCAAAATCGATACCTTCGTATGGACGTGACGTACGAGATTCCTGGTCTGGGCAAGATGGACGGGATGATGCTTCTCACTTACAACAACGCGAAGGAGAAATACGAAGGATTCTGGGTTGATAGCATGTCCGATTACACCATGCGCGCCTATGGCGTCATGGAAGGAAACAGCCTGAAACTCGTGAGCGAGGAAGTGGACGACCCGATGATGGGTGGCAAGGTGGTCTACCACATCACCTACACAAAGAATGCGGACGGATCCGTGACCATGAAACTTGACCTGAAAATGGGCGATGACATGATGCCCATGATTCGGTCAGAAATGAAGAAGGGATAACGGCTCTTCTTGCCATAACACCGGGCCAGCACATAGTAGCTTAGGCCCGGTGTTTCGTTTCTCAGAACCCCCGTGAAGAAGACCCCAATGTCTGGAACCCCCGGTTGGCGGGTGAGTAGGCGCGCTCTCCCGGATCAAACGAGGTTCCGTCCCCGGTCGTTGACGTCGTCGGTAACGTGTCCAGCACGTTGATCGCGTGGAGAAGGGCTTCCATCGCATTTGCATGGGTTTGCCCGATCCACTCGACCCGGTCAGCGGTGGAACCGGTCGTAGCGGCCTCGACGCCATCAATGTAATGTCCGCGATCAAGCAATCGATCTGTGCCGGAATTGCCCGATGCGATATCGCCGGCTTGTTCAGCCGCATCGTAAGCTCCGCTCGCACTGTCATAGGCTTCGTACGCGCTTCCTCCGAATCGGTCACCGAGTTGCCCGGCACCCCATTCTTGGGCCGCACTCCACCAATCGTCTTGAACTGCCTTAGCGCGCAAAAAGTGGCCAAGGAGTTTGCTCGGCGCCGGTGCGCGGCAGATGATGAAGTTCCGCACGGCAAACGTTTCATCATGACCCTCGGCGACGACCCTGAGGGACTTGATCGGATAAGCCAAGAAACCGTCGTGGCCAGGAATTGGCTTGGGCCGAAACTCGTCCGCATAAACCACTTCGGTGAACTCGCCGAGGCGATGCTCCATGCGAACGATACGACCCAACTCGTCTGTCCGGATCACAGGTTCAAAGGGCACGATCACTTCGATCGTTGTGCGCGAATAATGAGTGGGGATCACTCGGTAAAAGAACTTGCCGGGATTCCACAACCATCGTCCGCGCGGGATCTCTGAAACCGCGTCCTCGGGTCCCGTGGTAACGGCGAGTCGCTCAATCTCCTCGAATGACGTTCCGGCTCGCGTGAACATCCCCCGCATTTTGTTTTCGGCTTCATAAAGCGGGCGCAGAGCACGATCGAATTGGCCCAGCACGTTCCCGAGCAGTCGGTTCTCAATGACATCGAGGCTGTCGGCCTGCAACATCACAATCTCCTCCGGCTTGAGGAGGGCGGCCGCCGCACGTTGTGCTCCGCCTTGGAGGTCACGCGGCTTGGTCCGAGCGAGAATGGACCATAAGAGCTGTTGACAATCCTGCTGCTCTACGTTGCTCGTGCTGAAACGCCGAATAATGTTCTGGATCAAGTCTGCCCGTAATCCCGCGAATGGAGCCGAGAGGTAGCCCATTCCCCGTGACGGTCCGTGCGAATATCCTCGCAAACAAAAAGACTGAAACTCTCCGCGGTAGCGCCCCGGCATGAGCCGAAGCGATCCATCCGTCTGGGCTGCCGGAAAATCTTGGAAACCGCTCGGAGTCCAACTGTCAAGGAAGTCGAGCCCTTTCTCGGCGGTTTCGAACCGCACATTGAGTACGGGTTCCTTGCGAAGCAACCCGGCAACGCGACCGATATCAAGCGGATTACCACCGCCCGGCAGCCGGATCTGCGCCATTCCCGTGCTGGCTAAAGCCAGAAGAATCAAAAGACTGCTGCCACGTTTCATCACGGTCATTTTAGCGGGTCATCGGCAGGTTCCAGCGGTAAAACACTCTTGTCATGCCTCAACTCATCCTCGTTCGTCACGGACAGTCACTCTGGAACCTCGAGAATCGATTTACGGGATGGGTGGATGTACCTCTCACCGCGCAGGGAGAGGATGAGGCAAGAATGGCCGGAGAAAGATTACGCGGTAAGTCCATCGCGGTGGCGTACACGAGCGTCCTTACCCGCGCAAACCACACCTTGAGGCTCATCATGGAGACGGCTGGACTTGAAGTTCCCGTGATTCGCGACCAAGCCCTGAACGAACGCGACTACGGCGACTTGGCGGGGCTCAACAAAGACGACATGAGAGCCAAGTACGGCGAAGAGCAGGTCCATATCTGGCGGCGAAGTTACGATGTTCCACCACCCGGTGGGGAGAGTCTGAAGATGTGCCGCGAGCGAACCGAACCGTTTTTTGAGCGAGCCATCATGGGTGATATTCGACAAGGCAAAGACGTGTTGGTATGCGCCCACGGCAACAGCAACCGCTCCATTGTCATGGCGCTTGAATCCATGTCACCCGACGATGTTCTCGCCCTAGAACTTGCGACCGGCATTCCGCGCGTATATCAACTTGAGCGCGATGGCACCGTCACGGGCATCGAAACCTTGCACTAAGGAGGTACAACGCGACCCCATGAGTGACCGGATCGTTTTAGGGTGGCGCGAACGCGTCTCGCTTCCCGATTGGGGGATCGAAGACATCATCGCGAAGATTGACACCGGGGCCCGGACAAGCTCAATTCATGTGGAAGACCTTGTCGACATTGGCGAAGGCAAGATTCAGTTCAGAGTGGTCACGAATCGGCGCAAACGGCAGTATGCCCTTGTCGAATGTACGGAACATAAGAAAACGATCGTCCGATCAAGTTCGGGCCATGCGACGGAACGACATGTGGTTCGCACTCGGCTAACACTTGCCGGGGTCACCCGCGAAGTCGAGATCAACCTCACCGCACGACACACGATGACAAACCGAATGTTGGTCGGCCGAACGAGCCTGAGCGAGTCTTTCCTCGTTGATCCTTCCATCGAGTTCCTGACCTCACTCTAACAATCACGAATCACTATCGGAAAAGGATATGCGCATTACCATCCTTTCAAGGTCGCCTCGCTCGTACAGCACCCGCCGACTGCGTGAAGCCGCGCGGGAAGCCGGGCTCGAAGTTGAGGTCAAAGACACGCTTCAGTTTGCGATTGCTCTTGAACAGCAGTCGCCATTCTTGATGTATCGGGGACGCAGATTCACCCCCGGCGATGCCGTGATTC
>JAHBTC010000090.1 GCA_019638835.1 Fimbriimonadaceae bacterium
TATTGAGCGCCCACGGCGCACGTTGGTCAATGTACTTGTTCAGGAAGCGCACCAATCCAATCGCGGCATCGGTTGCGTGATCAATTCGCTGGTGATCAAACCCTTCCACCACACCTGTCTTGGCGGAATTGATTGCTTCCAACGCATCGGCTTCAATCGGGGAGTTCGGCATAACGCCCCCAACAAACTTGTGTGCCATTGAGAGAGAGCGATTGAGTGCGTTCCCTAAGTCGTTGGCAAGGTCGGCATTGAACGTTCGATCAATTTCCGCGTGCGTAAAGTTCGTGTCGTTCTCGTACGGTACTGTCCGAACGAGCGCCCAACGCGCCCCGTCTACCGCGAGTTCTCTCGTACACCCTGCGCGCTCAAACTTACCAATCAACTCCTCGGGATTGATGACGTTGCCGAGTGATTTCGACATTTTTGCATCGCCAAACACATACCAACCATGCGCGATGACCGTCTTCGGCAAGGGGAGTTCTGCGGCCATTAACATGGCGGGCCAAAGGGTCGCGTGGAACCTTACAAAGATCTCTTTGGCCATCCAATGAACGTCGGCGGGCCACGTTTCTTCCCATCCGGAATCGGGCCAACCGGTGGCCGCGAGATAGTTGATCAGCGCCTCGAACCAAACGTAAATGACCTTGGTGGGATCTCCTGGAACCTCAATTCCCCATCCAAGATTGTCGCGGGTGATGCACATGTCCCTCAGTCCCTGTTTGATGAACGAAACCACCTCGTTGCGTCGGCCCTCGGGAAGCAAGAACTCTGGGTTGTTTGCAATATGATCGAGCAAAGGCTGTTCAAATGCCGAAAGCTTGAAAAACCAGTTTTGCTCGCTCACCCAAACTACCGGGTTGCCGTCAGGACTCAGGCCGTCTTCGAGGTCGGATTCTCGGATGAATGTCTCGGATGACACGTCATACCAACCCTCGTAAACTCCCTCATAGATGTAACCTTTGTCCCGAATCAGTGCGAAAAGTTCCTGCGATGCCCGGCGATGTTGTTCATCGGTCGTTCGGATAAAGCAGTCGTAATCTACGTTGAGTAACCGGGCGCACTCCACAAAGGTTTGGCTAATGCGGTCAACAAACGCTTGCGGAGTTTCGCCCGCCCGTGCGGCCGCTTCCGTAATTTTTTGGCCGTTTTCATCGGTACCGGTGAGAAAGTAGACCTCTTGGCCCCGCATCGCCCGGTGTCGCTTGGTTACGTCGCACATGAGCATCGTCAAAGCGTGACCCGCGTGGGGCGTACTGTTGACGTAATAAATGGGCGTAGTGATGTAGTACCGCTTGGCCATGCGCGCTCTGAAGTTTACCGACGAGGTAGATACGTGCAGAGTCTAGCGGCGACTGCGAAGGTCGCCCATCCACCAACCGAGGAATAGCCCGACGGCGGCAAGATTGCCGCCCCACAGCGCAGTTTGCATCGCATAGTCCGGCCCACGTAGCATCCCAACTAAAGCAAAGATCGCCACCGTAGCAATACATAGTGCGAGTGCCCGACCGACGGCCGGCGGAAGTGCCCGGCTTCGCCAAAACATTATCGCCAGTCCGATTGCTGAGAGCCAAAGAGAAAAAGGCGCAGAAATGATCAGCCAAGTGAGAGGCGCGACCGCTTGTGAACTCGGGCCCAAGTGATAGGACATGGGGGAAAGAAAGCGCTTCCATGCGCCCGCCAATCCCAGCCCAAAGCCAGCGACAATTAAAGTGGTCACCGTGCCAACCGTCCACTGATTGATCGCCGAAACGTCGGGCATCAGTAGGGGTTCGGTTGCTAGTACAGGATAGAAAGCCAGTGCCGCTGCCAAAAAGCCTGCCCCCACGAGCGGAGAAGCCGAAGCTTCCGTTTCGGCCGCCATTTCATTGGGTTTGGCTTCGGCGGCTCCGCGACCAAGAAGTTGGCGATACTTCTGCTCGTAGGCGGCGATGTGCGGAGCGTTTTGCGCGGCAAACGCCATGAATTGAGTCGCGGCGCGGGCGTTACCCCGCTGGAGAGCCCACTCCGCTCGAACGGCATAAGCCGGTGCAAACTTGGCATCGAGTTGTAAGATTTGCGCGGCGGTTCGATCCGCTTCCTCCATTCTCCCTTGGCTCGCTAGCTCGTTCATCGTGTCCGCCATGATGCGGATTTGGTCAGTCGCGCGCGTTTGCGTGGCCCGCATATGGTCTTCTCGCCGTTCATCCGCCTTGCGGGCGAGATCAGCCTCACGGTTGCGTTCGCGTTCTTCCCGGATGCGGGCCATGTTGGCCCGTATTTCTTCGGCACGGTCCCTTTCTGACTTGACGCGAATGATTGCGTCATACGCCTTGCGTCTCTCGGTGTCAGTAAGCGTTTCGTACGCCAGACTCGCGGCTTCAAATGACGCTCTGGCTTCCGGAGCGGGGTTGACGTCTGGATGAAACTCGCGGGCCGCTTTGCGGTATGCCGCGCGGATTGTCTCCTCGTTCGCATCCTGGGGAATGCCGAGCACTTCGTAATGAGTCATCACGGCATATCGGGATCAGCGATCTGGATTGCCGCACCAACATAGCCCACGAAGAAGTTGTAAACGACATAAGCGACATAGATTGCGACGAGAATCAGGAGAATGACGCCATAAATCTTGGCCATTGAACGGGCTTTGGTTTTGCCGTCGTCCTCGTAGTACTCGGCTACGCTTACCAGCATCTGGTCTACGTTTCCGGTCATCTCGCCCGTACGGGCCATATCAAGGACAATCGGGGAAAATGCTCCGGTCTTCGCCCAAGTCTCGGCAATTCCCTTTCCTGACTTTAGTTCCTCAACGGCCGGATAGATCAGCGCCCGGGTGCGGAAGTTTCCGCAAGCGTCGGCCGCCAGTCGGGTGGCTTCGGGGATGCCAACTCCCCCAGCGTATAGCGCTCCAAACGATCGTCCGAACTTCGCCATCGCAAATCCGTGCGCAACCTTTCCGATAAAAGGCAGGCGCAAGATGAAACCGTCCCAAAGCTCCTTAATCGCTCCCTTTTGGAGCAAGACGCGGCGGAAAACAAAAACTAAGATCAGTGCCGGGACGATAAAAAACCACGGCGCAGCCGTTGTCAGCGGACTCCAAAGATGGAGGGCCGGCGTGACACCAATCAATCTGGCCAGCAGGTCAATAAGAAAGTTGCCGCAAAGAATGATGAAGATCGAGCAGATCAGCGTAAGTTTCGGCATAAAGGTTTCTCGCCGAATCAAGTTGCGCAGGTTCAGGTCTTGCTGGATGTAATCCGACAACCTCAGGCACTGTTCATCCAGGTAACCGCCAGTCTCGCCTGCGCGGACCATCGAAATCATGAGGGGGGAGAAAACCTCGGGATAGCGTTGTAGAGTTGCGCTCATGGGGTAGCCCGCAGCAACCGCCTCGCTGGCTTCCCGCAGGATGCGCGCCAGTTTTGGATCTGTGGATTGTTTGGCGAGCGTTGAAAGCGATTGCGCGGGATTGACGCCCGCCTTGGTCATTGCTGCGAACTGCCGGAAGAAGAACTGTAGATTCTCCAATTTGACGGCGACGCCAAGCGAAGAAGAAAGGACGGAAGCCTGGCCGCGTGGCTCGGTTTGTACGTTTGCTCCGGCGTCGAATCCCGGATTGCCTCGCCCTTCAACTCCGACTCCTGGAGGTGCGACTCCTGCCGTGGCTGCGGCCGGTTGGGGAGCAACTTTCTGCGAGGGTGCAGGCTGCAGATCATCGGCTCCAAGTCGAATGCCGGTAACGATGAGGCCCTGCCGAGCCAACTTCTCAACGGCGGTGTTCTGCGAATCGCCAAGCACATTTCCGCGTTGAACATTGCCATCGCGGTCACGGGCTACGTATTCGAACAGCGGCATCTACAGGACATTCTACGGAAATCCACGCAGAAAGACGAGGTTTTATCCGAAGAAAACGGACCCTGTGCCACACTTTCACCGCGACGATGCAACGCAAACACTTTGAACCAGCGTTTTTGCGTACCGCACTCGTGCTCGCCGTTCTTCCATTCCTTGGATGGTGGATGTATCCGCTTTTTGATCTTGACGAAGGCTTTTATGCCGCCATCGTAGGAGAAATGCAACGGCGTGGAGATTGGCTCACCCCGTTCTACAACGGTTCGGCCTGGTTCGAGAAACCAATCCTTCTTTATTGGGCTGCGGGTCCACTCAACTCAATATGGCAATCGGAGTTCATGCTTCGGGCGCCGAGTGTCGCCGCAACTTTGGGAACAGCTTGGATCCTTTATCGCTGGATTGGCAGTACCCACGGGCAAGCCGCCGGAGTCATTACCGGACTAGCCTATGCGACGAGCCTTGTACCTGTGCTGATGGGCCGGTTGATGACTCCTGACGCACTCTTCACCATGTGCATGGTGGGGGCGTTTGCATCGTTCGTCGAGTCCATGCAGATGCGCCCAAAACGTCGGGTCATCAGCGGTGGTTGGCTTGGCCTCGCAGTTCTGGCGAAAGGGCCAGTCGCTCTCATCCTATTTGGAATGGTAGTTGTCGTCAGTTACTGGCGTGAAAGCACTTTACGGCACCGCTTCAAAGGAGGATGGCTCCTCTTCACGATCACCTGCCTCTCGGTAATCGCCATCTGGTATGTGCCGTGTTATCTCGCGAATCGGGATGAGTTCGTTCAAAAGTTTCTTATCGAACAAAATCTGCAACGGTTCTTGGGGGGGGACTCAGCCCACCGAACCGCGTGGTACCTCACTCCGATTTATTACCCGTTGATCATGCTCCTGGGCATGTTCCCGTGGTCGTATTACGCCCTACGAAGCTATCGAATCGTGGGGCTCGATGCGACGACAAGATTTGCAGTTCGCTGGTGCGTTCTGGTGTTGGTCTTTTTCTCGATCAGCCAGAGCAAATTGCCGCATTACATCTTGCCGGCGCTTCCCCCGGTTGCGGTGTTGGCTGCACGGTACTTGCAGATGGTGAAGGAGGCGGCATCGGAACCGCACCGCGTACTTCGCCCCGCAGTAGCCGCATCCGTGTTGATTCTCCTTATCACACAAAGTGGCCTGATGTTTTGGGCTGACGTATCGGGCCAGAGCGAAGCCCGATCTAAAGCGCTGAGTCTCAAGAGAGACGCCGGAAGCGATCCCATTGTTGCTTATCAGTTGACGCGACAGCCTGCGCAGAATTTACCGACTGCACCTCGACCATGGTGGAAACCCAAGGTCAATGAGACTTCGCTTCCATCCATCGTCTACTATCTCGACCGAAACATTGTCATCAGCGAAGATCTGCAGTCAGTAAGTAGTGCGGACCGATTCTGGATTTTCACGCGCGAGAATCGGCGGTGGGAGGCTGATCCCCTGATGCAAACCGCGACCATTTCGGATTCCATTCGACCGGGCGATCAATATCGAGTTATCAAAGTTGAGCGGGCCGCCAGCAACTAAGGGTTTAGATAAGATTTTGCTTGGTCAAATCGATCGCGTGTAACACCCTCCACTCGCATGACATCCTCAATGGCCAAGAAAGGTCCGTGGTTTTCGCGTTCTTTTACGATTCTTCTCGCGATAGATTCGTCTAGTCCAGGAACGAGGGCGATCTGACCTTCGGCACCGTTCGAAAGACTTACGGGACTCGTCGAGGTGGGAAACCGGAAAGGGATGCTCAACACGGTGGATTCCTCAATCAGCGTATTTTCGTCAAAGGCTGACAAATCGGCCTGGGTGTGGTAGCCATCGCAAAGTGCTACGAGTTCAGCGATCTTCTTCGGTTGGCTCAGTTTCAGTAGCTTGGGCGTGACGACGGCACCCGTCACTTCGACAAGGATTGCCTGGGCGGGCTCCGACGAATCCGTTTCAATCCCCCCACGGTTCCGCCAATAGTTTTCACCGTATAGCGCGGCACCGACAACGATCACTGCTCCGAGTGCAATGAGCCAGTACCGAGATTGAGTTGACGCCGCCATAAGCCTATTCCGTAAAGCCGAAGCCCGACTCAAGAACAGCGTGGCGCCATCCTCTCACGCTTACCGCGCAATCCAACGTGTGAAGGGCAAACAAGAATCTCTCCAAGATGAGGGCCCCCACGTGAAGAGTTCGTTCGCGACCCGTTTCCAACCCAGGAACGCGACTTCGCTCTTCATCTGTCATATCGCAGAGCCATCCGACTGCCCGGCCCACTTCTTCGTAATCCAGACGTGCTCCGTGTACCGACGCTGGATTCCATTCCGTCATGCCTTCCCGAATCGTAATGAGGTTCGTACCGGTTGCGCCCAGAACGACTACTCTTCCGCACTCGTGGGGTCGGTACTCTAGCCCAATCAATTCATCAATGGCAGAGACTGCGGCCAAACGAGAAGCAAAGTCGGGGCTCTCGTTCGGCAGATGAGTCTCGCGGAGCCCAAGCGCACCCACCGGATAACTTCGACTAAATCGAACGTTCCAGCCTGCTGAAGATCGATCTGCCGTCACAAGTTCTGTCGAGTGTCCCCCCGGGTCAACAATCGAAATGCGGTCTTTTGAAAGGAATCCCGGGTCGTTCGCTACGGCTTCAAACCCGAATCGGGCTTCATCTTCGCCAGAGAGAATTTCAAGTGGTGTGTCTTGTGCAAGGCAAGCTGAAAGGAACTCTTGCGAGTCGTCTGCAATCCGAAGAGCCATTGTGCCGAATGCTCGCGTCTCGGACGCACCGACAATCTGTGCGTCGCGAAAGAGTTCCGAAAGCGCGCGCAGGGTCTTTTGCGCTCCCGCTTGTGAGAGCTTACGTGATTGCTTTGTGCCTTCTCCTAGTGCCGTAACGATGGACCTTTCGAATGCGGGTAACCACCGATTCTCGCGAAATTCTGATACGGAGAGGAGACATGAGTTAGACCCCACATCAATCACGGCTCGACGCACGAAGTTCAGTATATGCGCTCGCATAGGAGCGCTATTCCATTCGCCTTCGGGCACTTTAGTCCGCTGACGGCCCGGCACCCGGTGAGGCGGGTAAAGTCTAGATTCCTGTGCCTCAAACGCACAGTGCTTTTCTAGGATGACACCCGGCATGACCGACGACCAGTTGACGACCGCAACGGATGAGCAGGCAACCCCGCCGATGGAACCGGCTGCGGATCTCCCGACCGACCAGACCCCTGAAGTTTCACTTTCGGAAACTCAGACTCCCGAATCTACACCAGAACCTGATGTAAAGCCCGAAACGGCTCATGAGGACGCCCAGCAAGCAGAGGCCCCGGCTGCGGCACCCACACCGGAGCCAGAGCCGACTCCGGTTACTACTCCCGCGTCCGAGCCGAAGGCAGACGCCGGGCCGCAGATGAGCGACGCCGAACTGTTTGATGCTGCGATGGCAGAATTAGGTGGCGAAGAAAAGGTTGCGGTTGAAGTCGCCGGTGCCGGTCATATCAACAAGGGAGATCGGATCGAAGCTAAGGTCATCCAGGTTGAAAAGGATCGGGTTTTTGTCGACCTCGGCACGAAGGCTGAAGGTGTGATCCCGCTCGCTGAACTTGGCTATGACAATGCGAGCGATGCGAACGATGTCGTCAAGATGGGCGACACATTCGAAGTCATCGTTTTGCGCACCAACAGCGCCGAAGGTAGCCCAATCGTTTCGAAGAAGCGAGCCGACTTCGACCAGATGTGGCAGAAGATTCTTGACAATCACACCGGTGAAGTCACATTCGAGGCTCCGGTAGTTGATCGAGTAAAAGGCGGCTTAGTCGTGGATATTGGTGTCCGCGGATTCATCCCGGCAACCCACGTAGGCAACGGAAAACTCCGCAACTTGGAGAAGTACGTCGGTCAGAGCATCCCCGTCAAGATCATTGAGATTGACAAGGAACGCAAAAAGGTTGTCTTGTCAAATCGCGTCGCGGAGGCTGAGCACCGAGAAAGTGTCAAGGACGAAGTCTTCTCGAAGGTCACTGAAGGCGATGTGTTGCCGGGTACGGTCCGGCGGCTCACGGACTACGGCGCGTTCGTGGATCTGGGCGGAATCGACGGTCTGCTTCACATTAGCGAAATCTCGTGGATGCGAATCGACCATCCCAAGGAAGTTCTCAAGGTCGGCGAAGAAATCAACGTCAAGGTATTGCGCTTGGATTCAGATGGCGGGCGAATCAGCCTTGGTCTCCGGCAAGTGCTCCCTGACCCGTGGAATCTCGTCCGAGAAGCCTATAAGGTTGGCCAAAAGGTCAAGGTCACAGTCAATCGTATGGTGCAGAGCGGAGCGTTCATTCGAATGCCCGAAGGCATTGAAGCCTTCCTGCCTCTCAGCGAGATGTCTGACAAGCGGATCAAGACTCCGGAAGAAGCATTGACTGTTGGGGACGAGATTGAGCCAACGATCATTGACTTGCGACCAGAAGATCGGCGCATGGTGCTGAGCCTGCGTGATAACGCTCAGTTCGGAACCGGTGCGGATTACCGCATGCCGTTTGATCAGCGACGGCCCGGTGGTCGACCGGGTGGCGGCAACCGGGGCCCGCGACGAGACTTTGAACCTTCGACGGCGCCTCAACGCACACCTACAGGCGGTGCAACGATTGGCGAACGACTGGGTGCTCTCAAAGGGATCCTTGGACGCGGCGACGCTCCCGAGACCGAGCCGAAGGCAAAAGAGTCGAAGAGTTCCGAGAAGGCTTCCGAGCCAGAAGTAGAAAGTACTGAGTCGACTCCGGAAACGAAGTCGGAAGAGTAAGTATGGTGAGAGCGGAATGACGCCGCTCGCAATCACCGGTGGGGTGGCAGAGGGCAAATCAACCGTCCTCCGCCACCTCGCTTCGTTAGGAGCTAGGGTATGGAGTGCCGATGAGGAAGCCGGACGTCTCATTGTGCTCCCCCAGATTCGTGAGCGAGTCGCAGGGGCTCTGGGGTTAGCGGTTCAATTCTCCCGCGACGACCTGCGGCAACTCGTATTGACTTCTCACGATGCGCGAAGAGCGCTGAACGCAGTGATGCACCGTCCCATCCTGCGGGCGATGGCAGATGCCGCCCCCGATGTTTGCGAGATCCCACTCTTGATCGAAACATGCCTGCACGGTAGGTTTGACGAGGTTTGGGTAGTGACGTGCGGGCTTCCGGAACAGCGCCGCCGGCTACTCGATCGGGTCAAAGACGAAACGGTCGCGAACGCAATTCTTGACTCGCAACTCCCAACTCGAGTGAAGTGTTCATTTGCCCACGCAATTATGCGAACCGATCAACCGCTAGATCACGTCCATGACGTGATTCAGGATGCTTGGCGCGCGCGCCTCAAACGACTTGCTGAGGGTGGCGAAACAGATTTTACGCAACCCAGGTAGGATCACGGGGCGGCGAAACTTGGTCCGAAGTTACGAGAAACCTTCCCAATCACTTGCGAGGGGCCCGTTTCATCGGCTATAGTACGCCTAGCATGTTGACCGGGGCCTTCGCAGGCATCGGTTGTCAGGAATGAACACATGCGCAACAACGAGGGACAAGAACGAGGTGGACGCGTGAGGAGGCGTATCGATATGGGGTCGCAAGCGCGACTTGTAATGGTGGTGCTTGCGACGATGGTGGCGTCGGTCTTCATGACGAAGACGGTCGACGCACAAATCCTAGGCACCCGCGACACATGGGCGGTGAGTGACTTTGAAGCGAAGAACGGCGTCAGCCAAGCGGTGGGAACCACTGCGGCTGAGTCGGTCTTCAATGCATTGGAGAACACCGAGAAGTACGATTTGCAATCGCTTGACGTGATTCGACGTTACGCTGGTGACCTGGGCTATGTAATGCCGGTGACCGACGCGACTCGACTCAAGCGGTTGGGTGAAGCTTCGCAGTCGAGCCGAATGGTTTACGGCGAAGTGTATGCGGCACAAGTGGTGGACGTAGACGGTGGCCGACAAGGTCAAGTCGCGATCCGCGTTCTTGTGCTGAACGTTGCCAGTGGACGAATTGTCAACGGCGCAGCAGTTTCCGGGATGTCTGACAAGCGAGACGCTTCGACACCGGATGAAACCCTGCTTCGCCAAGCCTTTGAGTCGGCATCGTATGCTGCGGTTGAAGCGATTCAAGCGCGAACGATTCCTCAGGCAACAGTTCTGAACATTATTGGTGAGCAGATTCTCATCAACCGGGGCAGCACTTCCGGATTCAAGGTGGGTGACCGACTGGTCCTCACCCGTGGAACGCAGTTAGTAGCGGAAGCAACGGTAACCGAAATGGATGCCGACTCGGCTTACCTTCGCGTTAGCCGATCCTATTCCGGCGTCCGACCGGGCGATAAGACGGAGAGCGTCGTAGACGTTCCGATTCCGACCGGCAACTTCAATTCCAACGGTAGTGCGCAGACGACTCGTCCGCGTAGCCGAGGCGGCAACAACAACGGTGTTATTACGGCTCTGATCGTGATTGCCCTTGGTATTTTGCTCTTCAGCCAAGGCTCGGGTGGAAACAACCCGGCAGCAGCGAATGTCACCGCTGAAGCGATGCTCAACACGGGAGTCACTCCTGGCGTTCGCATTAGCTGGACGCGAGACCGATTCTTCCGAGGCAACGAAAATCCATTTGCTTGGCAGGTCTACCGAGAAGGCGTTCAGACGCCAGTTGCGGTTGTCCCCGGTCAAGCTTCCTTCGCGATAGACGACGTCCTTGGATCAAACTCGCCTGGGCCGAGCCGACCTGACTACGACTTTGGTGGTCAGATTGGTGGCACGGAGTGTAACAACGGATCGGCACCGGAAGGTTCCGCAACTCC
>JAHBTC010000091.1 GCA_019638835.1 Fimbriimonadaceae bacterium
GCGTCCAGACCCCCGGTTTTTCCGCTACCGACAGCCTGTCGGACATTTACGAGCATATGCAAGGACTTGTCGGAACCGTCGCCAACGTATACAACGACGACGAGATCGCCATTCAAGTTGATCTCGAAACACTCTCCGCTGTTCAACGAGACGTCCATAAAATTGGATCCCGTCGCATGCACGACAAACTGGACGAAGCCGTAAGTCAAGAGGGGCAGAAGTTACTGACCAAAGAAGAGATGCAGTTCGTTCCGAATTACGTGATTCTGGTTCGCGCGAAGGATCTCGTTTCGGCGTAAACCCGTATCATCAAAGCGATTCTTGGGAATCGTATGACTACCCTACTCGCTGACGCGTTCAAAGCAGTTCCCGGCTTCATGGGAGCACTCATCCTCATTCCCGTTGTTGGGGTGGCGGTTGTCCTGATCATCCGATGGATGCTTGATCAAGTCATCACGGGGGTAGCTGGCCTTGTGGCAATAGCCGTCTGTATTGTCCTACTTGGTCTCGGCGTCAAGTACCCTTCCGGATGGGTGGTCGGAGCCATTCTCTTTAGCGTTGGCTCTGCAATGGCATTCTTCCCTTTCCTTCTCGAGCAACTTGCGTACTCTGACATCCGCAGATTCAACACCGAGAAACTTGAACGTGCCCACCAGGCGCTCGCAGACCGCCCGGATAACATCGCGGCCTTATTCGCTCTCGCCGAGTCGCTTTATGAGCACAACATGAAGGGGCCGGCGATTCGATTGACGGAGCGAGTTCTTGACGGACTATCGGCGCAGGCGGACCCCCTCACAAATCGATCACCTCGCGACTTATATGGAGCGGAGGAAAGACGGCTGCGACAATGGCGTCTAGGCATCCGTGAGAAGAACCCTTTTCGAGAACGGAAGTGCCCTGAGTGCGGAACCTCAAACGAGGCAGGGGAGATCAAGTGCGGAAAATGCGGAGGGGCCCACTTACTCTTTCTTGCCCGGCGGGCTCGTGCCCGCGAGAACATGGGGTTGCGATTGGTCCTCGCATATGCAGTCCTCGCTACTTATCTCGCGACGAGCGCAGTGGCCGTGGAGCAGTACGACGACAAAGGTTGGCTCTATCTCGGTATAGGCTTGCCCGTTACCGGAATCCTAATCTTCTTTCTAACCTGGGTGCCGCAAAAAGCTTAGGTTCACGCGAGGTTCAGAGGCGAACTGGTCAGTGAGCTAAAATAGAACTACATGGCTGGCCACAGTAAGTGGAAAAACATTCGCATTCGAAAGGGAAAGCAAGACGCGATTCGGGGCAAGCTTTTTACTCGCCTTTCCCGCGAAATCATGATTGCGGCAAAGAACGGGGCCGATCCAGACACCAACGTTTCGCTGCGAATGGCGATTGACAAGGCCAAGGAAGCATCAGTTCCCAAAGACAACATCGAACGCGCGATCGCGAAAGGTTCGGGCCAAGTAGACGGTGAGAACTACGAAGAGATCACTTACGAAGGGGTCGGCCCTGGGGGCGTTGCCTTTATGGTGGATGTCTACAGCGAAAATCGCAACCGCACCGTAGCCGAACTTCGACATGCATTTTCAAAAGGGGGAGGTGGACTTACCGAAAACGGCTCCGTTGCTTGGCAGTTCCGGATGCTCGGACAAATCGTGGTCAAGAAAGAAGGC
Source organism: Fimbriimonadaceae bacterium (assembly GCA_019638835.1). GTDB lineage: Bacteria > Armatimonadota > Fimbriimonadia > Fimbriimonadales > Fimbriimonadaceae > JAHBTC01. The sequence continues at coordinate 1,653 of JAHBTC010000091.1, forward strand.
GTTGATGAAGAGTCACTTACGATGGCTGCAATCGAGGGAGGAGCAGAGGACGTGATCACCGAAGAGGAAGATGTGTTTGTTATCTACACTCCGGTGGAAGCGCTCCACGAATGTCGCGAGGCAATAAGTAGCGCAGGTTTCACTCCCAGCGACGTGCAACTCACTCGGCTCGCGACCAACAAGATGTCCCCGACGCAGGATGAACTCGTCAAAACCGTGAAGCTCATGGATGCTTTAGACGAACTCGACGATGTGAAAGAAACGTTCGTCAACGTGGATATTCCGGAAGAGATTTACGATCTCGTCTGAGAGGATTAGAGTTTGGAAAGTCGGTCTTCGGATGTGAAGCGCGGAAACGTACCGTGGGTTGCACTCGTCCTCATCGGACTCAACCTGCTTGGTGCGTTAGGTGCGCTACTGAATCCAACATTGAACGACCGGCTCGGCTTTTGGGTGACCCGTCCGAACCCGTTTCATGCGCTGACAAGCATCTTTCTCCACGCGAATGTCCTTCATTTGCTCGGGAATCTCGTTTTTCTTGCGGCGGTCGGGCCGCTTGTTGAGTTTGCGAGCAAGTGGTGGCGATTCCTGATCGTTTATCTGACGTCAGGTATCGCAGGAGTGATCGCCCACGCTGTGATCTTGCGCGGTATGGAATGGACTCCACCGCTCATCGGGGCAAGCGGGGCAGTGGCCGGATGCGTAGCCTACGCGAGCGTCCTGTACGTTGGCTACCGAGTTCCCGTCGCTCCAAGACTTGCCGTTCCCGTGTCAGGAATGGCCCTGATTTGGCTGGCACTACAAGGGATCGGTGCGGTGGTCCGCATCGGCGAGACCGAGCAAGGCGGTGCGGCATTCTGGGCGCATATCGCAGGGTTTTTATCGGGTGTCGTTTTTGCATTCGTTTTTCGGGCCCCGAGAACGGCACGACTTCGGATCGGTCATGAAACGCTCGACGCTATGAATAGTCGAGGGCCCGGAGCGGTGTTGGCGGCCGCCGAGGCCGTGCTTCGCGAACATCCCACCGACCAACGAGCGCATCGCCAACGATGCGAAGCTCTGCGTGACTTGCATGAGGACGAAGAAGCGGTGACGGCTCTCCTAGAGTGGCTACAACAGTCGAGCGATCAGGACAAAGTTGCGGCCATTCGAATGCTCTCCGAGATGCACGCCCTTGATCAGATTCCCGCGATGCGTAGGGCTCAACTCGCCGATTGGCTGAAAGAAGATGACCCCGACGCCGCCCGACTGCTGTTGGAATCTCTCGCCAGCGCCAGCGATGATGATCCGTACCGACCGGATGCACTCTTGGCACTCTCGGAATTGACCGTCGAATCGGATCCCGAGCGAAGTGCAGCCGTTCGAGAAGAACTCCTTTTGAAGTACGCGCTCCATGGTGCGGCCCAAGTCGCACGACAAAAGGGATTGACGCCGTGAAAAAATGGTGGCGAGCGGTCCGACCGGGATTGATTGCTTGGCCCATCTGGTTGCTTGCATCTACTCTTTGTCGCACGTTGCGCCTTACGGTACTCGGCGAAGAGAAAGTTCAGCCCCTTGAGCGAGCGATGATTCTTTCCTGGCATGGACGCACGCTCATCGGCGCATTTCAAACACGAAAGCGGGGCTACTACGCCCTGATTAGCCTCAGCAACGACGGAAATATGCAAGACCGGATTTTTCGTCTCTTTGGGTACCGTACTATTCGAGGCAGTACCGGGCGAGGCGGGGTCAAGGCACTCGCCGAGTGCATCAAAGTTCTCAAGTCTGGCGCGGTGATCTCTTTTACGCCTGACGGCCCCCGGGGACCGAGCCATGAAGCGCAAATGGGATGTATCGCGATGGCAAAGAAGTCGGGAGCACGTCTGATTCCCATCGGGATTTCCGCCAAGCGGAGATGGCTGGCCCGATCTTGGGACTCCTACATGATCCCAAAGCCATTCTCGCCCGCAGTCATGCTTTATGGCGACCCCATCCTCGTCCCAGAGGACGCCGACGAAGCCGGCATGGAGGAAGTGAGGCAACGATTGGAGAAGGCGCTAACGGAAATCGAGTCAGAAGCAGAGCGGCAGATGGGCCACCCACCCGCTTGGCCGCCCTCGGAATCGTCATAATCCGAAGCAATGAGCGTCGTCTTGATGGACGCAGCCGCGATGCGTCGAACGCTTGGTCGCATGGCGCATGAGATTCTGGAAGCCAATGACGGCGGCGAAGATCTCGTGGTCGTTGGCGTACTCAACGGAGGCGTTCCTGTGGCGAAGAAACTCGCCTTTATGATGACGCAAGTCGAGGGGTACACCATCCCTAGCGGTCGTCTCGATATCCGCAAGTTCCGCGACGACAAACCTGCCGTTGACGATGACGCGAGTGAGATTCCGTTTCAGGTCAACGGCCGCACCGTCATCCTCGTGGATGATGTGATCTTTACGGGTCGCTCGATTCGTGCGGCGATGGATGCAATCATGCAGTTCGGACGCCCCTCGAGTGTTCAACTTGCGGTGTTGGTGGATCGAGGTCACCGGGAACTGCCGATTCAACCCGATTACTGCGGAGCAACATTGCATACCGAGCGAGGCGACCATATCAAAGTCATGAGCCACGAAGAAGGCGGCGAAGACGGCATTTTGCTCGAACCTGGGGACGATGAATGAAACGAAACCTCCTCGCCCTACGACACCTGGACGTTGACGACATCCAATACCTCCTATCGCTCGCTCAGGAATACAAAGATGGTTTGCGGTTCGCCGGGGGCAATGGCCCTCGCCGTAGCATTGGGCTTCTCTTCTTCGAAAACTCCACCCGAACCCGAGTGAGTTTTGAGCAGGCTTGTCACAAATTGGGATACGTGCCCGTCAACTTCAGCGGAGACGGATCGAGCATGTCTAAAGGTGAAACGCTCAAAGACACAATCTTAACGATGCGTCACGAGCAACTTGATGCTCTCGTAATGCGTCACCGGGCTTCGGGCGCGGCGTTTCTCGCGGCAGAGCACTTTTCGGGGCCGGTCATTAACGCCGGAGACGGACAGCATGAGCATCCCACCCAGGCGCTCGCCGACGCCATGACGATCTTGGAGCGAAAGGGTCAGATTGAGGATTTGACGGTCGCAATTGTGGGTGATGTGCGGCATAGCCGAGTCGCGCGAAGCAACGCTTGGCTCCTTAGCAAACTCGGGGCTCACGTACGCTACGTTGGCCCGAACACCTTGATCCCGAGCAATATGAGCGGGATGCCCGGGACGGTCCACTATGACCTGAAGGCTGGACTAACCGACGCGGACGTTGTGATTTGCCTCCGTCTTCAGCGAGAGCGAATGGCGGGGCCACTCGTTAGTTCAGCCAACGAATACACCAAGATGTATCAAGTCAATCGTGGCTCCCTCCGGGTAGCGCACCCCGAAGTCATCGTGATGCACCCCGGCCCAATGAATCGAGGGATTGAACTTGACGATGCCACTGCGGACGGCCCGCACTGCACCGTCCACGATCAGGTGCATAACGGAATCTACGTCCGCATGGCCGCTCTTGAATGGTCACTGGGCGAGGACGGTGCCGCGTGAGAACGATCTTCCGAGGGGGCCGAATCCTTGACCCCAGTCAAGGAATGGATCTGGTCGGGGATGTCGTCGTCGAAAACGCACAGATCGTATCGTGCGGCGAAGCCACACCCAATCCAGTCGCGGACATTGAGTACGACTGCAACGGACTTTGGATTGTGCCTGGCTTGGTGGACATGCACGTTCACTTGCGAGAACCGGGTGAAGAACATAGAGAGACTATCCGAACAGGAACGATGGCAGCGGCGGCCGGGGGATTCACCTCTGTTTGTTGCATGCCAAACACTTCTCCACCGCTTGATTCGTCCGCGCTGATTGACTTCATCTTGGATAAGGCTTCTTCTCCGGATTCAGGGGGTGTTTTCGTGGCGCCCGTGGGAGCCCTCACGAAAGTCGTGGACGGTAACCGCCGGCTCACAAACCTTTCCTCACTCCGCAAAGCCGGCATTGTCGCGGCAAGCGACGAAGGCAATCCTCTCCAAGACGCCAGCCTGATGATGAATGCGATGGAGTATTGCCACCAACTGGACATTCCCATCCTTTGCCATTGCGAAGATCTCACGCTGAGCGTAAATGGATCCGTCAATGACGGCACCGTCAGCGCGGTACTCGGTCTGAAGGGCATCCCACGGACGGCTGAGGAAGTGATGGTCATGCGGAACTGCTTGCTAGCACTCCAAACGGGTTGCCGGGTCCACATTTTGAGGGTCAGCACCTGGGGCTCGGTGGAACTGATTCGCCAGGCGAAATTCCTCGGTGCGCCAGTTACGTGCGAAGTCTGCCCGCATCACTTCTCACTCACCGAGGACGATATCGGCGAGTTCGATCCCAACTTCAAAACTACGCCACCCTTACGTTCGCAACTTGACGTGGATATGTTGCTCCAGGCTCTCAACGATGGAACGATTGACTGCATTGCGAGCGACCACTCTCCTTACGCTCCTCACGAGGTCAATGTGCCGTTCGAAGAGGCCCCGTTCGGCATGGCCGGATTGGAAACTTCCCTCGCCGCCACGTTGACGTTCGCGACTCACCCCGGCACGATTACTCCGCTTGAGACGATTGACAAGATGAGCACGAGACCCGCACAAATCCTTGGATTGGATGCAGGCACGCTTCGGCCAAGTGGAACCGCGCTCGCTCAGATCACGCTCGTTGACCCAGCGTTAGAATGGAGCTTTGACGTTCATCGAACCTTTAGCAAAGGGAAGAACAGCCCATTCGACGGAATGAAGTTCACGGGCAAACCTGTTCTAACGTATTGTGGGAGCGAGATCTATCGGGATGCCGCATATGATTCGGGGCGAGTTGTCGGCGAAGATTAGTTCCTTTCTCCTCGGAGGAATCGTTCTTGTTTTGACAAGTGGTTGCCAATCGGGCCAACTTGCGAACCCTCATGACCCGGCATCCGTTGACATCGTTGACGCGGGAGCGGTTTTGAATGCGTATAACGACGCGCGTGATCGCATGATTGAGAGAGTTGCTCGTCGGGAGATCAGTCGTGCTGATGCCGAGAAACTCTTGCTGGACTATGTGAAGAATGAATCCAGTTCGATAGACGTGGATTTGATTCCGGAAGATGAAGCGTGGGAGTACGGCGACCTGTTCCGTCTTGCCGGAGATTGGACAACCGCAAACCAACTCTATGCCGCCGCCGCGAACTACGCCAAGGCCAACAACGATACGGATCGCTTTGTCAACGACACTTTACGTCTTGCCTGGACACAAGCCCAACTAGGACAAGTCGATGCCGCCATCGAAACCGCTCGTTCGACATTTGAGGTGCCACCTGCGGGCCGAGCACCCATCCTGTTTTCGGTCCTTTATGAGATCGTGCCCGCCGGACAAGGTAAGGGAAAAGACAAAGAACTTGCCGACCTTTTGGTCGACGCTTCCAAAGCCCATATGAGCGTACAAGTTGACCCCCAATCGGAAGGGGGAAAGCGATTCCTCGCCAGCCGGACCTACCACTTAAATGGAGCCCGAACCGCTGCGATTCAGCTTTATCAGAAATCTGGCCATGACGATCGGGCAAGAGCGGTGCTGGACGAATACAACCAAATGGTGCGAGGCGAACGAAGTCTCTAATGCATCCTATTCTCTTTAAAGTTGGAACGTTTGAGGCTCGCACGTTTGGACTGTTGATGGTCATTGCGGTCGTCGCGGGGGTAATCCTCGCAGTTCGACGCGCACCACGGTTTGGATTGAATCGCGACCAGATTCTGGATATGGCCGTTTGGGCGGTAATCCCAGGAATCATCGGAGCCCGACTTGCCTACATCTTGATGAATTGGAAGGATGAGTTTGCCGGTCACCCCGAACGTTTGCTGACCCTGAAGTTTGAGGGCCTGACAAGCTTTGGAGCGTTGATCCTTGGTGGGGTAGGCGTATTCCTATTCGCCAAGTACCGCAAGATTTCGGTCCGTGATCTGCTCGATACGATGGCGACTCCGATGCTTTTGGGTTGGGGTATCGGTAGGATCGGTTGCCTATTGAACGGGTGCTGCTACGGGCGAGTCTGTGAATCCGGCTTTTGCGTGGATTTTGGTCACTATGGTTCCCACCAACCGGCTCAACTTGTGGAGACCGTCATTATGCTCCTCGGTGTCTTCGCGCTGTCGGCTTTGGAAAAGGCACAAACGTATCGCCGTCCCGGCACTTCATTTGCCCTCTCCCTCATCGTTTTTAATGTGAGCCGATTCATCTACGAGTTCTTCCGTGGAGGAACGCCTGAGGAGTATCGTGCCGGAATCGTTAGCGGGCGATACCTATCTTGGGCTCCGATCACGGAGGCTCAACTAACGAGCATTCTATTCATCGTTGTCGTCAGCACATGGTGGTTTTGGAACCGTCGTCGCAGACAGTCCGAGCCCATTTCCGCCTAGCACGGTACACTTTTGCCTCCATTCAAGGACCAGTATGCGAATCAAACAAAAGGAAATCCGCCAACGACGACATCGAAAGGAGGAGCGGATCAAGGAGTTGATCAAGGAAGCGATTGAGGCGAAGAAGTCTGGTGGAAAGAAGCCAGCGTCTTCCCCTGCGGCTAAGAAAGTTGCGGAAGATAAGCCGAAGAAGGCGGCCGCTTCCACCGAGGACAAGCCAAAGAAAGCTGCCGCACCTCGTGCAAAAAAGAAGAAGGACGAAGAGGCTCCGGCCTCCGAGTAACCGGGCCGTGGGGTCCGAACAGAGTTTCGCTAGTGGGTTGGAGGACGAATCCTCCAGCCCATTTCGCGTTCTTGACCTTGGCGTTTTGGGATACCGGAAGGCATGGGATGAGCAACTGCGCATCTTTCAGGAAGTTGCAAGCGGAGGTCCTGACACCCTTATCCTCGTTGAACACCCACCCGTAATGACTCTCGGGGCAAACTTCCATGAATCAAATCTCTTGCTTCCAATCGCCGAATATGAAGGCAAGGGGATTGAGGTTCATCGCACGGATCGAGGAGGAGACGTTACATACCATGGGCCGGGGCAAATCGTCGCGTATCCAATCTTCGACCTCAACCGCCATGGTCGTGACCTACATCTGTGGCTCAGGACAATTGAGCAAACGGTCATGAACGTCTGCGCAGAATACGGATTGGAGAGCCGTCGGTTTCCGCCTCATACGGGGGTTTGGCTCGGCGACAAAAAAGTTTGTGCGATCGGCATCAAAGTGAAGCGTTGGATCTCGCTTCATGGGCTTGCCCTGAACTGCACAAACGACCTGAGGTCGTTTAATCTGATCGTGCCATGCGGAATTCAAGGCTACGGCGTCACGTCACTCTCAACGGCAACAGGGCGAAGTGTTACCGTGGAAGAAGTCAAGCCTAGACTGACGAGGCAGTTCCAACAATTGTTTGAAGAGGAACGGTGATATCCCCCTGTCATCCATCATAGTTCAGACCACAATCAAGACAGGATGCTCTTGGACTTCGTCCAAAGTGTGAAGCCTTAGGTCGACAAAAGTTTTGCAGAGAGTCGCCTCGTAATCCAATGTTGAGCGAGCTGACGTTCACCGTTAGCACTCCACCGATTAGGGCATTCTCGTTATGGGCCAGAGAATGGGTTCGGCGCGTAGGCAAACCCATCAATTGCCTACTTCAACACATCCAAATGGTTGAACGCCTTGCCGAGAACCACTCCGCTATCGCTTCCCATCCATTGGTCAAGCGCGGTTGCGTAAACCTGTCGGAAGTCAACCTTCCACGGCACATCACCGCGGCTCAGTGTCGTGAGGTCCGGCTTGGGGCCGTGGAATCCGCCCTTCACGCGACCGCCAATGAGGAACATCGGAGCACCTTCACCGTGGTCGGTTCCTTGGCTACCATTCTCATCCACTCGGCGGCCGAACTCGGAAAATACAAGGACGGTGACCTTGTTCGCCTTTCCGGTCGCCTCCATCTCTCGTTGGAACGCGAATACGGCTTCGGAGAACTCTTTCATTAGTTTCGCGTGGGCATCCTTCTGGCGAGAGTGAGTATCAAAACCACCATGGCTGAAGTAAACAACCCGAGTCTTTGGCGAAGCGAGAATCAGATGGGCGATCTGTTGGAAACCCTTACCGAAGTTGTGGTCGCCGTACGACTGTGCGGTTTTCGCACCGCCGAGTTTGGAATTCAACTCGGTCATGGCGTCCAATGCGGCCCGATTCGCATCCTGAATCGTCCGGATCGCAGAACCTTGTGCGGCATCTTGCCCCTGCACCTGACGAAGTAACCGCTCGTTGTCGGGGTCGCCGACCATTGACTGAATATCCGCAAGAGACGCAAAGCAAGGAATCGCAGCGGTCTTCGCGGTCAGCGCCAATGGACGCTCCGTCGACAGTCCAACGGTGAGCACCGGGTTGTACCGATTCGCGGCAATCTCCTGATCCATGCTGCGTCCTAGCCATCCGTACGGAATGGAACCATCAGGGGAAGCGGACTGCCAAATGTCCATACTCTTGAAGTGGGATCGATTTGGGTTGGGATAGCCAACGCTCTGAATAATTGCAACCTTGCCTTCAGAGAACAGCGTTTGCATTCCGGTCATTGACGGATGCAAGCCGAGTTCGCCATTGAGCTTGAGAACTTCCGCTTCGGGAATCGCGAGAGTAGGGCGCGCCGCCTTGTAAGCAGGGTCAGCAAACGGAATGACGGTATTCAGACCATCGTTACCACCCGACAACTGGCACACGACCAAGACGTTGTCGGGGTCCACTTCCCCTCCACCGGCCAGTCGCATCAAGTCGCTTTGGGCCACGGCAGCGAGCCAACGGGGGGCGGACATCCCCACCGCAATCATCGCTCCGCGACCTAACACTTCGCGTCTTGAAATCGGCTCGTTACTCATTTCTGTTGACCCCTGGCACCCAATCCGTCATCTGATTGTTGAACGTATGAACGATGGATATCGCCGGGAGTTCACCAATCTGGCTTTATTGTAACTCGGTTTCGGTACGATTCAC
>JAHBTC010000092.1 GCA_019638835.1 Fimbriimonadaceae bacterium
AAAGTCGCTCTGGCTGGTGCCGGAGTCAACGCTGCCGAGCCGATCTATCATGCCCGCGGTGTAGAGCATGTGCTCCAACAGCATTGTCTTCCCAGCACCTCCGTGACCTACAAGGGCCACATTTCGAATGCGTTCGGTCGGATATTGTTTCATGTCGCTGGATGGCCTCCATCGCCATCACTAGGGAACGAAAACCACGATGTAGTTGGTCCCTTATTCATACGATAACACCGATTGGGACTGAATCGCACCGGTTTCGGCTGGATCGGGCGAGAGTTTCTCGGTGACAACCTATAATGAGAGAAATGACGAGATGGATTTGGGTGGCACTTGCCGCGTTGGCGATTGCCGGATGTGAACCTGAACCGGAAGGGAGTGTGCTCCGCCCGCCAACGGAAAGCGAGGCAAAAGCAATGGAAGAGAAGCGGCAAGAGTCGGTGGAATTCCGCCCGGGCGTGTATCAGGGTTCGGCAACAGCCGCAACCGGGGACGTTTCCATTCGCGCCGAGTTCCGCGCCGACAACGAGGCATCGATTACCCGGAACATCTCTGGGGCCAAACCGGTCGCCGAGATCATGAAAGGCTCGTACCGGGTCGTCGATAACATTGTCGAGGTCTCCGTGACCGAAGTCAACGGGGAGACAACCCAGTTTCCGCTATTCTTCTTCGAAGAAGTAGACGGCATCAGTACGCAAGATATCGCCGAGGGAACTACGGTTCGCGTTTTCCTCGAGCGAATGTCAAGTTCAACTTCGGCTCCTGCGACCAAACCACCGGCGAACACTCCGGCAAAGCCCCCTGCCACGAATAACCCGTCCCAGACTCCACCAACAACAAATACTCCGGCTGAGTCACCTTCAAATGCCCCAGGAAACTCCGTTGAGCCTGAGTTGCCGCTCGCTTCAGGGGTTTCAGCCGAGCCGCCAAGAAAGAGCCTGAATAAAGGGCAAATAACCCCTTGGTCGGGGGAACGCTCAGCGCCAAGTCAGTTGCGCGCGTAGAATCAACTGAGCGATGAATCTCGACATTACGTATCCAAGACGTCGCACTCTTCCTTGTCGAATCGGACCGATTACGATGGGAGACGGACATCCAGTGGTCGTGCAATCAATGATCACGGAAGAGACCCGCAACATCGAAGGGTGCGTCGAGCAGATTATCGCCCTTGCCGAAGCGGGAAGCGAGATCGTTCGCGTTACAACTCCGACCTTGGGAGAAGCCGAGTGCCTCGCCGAAATCCGGGCGAAGGTAGAAGAGAGGCACGGAAAAGTTGCGCTCACAGCGGATGTGCATCACCAAGGGACGAAGATCGCAGTTGAGGCCGCCAAACACGTGGACGAAATCCGACTCAATCCCGGCTTGTTCGTTTTTCGTAAGCCGACAAATCAAATTGAGTACTCGCCCGAGGAACACGGGGCCGAACGCGCTGCCATCGAAGGCGAACTAAGACCCGTGATCGAAGCGTGTCTCAAGTTCGATCGCGGAATGCGCATCGGCGTAAATCACGGGAGTCTCGCCGAACGCATGCTGGTTACATACGGAGATACGCCCGAGGGCATGGTTGCGAGCGCGATCGAATACGTCGAGATTTGTGAGAAGCACGGATTCCGGAACATTAACATCAGCGCGAAGGCCAGTCGAGTACCGGTGATGATTGCGGCAAATCGCTTGATGGCTCGTACGCTGGACGAACAAGGTCTCCCCTACCCCCTGCACCTCGGGGTCACGGAAGCCGGTGACGGCCAGTACGCAAGGGTGAAGAGCACGGCCGGGATCGCGACTCTACTCGCCGAAGGGATCGGAGACACCATTCGCGTTAGCCTCTCTGAAGATCCAATCCACGAGATTCCCGTTTGCTACGAGATTCTCCAAGCCCTTGGGCTTAGAAAGACGCAAGTCGAATACATCGCCTGTCCGAGTTGTGGTCGAACAAAGTTCGATTTGCCAACCGTACTCCACCAAGTTCGGGAGGCAACTCGACATCTCGTCGGGCTTGATATAGCCGTGATGGGTTGTATCGTGAATGGGCCTGGAGAGATGGCCGATGCTGACTACGGATACGTTGGAGCGGCAGGCGGAAAGATTACGCTCTACCGCAAGAAGACGCCGGTCAAGCACGGAATTCCCCAAACCGAAGGTGTGGCGGAACTCATCAACTTGCTCAAGGAAGATGGGGTATGGGTGGAGCCAGCCGCAGGTTCAGAGCGGCGGCCCCTCACACCGATTGCGACGGTTTAATCGGCTCGTATTAGCATTTCACTTGCTTTGTCAATGAAATAGCCCTGAAAGGCTTGGCGAAAGGCGTTGTGGAAAGATAAAATCAAGCCTGTTTCATGATTGGTCTCTTTTACACTTTGGCGGTGCTTTCTCATTCGCCTCTTGGAGTGGACCCGCCAATGGGTGCAGTTGTTGCGGATGCGATTACATATCGAATCCAACCGGGCGTGGTTTGGGTTCCGTTACGCGTGACGATGGAATCGGCGGGAATCCTCGTTGACTATGACAGCGCGAGCGCGACCGTGATTTTAGGTCGCACCCCTGTTCCGAAGGAAGCAATGATTGAAATCAGGGACGAAACCTTCGTGAATCTGGAGGCCATTCAAGAAATTGCGATCAATGAGGGCTTTACGGTGGCTTCAGATGGGGTTCGCCAATGGCGGATTGAGAACGGCTCTCTTGTTTCTTATCTGCGGGCCGCGCCCCATCGAGTGGAAATAAGTTTGGACGAGCAGCGATTGAGGGGCTGGCAAGGGGATCGCCTTGTGATTGAAACGAACGTAAGCACGGGGGCCGCTGGATACCGCACGCCAATGGGGCAGTTCACTTCCGGGCCCGAGTACAACCGCTATCGAGTAAGCCGTAAGTACGACAATGCACCCATGCCGTACTCGGTGCAAGTGGAGGGCGGAGTCTTCATCCACGGAAGTGGTTCAGTGCCGCGATACCCAGCGTCTCACGGCTGTATTCGGATGCCTTTGACTCGCGACAACCCCGCGAAAAGGTTCTTTGAATGGATTGAACCGGACTCCCCGATCACCATCGCCCGTGAGTTCCTTACGCCTCCTCCCATGGTGATTCCTGACATCAGTGCAGAAAATGGCGATTTACTCGCCACTTCTAGGTGATATCCTCAGTATCTAGGAAAGAAGATGAAGACTTCTGGTTGGTTTGTCTTGGCCCTCGCGGCAACGGTTGTTGTACTTGGCTGTAATCCGAGCGAAACCGGCTCAGTTTCCGTAGGTGTTCCGGCTGATAATCAGCCTGCGATGAACTCAGTGCCGGCGCCGGATGGTGCCTCGAGTCCAAGCGCGGGTGCTTCAACCTCTGACTCAATGAATTCAACGAGTTCCGATTCAACGAGTAGTCGGTCAGGTCAGCCGCCCGTGAGCGGCGGACAGAGTGTGCCGGGGACAGGCGGACCGGGCTCAGGTAGCGCGACACCTGATTCTGGCGGCAATGCCCCCCGGGAAGGTGGAACACGGCCGGGAGGACCTGGTAGTGGCCCAGGGGTTCAAGGTGGTCCGGGCGGAGAGCGACCAGGCGGAGGATTCGGTCGCGTACCAGAAGGAGCCGATACAACGGTTGCTTTAGCGGATGTTCCCGCGCCGAAGTATCCCGGCGCAAAGCTTGAAGAAGGTGACAATTCGATTTGGCGGATCAAGAATGACTCCGGCGAGCGATACAGCGTTCGATTAGTGACCGCCGATGCTGCCGACAAAATCCGTGAGTGGTACACCACGCAACTCACTGATGTGCAGCAAAACGACCGGTTTATGAACGGTGCCTACAACGGATATCGAGTGATGATCTCGCTCGACGAGCGTACTGCGGGCCGTACCGTCATCCGATTAATGGTGACCAAAGGCGATATGGGATTCGGTGGCCCAGGTGGCCCTGGAGGTCCAGGAGGCGGCCGACCAGACGGGCAAGGCGGACGCGGTCCGGGCGGCGGACAACGCAGTGGCTCAGGAGCCGGCGGCGCCTAAAAAGGGTTAAGGACAACTATTCACTTGGTGGCAGCGGAGAACAACGATTTCAACCGTTGTCACTCCTTGCGGCGAGGATCTGCCAGGTCTATTTCTCGGATTTCCGCCAGTGAGTGAACAACTGAACCGAAAAGTTCGTTATGGCTCGTTACAATGAGCCTTGGTGGCGGAGTGATACGATTGAACGTCAATCAACGCCCGGAGCCCCACGCCGAAGCGGCGTTGCTTGCGGGATGTAAGCGTCGGGACGACGCCGCATTCGCTCGTTTGATTGACCTTTATCAAGCTCGCGTTTTTGGCTTTGTCCGGCGCATGATTCGCGACGAAGAAGAAGCCAGAGATGTAACTCAGGAGGTTTTCATCCGCGCCTACCAAGCACTCGACCGGTTTGATGGGCGGGCGAGTTTGCGAACGTGGTTATTCCGGATCGCCTATAACCTTTGCATCGATCGAGCACGGAGAGCGGAGCGCTTTCCGATCCCTCATCAATTGGATACTGAGAATGAGTCCGACGAAGTATGTGACACGACACTTGGGCACTGGAATCCCGAACAAGTCGTACTAAACACAGAACTGAGAGATGTAATTGAAGGTGCCATTGGCTCGATGAGCGAAAAGCTGCGGACCGTTCTTCTCCTACATGATCGTGAGGACATGGCCTACGAAGAAATCGCTGCAACAATAGACGTGCCCGTTGGAACCGTGAAGAGCCGACTTTTTTTAGCACGTCAAGCACTGCAACAACGAATCGGCGTCTATCTGAATTCGTCAAGTGAGGAAATCCGATGAACCAATGGAATGAGAAGGCAAGAAAGGAACTTCCGATGGATATGGAGGAGATGCTCGCTCTTGACGAAGCCCTAAACCAAAGTGAGTCGGTGAAGTCGGTCTTGTCTTCGCTTACTGATGAGGAGCCTAGCCTCGCATGGCGTAGCGAACTAAACGAAAAAATTGCCTCCATCAAGCCGAGGCGCCCCAAACTGGCACTTTGGGTTCCTATCAGTGCAAGCGCAATAGCCGCCGCGACTCTCGCGATTGTCCTTTTCATACCCCGCAATACCGAGCGACCAGCGGAGGTGCTGTCTCAATCTGATCGCTCCGTCGAGGCATTGATTCTTCGTTCCCATCGCGAGGCCGAGGCCGCTACGGTCTTGGGCGTTGCTTCGCCGACACCCACTCGGAACACTGGTTCCCAGGTGTTTGATTGGTCAAAGCTCGAGCAATCCTAGTCGGGTTCGTGAGCCTATTCGCTGGGCTCATAACTGCCCAGCAGGGACCAGCGCATCCTCTACTTCAGCGATTTGAAAGGAGTGCGCCAAATCTCCGGTATGCCGGGATCCGTAAAGTCACTTTGAACGATGGCACCGGGATCAAGACTTATTCCGAGCGAGTTCTGCGAAGCGGACTAAATGTGCGGATTGAATTTGGCGAAGATTCACCTTTCTCGGGCCAGTATGTAATTGAGAATGGGCGCGAAAGACTCCACGTCGTTCCTGGGTTGAACGAAGTTCGCGTGCTTGTCCCGCGACGTGACGATACGAGTCTGTTCCCATTTCGCGGACGCCTAATGGGTGGCCGTCCAGGAGTAACTGAGGCAAACGGAGGGAGTATCGCAGGCATCGCGACAAAGCGACTTGATTGCACTGATGCTCAGGGCAGGCCACTTCAAAAGTTGTGGATTGATCCGGCGCGCGGGGCAATTCTTAAGCGCGAAGTCTACGACGCCCTTGGCAACCTAACGGGCCGATTTGAATTCAGTCGTATCCTTTATGACGCTGAGATCAACGCGTCGGCTTTTGACACTTCACGGCTACCAGGGCGGCGTGTGAACCCCCAAGAGATGCTGCGGCGGTCGGCGCAGCAGGCGCAGTTGCCGATGGCGATGATCCCTCCGGCAAGCGGCTTTGCCCTTGATTCTGCGCGCCCGATTAGTCTTGGTGATAGCGCGGCGATGCTGATGGAACTCTATGCATCGGCTGACTCGCGAATCACGGTTTACGTACTCCGTGGAGCGATCAACCGACAGCGACTCCAGAGACTTGCCCAAGGTGGCTACAGCACCTATTCCACGCAAAGAGGTGCATATTCATTGGTGCTCGTCGGCGGTTTGGCGCAAGGTGATTTGGAACGATTGGCCCGGACAATCCAACTCCAGCAACCGTAATCCAATCTCAGCCGTCATAATCTGTAGGTATCTGTGCAGCGGGTTGAACCAAGGATTCGCACTCGCGACAACCGGCCGAAGCCGCGAAGTCGTTGGAAGCGCATAACGCTGATCGCACTGGTCGTTTTTTGGACTCTAATCGCGGCAGGCTTCGTTGCGGGCTCGGCGTTTCTTTGGTGGAGGCTTGATCAAGCGAATGCCCTCGTGCCAGGTCTGCAGGGCCGACTTGAATCCGAAATCACCCGTCCGAGCGAAATCGTTTCGTCTGACGGCACGGTTCTCCTTCGTCTCGCCGCGGAGTATCGCGATCCAGTCGAATACGCCGATATCCCGAAGCATGTCGTAGATGCGACAATCGCTGCGGAGGATAAGCGGTACTTCGAGCATGATGGTGTGGACACCGTCGCAATGATGCGTGTTCTCTGGGGTGCCGCGCTGACCGGCCACGCCTCGCAAGGCGGTAGCACGATCACCATGCAGTTGGCAAAACGAGTCTTCTCCGATAGCCAACGCACGGTTGATCGAAAGATTCAAGACATCTCGCTCGCCTTGATGATGGAGCGGAATCTTTCGAAAGAACAGATTCTTGAGGTTTATCTCAACCAAGTTTTTTATGGTGAAGGGGCATACGGTATCTCGGCGGCAGCGGATGTCTATTTCGGAAAGAAACTGAAGGATCTGACTATCGCTGAAGCGGCTACGCTTTCCCGACTTGTGCGGCGCCCGAGCCAGGAAAACCCGTTCCGTGACCCAGATGTGGCGCTCAAGAACCGAAACGTAGTTCTCGGCATCATGCGCGATGAGGGACTCATTACGAAGGCGGAATTTGACAAAGCGGTGGCGGAGCCGTTGAAGCTACGTAAGGAGAGAATCCAACCCGTTAACGTCAACAAGACTTCGCCATTCTTCACGGATTTTGTCTTGGAGTACATCCGTGAGAAGTATCCAAATGTGGATCTTCTCGCAGGTGGCTACCGCGTTGAAACCACGCTCAATCTCAAGCTGCAGAAGATCGTAGACGAGGAAGTTGAGCGCACACTCCGCGTGAATCGCGGAAACAGGGTTACGACGGCGGCTTTCTTCCTCATGGACAATGAGGGCCGAATCGCTGCCTTACGGGGAGGCGGCAACTACGAGCGTAATCAGTACAACGTAGCAACCAGCGGACGACGTCAACCCGGCTCATCTTTCAAACCGTTTGTATATTCGGCTGCTTTCGAATATGGAGCGTTGAGCCCTGGGGGCACAGTCAGTAATGAACCGTACTATATTCGACTAGGCAATGGCCAACGTAAGAAGATTGACGGTGGCGGATCAGGCGGACGGCTGAGCGTTGCCTCTGCAGTTGCCGCTTCTAACAATACATGTGCAATGTGGGCAATCAAGGGAGTTGGCCCAGGCAATGCAGTTCGGCTGGCACATAGTGCCTTTGGGTTTACGAGCGAACTTCCTCGAGTTGAGTCTCTCGCACTAGGTACGGGCGAAGTTAGTATGCTGGAAATGGCCCGTGGGTACACGGTGTTCCAGTCCGGCGGGGATCGCTATGAACCGTACGCAATCGTTCGGATCATTGCGGCGAACGGTGCCGTTGTAGTGCGTAACGCGCCGAAAAAGTCAAATCGTGTCGTAAGCGCGAGCACCGCCCAAGGGATGGACATGATCCTCCGAACTGTTGTTACCGGCGGAACTGCACGTGCCGCTTCCGGAGTCGTGAATGCTCGCGGTAAGACCGGAACGACCAACAGTCACAAAGATGCTTGGTTTTGCGGATATACGGATCGGTGGGTAGGAATTGGCTGGGTAGCGAACGACGTGCCGAACCCCAATGGAAACCCTCCGTTTGTGGCTGGAACCATGGCGGGCGTATTTGGTGGTCAAGTGACTGCGCCAATGTGGGCCCGCATCATGACCCGCGTACAGAAGGAGATTCCGGAAGAACGCCGAACGTTGCAAGCATATCGCGGGGCTCCACCAGATCCTGACGACGACACTCAGACCGATGACGAACAGTCAGCAGAGGATGAGGCACGAGAGAACGAGCGCCCAGACCGAGAGCCGCCTACAGGCCCCGGAGAAGCTACTCCGCAGAATCCACCTGGTGACCCTGCGACCACTCCGCCCAACGGGTTCCCCCCGGTGAACAATCCTCCAGAAGATCCGAGGCCTCCGACTGACCCGAAGCAGACGAATCCGCCGAGTACGACCGGAGGATCAACCGGAGGAGGCTCGACGACCGGCGGAGGAGGAAATGACCTGATCAGTGTCGAAATCTGTGTCGACAGCGGTGCGCGGGCCGGGGCATCCTGTCCTGAGCGTCGCCGTATCAAGGTGCCTCGCAACCAAGCTCCTCGGGAGCGATGCCCATTACACGGGTGATTTCGCGTGTCAGTAATCCACGCTCCACGCGAGAACCCGATTGACTTCCGGCAGTTTCTCATCCCTGCAATTCTGTTGCTGATTTTCGCAATCTTCTTTTTCAGATTGTGGTTTTTGCAAGTTGCGGGGGCTCCTTCGCTTAAGGAACAAGGTGAACGAAGTCGAGAAGCAAGCGTATCGCGTTTAGCCCCTCGGGGAAAGATCTTTGATCGAAAAGGAATCCAGTTGGCTGGCGTTCGTTCCGTACTCGTAGCCACTGCTGTTCCGAACCGAATTCGCCATGACGATTCGGCGATGAAAGAACTAGGCGCGATTCTTGGAATAACCTCCGAGGAGATTCTCAAGAAGTTCGACGCAAAGGATGTCGCACAAGATCTTCCGGCAGTGATTGCTCAAGACGTTTCGATTGAAGCGGCGACTCGACTAGCCGAAGCAAGGACTCGACTTGAAGGGATAGGGATCGAAACCCTGCCAATGCGTCGTTATGCTGATACCAAATCGTTGGCAACCGTGCTCGGCTATGTCTGGGTGCCCACGGAGAGAGAGACTAAGCGACTTGAAGACCATGGCATCAAACCCGCTGACTTTGTTGGAAGAGAAGGAATCGAAAAAGAGTATGAAGCCGAGTTGATGGGTGATCCAGGAGTGGATCGCCTTCTGGTGGATGCTCGTCGCAGACCTATTCGATCGCTCGCAAGTGACAATCCTCAACCGGGACGCGATCTAGTTCTCGGAATTGATTTTGATCTGCAAAAGTATGCATTCGAGATGCTGAGGGGTCGCAAAGGTGCCGTAGTTGCCCTTGACCCTCGCAATGGTGACGTACTGTGCATGGTGTCAAGCCCGACATACGACACTGCGCAGTTCATCGGTGGAATCAGCCAGGCAGAATACAGCCTGCTTCGAGACGATCCGAACAAACCACTGTATGCCCGAGCGATGCAGGGCGAATACCAACCAGGCTCTACATTCAAGATTTTGACAACGATGGCAGGGATGCGTGCCGGTACATTTGATCCAAATCGTCCCGCCCTCTGCCGGGGTTATTACGCAGTCGGAAATCGCCGATTCAAATGCCTTGGAACGCACGGCAGCGTGACGTTCAAAACGGCAATGGCCAAATCTTGTAACGCATATTTTGCCGATTTAGCTGTCAGAACGGGTGAAGCAGAAATGCTAAGCACTGCCTCCGAACTCCATTTCGGTACGCAGTTAGGGCTGGACTTGCCAGACGGTCGCGAAAACGATGGTGTTCTCCCGACACCCGAGTTCTGGGAGAAGCGGCATCCTGATCGACCCTTTGGCAAGGGCGATCTCGTGAACTTTGGAGTAGGGCAGGGCGAGTTATTGGTTACGCCACTGCAGATGGCAAGCATGATGGGCACGGTTGCGATGAAGGGCGTTCAGTACCGCCCGCGCATCGTACGGGGCATATCTGATGCGGAAGGCAAAATGACCGTGCTGGAACCTCAAGAGATTGCCCGGATTCAAGGCACCGACTCATTTTGGCGTCAACTGCAGGACGCTTTGGTCACCGTTGTGGAAGCCGGAACGGCTCGGTCGGGTCGCATCGCGGGAATATCTATGGCAGGGAAGACCGGAAGCGCAGAGAACGCCCACGGACCCCTTACGCATAGTTGGTTTATTGCATTCGCTCCGGCTGAGAACCCAAAGATCGCAATAGCGGTGATGGCCGAGAATGCCGGTCATGGCAGCACAGTTGCCGTTCCGATCGCGAGTGCGGTGGTAAGGCACTACCTTAATCCGCCAAAGCCGACGACCGCTCCCCGACCCAATCAGGGAAGCGGAAACTCGATTGAGTTCGAATCAGAAGTTGTTCCGATTTCGCGGCCCTGAAGTTCATTGAGAAAAGCCATGGCCTCTCGTGCTTTGGCTTCGATTTCGCGTGCTCGACGCAGCGATTCACCGGCCACAACCGCATTTTCGTCG
>JAHBTC010000093.1 GCA_019638835.1 Fimbriimonadaceae bacterium
GTTCCGGTTGAGGTTGAAGTTGTCGTGCTACCTGTCGTACCGGAAGACGTTGAGCCCGATGTGCCCGCTGTGGAACCATTTGTCGAGCCTGTGGTGCCGGACGTCGTGGTCGTTCCGTTGGTGGATCCAGTCGTTGAGCCGGTCGTCGTCGTCGTTGTCGTGCTTCCGGTGGTCCCTGCCGTCGTCGTCCCGTTCGATGAACCCGTCGTGGATCCAGTAGTTGTGGTGGTACTCCCTGTCGTTCCGGCCGAAGTAGATCCGTTTGTCGTCGTACCCGGCGTGCCGGCCGTTTCTCCCGTGGTACCTGCGGTGTCGCCGGTTGTCCCGGCTGTCTCACCCGTACTTCCAGTCGTACCTGTCGTACCATTGGTTCCCGTAGAGCCATTCGTCGCGGTGGTGCCGCCCGTTGACTGTCCCCCGGTTGTCCCTCCCGAAGTGTTTGTGAGCCCGCCGGTGTTCGTGGAGTTCTCTGAGTTTGCGTTGGGACATTCCATTCCACCAAAACAACCCAACACAAAAAGAACGAAGGCTACAAGCGGCCACGGAAACTGAGATCGACCAGACTTTGGTTCCACAATCACATCCTCGAAACATCCGAATACTATCTTCGGCCTCGCACATTCCGCAATATCCGATAGAAAATCGTGAGATAAAGAACCCTTAATGCACCTCTCGTAGGCTAATTCTCGTTAGAAAACATGATGGACACGGAATTGACGGTCGCGCAATCGGTCAACGAGCGTCAAAGCTTGCGCCCCGCGCGAGTGGCGCTGTTCACTGACACGTTCATCGAAACAAATGGAGCAGCCCACACATTGCGAAAGGTGGCCGAGCAGGCCACTACTCTAGGTTGGGAGTTCGATGTCTTCACTTACGGGGAGCACTTCCAAACAACGGAGCGGGCACCCGGCAAGACATATCATTTTGATCATCGGCTTTCCGTGGGCTACTACGAGAACTTGAGGCTGGAACTTCTCCCTGACTCACGCATCGACCGGGCGTTCTGGGATCAGATGAAGATGAGTCCCTATGAGGTGATTCATATAGCTACCCCCGGTGGAATGGGATTTACCGGGCGAAGGCTCGCCCACCAGGCTGGATTGCCTGTGGTCGGGACATATCACACGCATTTCGCCGATTACGCGGCGATGCGCCTTCCTCTCGCACTAAAGCACCTTGTAACGGCCGGCAGTTGGGCACTGATGCGAGCGTTCTATGGTCGGTGTAAGTCGGTGCTCTTCCCCACGGTCGGTGCCGCCGAAATCGCTCGCCGCAATGGATTCGAAATGAGGCTCGGAATCTTCTCTCGGGGTGTAGATACCGGGCGATTCTCCCCGAGTCATCGCAAGCGCAACGATCGGCGACCATTAGTGAGCTATGTCGGAAGGCTCGCTCCGGAAAAGAACGTACGCATCTTGCCCGACATACTCAATGATCAGGACGCTGAAGTCCAAATTGTCGGTGATGGTCCAGAAAGGGGCTGGATCGAGCGAAGACTCCCCAAAGCATCCTTCCTCGGCTACCAACATGGAGCGTCTTTATCGGAGGCTTACGCGAACAGCGACATCCTTCTCTTTCCCTCCCTCACCGATACATTCGGAAATGTGGTGCTTGAGGCGATGTCAAGCGGCGTCGTACCGATTGTCATGGAAGCACCTGGCCCGCGCGATTTTGTAACGGACGGAGTGAACGCCCTGATTGCCAACGATATGGGCGGGATGCGAGAGGCATTGAAGCGGCTCCTTGCACATCCGGACGAACGCTCTCGGATGGCATCGGCTGCGCGTGCATTCGCGGAAAGCCGAGACTGGGCTCGAGCAACGCGTACGCTCTTCGAGTCATATCGCGAGGCTGCGTCCGCAACGGCATGAGCATCCGACCATTCGAACAGAAAGACCGCCAAGCCGTTCGTCAAATCTGCATCGAAACCGGTCTCAAAGGAAATCTCCATGAGATTTTTGAGGATTCGGAGATCTTTGCAGACCTCTGGTTAGACCCATATCTCAGAGGCGAACCCGAATCTTGCCTCGTCGCCCTTGCAGAAAATCAAGTCGTCGGTTACCTCGTTGCCAACCAGAAGTCAGGATTCAAATTCAAGGCACTTAAATTCTTGATTCCGACCGTAGTCAAGGTGGCTTGGCGGGCGGTGTCGGGCGTTTACAAGAACGAGTCTTCCTGCCGTTTCGCAAAATGGCTGATCACTAACTCTTGGCGAGAAGCACCTCGAACGCCAAGAGACACTCCGAGTTTTCACTTCAACGTGAGTGAGGTTGCGCGAGGCGCAAAGGCACTTGGCGACGAGTTGATCGCCGCGTTTTGTGATGAGGCGCGGAATCGCGGGCACACCAATTTTTATATTCAGGTCTTTTCGTCTTCGAAGGATCGCCCTCTTCCCTTTTATCTTCGTGTCGGTTTCGAGATCTTCGACGTGCGGGAAACTTCTGTCTTCCCGTATCCGGCGGTGCTAGCTACTCTAGTCCGAAAGGTGCCAACTGAACATCGGTGGCAGAGCCACAAAGTCAAACCACCTTTACCGGTTCACGTCTACGGCACGGATTTGGATCCGTGGGCGCATCAAGCTTGGCCTGCTGATGGCATCGGATTGCATCCGCCCGAGGACAAACACATTGGTGTTTGGGCGCCGGCCTCGTTTGTTCCGGGGCCGCAGAGTCTCGCCAAAGTTGTGCAAGCCGTTCGTAACGGCCTCCTATCGGCTACGACAAGCGATGGCCTCTCATTTGCGATACTTGAGTCAAGTGAAGACTACGATTTCTGGACTCGATCCTTGGTGAGTATTGATCAAAAGTTTGGTCGCGATTGACCCCCAATGTGACGAGCCAGAAGGGGTCAATCAATTATCAACTCGGCTCAGAATGACATCGTGTAGCCGAGATTGAAGGTCAGGGACCGATTATTGTCCCGGTTCAATCCTCCGAGCAAGACGCCGAAATCAAGAACCGCTCGGTTTGCCATCTGCCTTCGCATCCCTAAGCCGAGGGTCAGCGTGAACTCATCGTCAATCACGCGATTCAATCCGACTTCGCCGACCAATGTGGAACGGAAGTCGCCATCACTATTGAAAGGGCGGGAGTAGCCCAGAATGAGACCGAGGCTCGGAATATGTTCTCCGACCGATACATCTGCGTTCAGGTGGAGTCGGTCGTTCTCGCCCATCCGTCGGGTCATGATTCCGCGAAATCCGACTTCCGCGTCGTTTGAACCAACACCGTAAAGGGCGCCGGCATTGATTGCGATCGCAAATGCGTCGCCACTGTCATTGACCGGTACTTCCCGCATATAGTGGATAAAGAACTGACCGGAGTCACTTCCATTCGAGATGAAGTGATTCACCCCCACGCCGATCTCCTGATTCTCGGCGAAACCGTATTTGAACTGCCCTCCAAAAGTGTAGATCGGAGTGAAGTTACGAATGCCCGTGATTCCGCCACCGAACTCGACTTGCCGGTCGCCGAATGGAATCGTCCGAGCGTCGTCAAACCGAAGTGGCCGTCCGGCCGCGATGTTTGCATCGTCAGCAGCCATCGCCGTACCAAAGGCAAAGGCGGCAAACAAAAGGGTCAAAGAGAATCGGTTGGTGAATGTAGCCTTGTTGTTACTCCGCATGAAATCTATAACGCAAGAACTGAAGCGATTTGGGATCCGTGATCAGTTTCACATAAAAGAGGAACCGGGGCATAATGATTCCGGCATGCAAACTCGGCGCGAATTCATGGCAGCGACAACGGCGACAGCAATGGGTGTTGGGTTGGGAATTCCAACAACCTCGGTGGCGAGAACCTCAAAGCAAGTCAGCGCGAATGACAAGATCATTTTCGGGCTCATTGGCTGTGGCGGAATGGGCGCGGCGAACATGCGCAACTTCATGGGACATGCCGACGTTGAGGTTGGCGCAATCTGCGATGTTGATTCGGCGAGGATGCCGGCCGATATCAAGGCGATTCAAGACAAGTACGACCGAACTCCCGAGATCTATAGCGATTATCGCAAAATGCTGGAGCGGAAGGATTTAGACGCGATTATTATCGGCTCTCCGGATCACTGGCACGCGCTCAACCTCATTCACGCCTGCGAAGCGGGCAAAGACATCTATTGCGAGAAGCCCATCAGCCGCAACATCGTCGAAGCCAATGCGATGATTCGGGCAAAAAACCACTTTGAAAGAGTTGTCCAAGTAGGCACGTGGCAAAGGAGTGGGCAGGAATTCGCGGATGCGATCGCCTACATTCGGAGCGGAAAACTCGGCAAGATCACGCATTGCCGCGCTTGGATTGCGGATGGCACCAAGTTGGGCCGTACTGAACCCGTTGCCCCGCCTGAAACCATGGACTATGATATGTGGATCGGCCCGGCAGAGATGGTGCCTTACAAGTCCAATTGCGTCCACTACAACTGGAGGTGGATGCTAAACATAGGGGGTGGGTTGACGACCGATTGGGGAGTGCATATGATGGACATTGCCCTACTTGGTATGAGTGCTGATCAAGACCTTGTCATGCCGACTGAGGTGTCAGCATACGGGGGCCAATGGGCATTCCCTGACGATGACCGAGATGCTCCGGACTCAATCGAAGCAATCTATCGTTTCGCAGACCCCGATTTTGTCATGACTTGGTCAGTTCTGCGCGATTATCCAGGAAAACCCTCTCATGGAACCGAGTTCGTATCTGTGGACGGCAGAACCGTTCGCGTTTGGCGCGGGGGTTGGACCATTCTCGACCCAAGCGGAAAGGAACTCGAAAAAGAGGGTTCTGAGCCCGTTCCCACCGATCATTGGCGCAACTTCTTGGACTGCGTTAAAACACGCGAAAAGCCCAGAGCAGACCTTGATTCAGCCGGACAGACAACCATCGTATGTCACCTTTCGAACGCGGCACTCTTCAGCGGAGAGACCGTCAAATGGAGCAAGGACGAAATGGACATTGTTGGCACTGCAGGTAAGGACACCTCGGCATACGACCGCGAGTATCGCGGCGACTGGTCTCTAACGAAGTATTAAGTGGCCCGTCCGGATCGCACCGGACAGGCCCTTGCTAACGAGACTAAAACGAAACTCCGTACCCAAACTTGAGGGCTACACTTTGCTTCTCTGACTGACCCATTCCTTGGAGTAGCACGCCGTAGTCAATCACCGCCCGAGGTGAAAGTTGCTGGCGAATCCCAATTCCTGCGATCGCGTTCCATTGACGATTTTCGTCTTGTTCTAGTCCAGCCTCCATCACAAGTGTCTGCGAGAAATCTCTCGGATATCCTAGCGGCCGAGAGAGGCCGAATAGAAACCCGAGCCTTGGCTCATTGTTTCCGAAAGTAACGTCCGCATTGAAGTGGAGCCAGTTATAGTTGCCCACATAATGCGATGCGATTCCACGCAACCCAAACTCCGGATCGCCGCCTTGATTGCCGTATGGAGTGGCAAATTGAATTCCAATCGCAAGCGCCGGCGCGCCTTCCGTGTCCCGCCTGAGTTGACGTAAGTATCTCACCTCAAGATGACCGAGGTTGTTGCGGAATCCATCGGCCGACTCACTCTCAATCCCCAACCCAAACTCCTGATCCACACCGACGCCATATTTGAACTCGGTCCCGAGCCCATAAACGGGTTGGTTCCTTCTACCGATCATGGCGTTCACTCCAAACTCGAACGTTCGTTCGCCGAAGGCAATGGTAGAGGCGTCCTCGAATCGCAAAGGTCGATTCGCATCAACGTTGTTGTGGTCGGTTGCAATCACCAACGCTGGCACCATGGAAAGCGCGAGCGTGAATGCCTTGACTCTCACGGTTGGCCCTCCCTTGAACGCTGATACGGACTTGGTCGGTCGATCCGCTTATAGGTTTCTGGTTCACCGCCGTTCCGCGACGCCCACTCTTCCAAAGTTAATGGCTCTGCCCCTGCATATTCTGGTCGCTCCCGAAGATAAGCATGGAATGCATCCAACGATGAGAATGCCTTTGACCAGCGATTGCACGAAGGATGTTCGTCCATGTATTCGAGAAAAACAACGGTAGGAATGTTGCTTGTCCAATTGCCAAGTTCATCCGAGATGAGCACCAGCATCTGATCGGGGTTTTCGGTCGCAGATCGAATGATTGCGCGCCCGAGCGTCTGGGCTGCCATATCGCGAGCGCACAGAGCACATCGGACCGCCATCGTCCAGCCATCGGCAGTTACGGTTGCTCCAGCATTCGCGTTCTGAGAAAGCGACATTGAGCAATGGCCGCATTCCGACATGTTCATCCACCCCATTCCTGGCATGTACATCACCTCTTCGTCACTACCTTTCATCATGCCCATCCCGGGCATACCCATCGAATACCGATGATCGTGAAGCGAGACCGGCTGTCCTTCGCCAGCGGTCTCCCCGATATGTGTAGTGGCTAAGACACGCCATATTGCCAACTCGATTTCTCGTTGCTTCTCCCCCTGACTTAAGCCGGGTGCAGCAAGGATGTCATTCACATTGTCATGGAGCATGTGGAGGTTATCGAATGAGTTGGCAATCTCAGGGAATCTTTTCGCGAACCGGGGACTCGTCTCGGCGGTCATAGGCATAAACTCGCGACGCGTATTGTAAAGCTCTGTGGTGTGATAACGATCGCCTATCACTTCGTACTGCGAAGCGAAAGTGTTTCTTGGAACTCGATAAAACATATCGTAGTTCACGGTCTGCAACCAGTGGTATCCCCAGAACAGGGCATTTACTTTGGGATATCGCGTTCGGAACTCACCGCTGAACTCGAATCCATCCAAATACTCCATATTCATCGGCAACCCCGAGAGTGCGTAGGGCTGTGCTGAATAAATCTTCCAGAGTTTCTCAATCTCCTCGTCTTTGCGCTGGTCACTCCACCCGGGATGCATCAGCACATCAATGGTCTGAAAGTGAAGGGTGTGCGACCACTCAAACACCTGCTCTAATGCAAAGTACCGACGGGAAAATGTTGGTGAAACGGCATACTCATCTACCGGTTGCAAGGGCGGATTCTTCAGGACGGTATTGATCCGGTCAAACACTTCTGTTTCTAGGCTCGCACTGTGCCCGGTCGCAAGGGCCTCATACGCCATTGCGTGCCCCACACCGGTAGCAAACATGTCCCGGGCGAATGGCTCAAGCCCAAGAATGGCCCAGTTATCAGATCCCCTTCGATAATCGATGTGTCTCGCGGTTTGCGAGCGCATCCATGCCGGCAACGTCGCCGGACGATCGGCACTGCTCTGTTGAGTTGTGGCAACCGCAACTGCGGTTACCACGATCATTGTCGTTAGCATTTTCTTGCCTCAATTTGAGACGGACAACCAGATCGGGATCACTGGTTGCCCGTCTCTTTGAGTTAGTCGGCCAAAGCCTCCTTTACGGCTTGCATGAACTGCGCGAGGGTAAGTGGTTTCGGATTGCTCACGTTGTTCCTTCGTGCGTAGTTGTCGAATGCGGCGCGAGAGGTGAACGCACGGGATAATCCGGCGCACTGCTGGTGGCTCGTGAAAGCGTTGAGGAATACCGTACCAGCCGGTGCAGTCCACTGACCACTGGTTCGCTTCACGATGATCGGTTCGCCCACTTTTTCACTTGGTGCATAGACGACTACATCGCCAACGAACTTGTGCTGGTCCGCAAAAACGCAGAACATGCACCGGTATTCGATTTTCTTGTTGCCGAACTTGACAACGACTTCGTTGTCCATCGCATCCGTGTTTTGCACCAGTTTCAACTTGCAGTAGGGGCAATCGGCGTCATGGGCACCAGCGATGGTAGGGGTGAAGATCGCACCTAAGGCGATCATGAAGATGGAAATGGTTTTGATGATGTTCTTCATGGGAATCTCGTTACTTGACCTCAAATCCGAAGCCGATAGTCTTGATGACGCCGTTTCTTTGGAACTGCGTATACGCCTTGTAGTAGCCCGTCTTCGGGAAGCGAGCGTTGAATCGGATCTTGCCCTCGCGGACGAGAGCCGCATCTTCCGGCGAATCGCCCGGATGGCTATGAACCACTGTTTGACCATCCTCATGGATAATCATCAAGTGCCCCGCCGCACCAAGCCACGGTTGGGTATCCGATACAGGTCGCCCAGTGGACGAATCTGTTAGTGACACGACGAGTTCGGTACTTCGGCCGACTGGAATCTGTCCATCCGTGAAAGCCAGTTGTCCTTTCACACCACCATCCTCTCCGCTGAGCGTCAAGGTCTTGGCCAACGACCAAGTTGGAGCTGGCCCCTCAACAGTAACGGAAGTAACGAGCATATTGCTTCCTTTCCCAGTTGGGGCAACGTCGCCATAGATCCAATACTCGCCCCCGGCGGGAAACTGGATCGGTATTGTCCACGTTCCATCCGGTTGCATAACCGGATGCTCATGGATAAACCAGTTCAAGTCCTTGCTTGCGATTAGGAGGTGAAACTCCTTCTCATGAGCCACATCGAACTTCGTCACGATCGACTCATCTTTGTTGTCGATAACCCGGAGCCGGAAAGGCAGGTCTACACCTGACTGAGCAGGAGTTGGCCAATCAACGACCATCAACGAGTACGGTAGCGAAGCCGTTTCAGAGCCATCGCGTCCATCCTTCACGTCTACTCGAAAAACAACGTTGAAGGGCTGAACTTCCGGCGGGGTAAGCGTGAGTCGAATCTCGTAGATTCCACCATGGGGGAAGTAGAGTTCAATGCCGTAATCGCCCGGAATACCTTCCCGGTGGATGTTAGGCTTTTGTTCGGGCATACCCATCATGCTAGGCATGACGACGGTGCCCGTCGCCTTAACATTGGCCACACCGAGGTCGCCCTCAACCGGATCCTTTTTGGTCGTGTCCGTAATGCGAAACTCGACATCGATTTGTTCTCCGGCGAATATTCCTTCCTCGGGCACGCGAAGGTTTATCTCGTATTTGTCGTGCCGAACGTTAGTGATGAGTTCATCGTTACTCACCCCTGACATGGAGTGTTGTGAGTGGTCTTGGGTTGCGTTACCTGGGTTTGTGGCCTCAGTGACACAACCTGTGATAAGGGCAGCGATGGCTGCCCCGAAAAGCAGATAAGTTGGTTTGTTGATCATTTTCCTGTTGTAAACGACGAGAGACATCCGTGCCGAACGGGCCGGAGTCAAGGGATTCGTTTACTGAACAGGAGGGGCCCGGCCAGGCGGAGGTGAATGACAACCCCCGGTAGCAGGATCAAGCGAACTGGTTTGTCGTCTTGAAGACTTAGGGCTCTCGTATGGATAGCCAATGCCGAAAACTGGCCCACCAATAGTAGCGACAGGAAGAGGCGATAGAACCGCGTCGCTTGCCTGACCTTGGTCATTTGCGTCGCGACTTTGAACTGAACAACCGCACGCGCAGTGCTTCTTGCTGTCTGACGTGTCAGTGTGCGACTGGCAACACGAAGGTGTCGCGGGCGCCGTGAAACATCTCGCCAACAGTGAAGCCGGCAACGACTGGAACAATCCCAGTGTTGCAATGACTATCCAAAGGAATAATCTCCGCCTCACGCTACAAGTGTAAACGTTTCTTGAGTTATTGTCGTTCCTTGCTTGGGACTGCTTCCGTTTGAATAGCCTCAGTGGTGTCTCCTGGCGCGAGGAACATCCTAACCCCCTCGTGGTCTGCCTTCCAGAAACCTTCGGCATCACCCCAATAGGCCATCTCCCCTTTATGCAGAAAAAGGACTTCATCGGCTATGCGATGCACACTTCCTACATCGTGGGTGACCACAACGCTAGTAGCTCCGGTTCTCAACCCCGTCTCGACGATCAGTCGGTCAATCGTATAGGCCGTAACCGGGTCAAGACCGCTTGTCGGTTCATCGTAGAAGAGGACGTCGGGTTCTAACGCCAAAGCACGGGCGAGCCCAACCCGCTTTCTCATTCCTCCACTAAGTTCGGCAGGCTTTTTCTTGAGAACGTCGTGAAGGCCCACATTTTCGAGAATCTGAGTCGCAAGAAGAGTTCCCTCTTTCCTTCCGATCCTTCGTTGGCGACTGACGCCAAACAAAACGTTTTCCTCAACGGTGAGCGAGTCAAACAGGGCTGAATACTGAAAGACGAATCCCATCTTGGATCTGGCTTCCTCCGGTTGGTGACGCACGTCCAGACCTGCAACTTGAACTTTGCCTTCACTCGCGATGAGCAGCCCTGCAAGGCATCGAAGTAGCGTTGTCTTTCCTCCGCCGCTTGTCCCCAAAATCGCGAGGATTGTTCCTTTCTCCACTTCAAATGAAATGTCTTTGAGAACCGTTTGGGGGCCAAACCGATGGGTCAGTCCTTCGACGAGAATTACCGGAT
>JAHBTC010000094.1 GCA_019638835.1 Fimbriimonadaceae bacterium
TCAACTTCACAGGCTAGAAGATAATCCCGGAGGTCAAGAACATCGACCCTCCGTTCGGCACGTTCCCATTTGGCGAGTGCGCTGGCCGGCAGGCCCAGTTGCTCTGCGACCCGTTGCTGAGTCAAGCCACGTGACTCTCTCTCAGACCGCATCAGGTTGAGCAACAAACGGTACGCCGGGCGATTGGCAGAAATGATTCGCTCCGGCATGTGTCGAAGATTGACAGTCGATTTGGTATTTGCCCAAATTCGACAGAACGGTTCAGGAGCTGAGCCGGATGATGCCTATGATTCTGCTTGTCGCACTCTTCCTAATAATCGGCATCATCCTCATGCTCGTGCTGCTCGAACGGAATACGGGTGGCAAGAATGGCGGAGTAGGTTGTGTCAGCGGAGCAGCGATTTTTACGCTCGTAGCGTTGGCGGCGTCTCAGTACGAGCCGGCGGACGCAACGCGACTCGCTGGCGAGTTCAGACAGTTGCTACTGGCTGGTCTGATTGTTGTCGCAGTCATCGGAGTCGGCTACCTGGTATTTGCCTATGCGGTGCTTTACGTAGAAGACGGTCCCCTCAGAAAGGGTGCACGCGAACAGAGGGCACGCTACCAAGCGACCTTAGATGCACAGTGGGCGGCGGGCGTCGTCCCGTCGACTCCTGACCCTCGGGAAGTCTCGAAGAAGCGTGAGGTCCGAGCCGCATATTGGGTGGACGCTCTCTCGCTACTTGACGACAGGGCCTACGATGCGTGGGTTGCGAACAATCGTGACGAGATTTATCGAGCGCTCACGCCAGAGGACTGGAAGACCGTGAGGGCGAGAAGAGAGGCCAGGAGGCCGAACCAATAGTCCATCAAACACTTGGTCTCCAGACATATGGGAGCTCCACTCGACTTCGAGCACTCTGAAGTCGCGCGACTGTCCGAATTTGGCGTCCATCCGCAAAGTCCGAGTGGACCCTCAGTCGGTCGAGTTTTCACACATTCCTCTCCATGCTCATCGGATACCAACGCACTTCGACACTTGACCAGAACCTCGACTTACAGAGGGACGCCCTAAAGCAGGCGGGCTGCGAGCGCATCTTCTCAGACCAAGTCTCGGGCGCCAAGTTCGACAGACCAGGTCTCAACGAAGCCCTCAAGTTCACTCGCGAAGGGGACTGTATCTGCGTCTGGCGCCTCGACCGGCTCGGCAGGTCCCTGCAGCACCTCATCGAGGTAGTCGCGGACCTTGAGTCTAGGGGAGGTGCCCTGAAGTCACTCACCGAGAACATTGACACTTTATCGGCCGGTGGTCGACTCGTCTTCCACGTTTTCGCGGCAATGGCGGAGTTCGAGCGCAACTTGACCCGCGAACGATGTCTTGCTGGTCTGGCAGCCGCTCGTGCTCGCGGTCGCACGGGCGGACGACGACAAGTCCTTACTGGGCCGAAACTGGAACTTGCGAAGAAGCTCCGCGCAGACCGAACTATGCCCGCAGATGAGGCTTGTCAAATCCTCGGTTGCAGCAGGTCGACTTTCTATAAGGCTACTGGCTAAGTCCTGAGCTTCCCAAATACGACCTCAACAAAGTAACATACAAACACGTAGACGCGTTTCTGGCAGAGGCGTGGTCCAGAATGGAACGATGGCGAGGAAGGACGGGAAGAAATCAAACGGCTCAGGTGCGCACCTAGGCTTCGAGGCGACGCTTTGGGCGGCGGCCGACAAGTTGCGCGGCAACATCGACGCCGGTGAGTACAAGCACGTCGTCCTCGGCCTCATCTTCCTGAAATACATCAGCGACGCCTTCACCGAGAGACGGACTCAGTTGCTCGATGAAATTCGGTCGCAGCAGCCCGGTCTCTTCACCGCCGAAACACGCTCGCCCTACGGTCAGGTCGTCGAGAGCAAGTTGCCTGATTGGGTGCGCGAGACTCTGGACGACCGAGACGAGTACCTAGCGGAGCACGTCTTCTTCGTCCCCGAGGTTGCTCGGTGGGAGTTTGTACAGGCTCAGGCGAAGCAACCGGAAATCGGCAAGACTGTGGACGAGGCAATGCTCGCAATCGAGAAGGAGAACCCGCGTCTGCGCGGGGTGCTCCCGAAAGACTACGCGCGTGAGCAGCTCGATAAGCGGCGGCTAGGGGAACTCGTCGACCTCATCGGCAGCATTCAACTTGGCGACAAAGAGAACCGCTCCAAGGACGTACTTGGAAGGGTCTACGAATACTTCCTAGGTCAGTTCGCCAGTGCGGAGGGCAAGAAGGGCGGCGAGTACTTCACCCCGCAGGGAGTTGTCCGCATCTTGGTTGAGATGCTGGAGCCCCGAGAGGACTCACGCATCTACGACCCGTGCTGCGGCTCCGGGGGCATGTTCGTCCAGTCCGAGAAGTTCATCGAACGCCACGGTGGCCGAAAGGGTCGCATCGCGGTGTACGGCCAAGAACTAAACCACACCACTTGGCGACTCGCTCAAATGAACCTCGCCATCCGTGGCATTGAAGCGCACATCGAAGAAGGCGACACCTTCCACAACGACAAGAACAAGGACCTCAAGGCCGACTTCGTCATCGCCAACCCGCCTTTCAACATTAGCGACTGGGGCGGTGACCGGTTGCGTCAGGACGTCAGGTGGAAGTTCGGGACTCCGCCCACCGGCAACGCGAACTTCGCCTGGGTGCAGCACTTCATCCACCACCTCGCCCCGAATGGACTCGCCGGGTTTGTCCTCGCGAACGGGTCCCTCAGCTCGACTCAGTCGGGTGAGGGAGACATCCGCAAGTCCATCGTCGAGGCGGACCTGGTCGACTGCATCGTCGCACTCCCGCCGCAGCTCTTCTACACGACCGGCAGCCCGGTCTGCCTCTGGTTCCTGACCCGGAACAAGAGCAACGGGAAGTTGCGCGACCGCCGGGGTCAGACCCTCTTCATCGACGCTCGCAAAATGGGAACCCTTGTGACCCGCGTGCTCCGGGAACTCAGCGCTGAAGAAGTTGAGCGTATCGCAACGACTTACCACGCGTGGCGAGGTGAGGCGGAGGCCGGCGAGTATGCAGACATCAAGGGCTTCTGCAAGTCCGCGGACCTGGAGGAGATTCGGGAGCACAACCACATACTCACACCCGGACGTTATGTGGGTGCCGAGGACGTCGAGGCCGACGATGAGCCGTTCGAGGAGAAGTTTGCTCGGCTCAGCCAACAACTTGAAGAGCAGTTCGCCGAGTCCGACCGGCTTCAGGAAGTCATCCGGGGCAACCTGGCTCGACTGAGGAGCCAAGCATGAGTAAGTCCATCAGCCTGTTCTCCGGCTACTCGCAGAAGGAGAACCGCACCACCAATTACTGCTTGCTCATCCTCAAGCTCCTATACGAGGAGAACCCCAAGTATCTCGGTGAGGTCCTTAGCGCCGTTCTTGGCGAGCAAGTTGGTGACCAAGTCGGCGTCCAGTTCCGACAGCAGGAGAAGCGTTCAAAGAGCGTTCCTGATGGTCTTATCGCGCAGTCGGCGTTCACCGTATACATCGAGACCAAGAACTTCGACTGGTTCAATGACAGCCAGATTGCGAACCATCTTGAGGCACTTAACGACGAGGCACCCGGCCTAAAAATCCTGCTCGCATTGGGTAACTTTGAGAGCTCTGACGAAGGACGCTTCGCTGAGATTCATACGCTTTGCACCACGACATACCAGGGAAAAGTCGTCTTCGCCGCCACTGGATTTGAGAATCTGCTCGACGCTTTGCGAGAGTTGACTCTGCCCAAGAATTTGTCAGACACGGTGGCGGACTTTGGCGCGTACCTCGATGAAGAAGGTCTGCTTCCCAACTGGCAGTATCGACTCGATGCGGTGAATTGCGCCGGAATCGTGGAGGAACCCATCGAGGGCAAGGTCTATCTGTGCCCAGCCACAGGTGGTGCCTACAATCACAAGCGCAGCAAGTTCTTTGGCCTCTACAAGTGGAAGCGGGTCAGCCATGTGGCCGTCATCAAGGCAGTCGTCGACCTCGACAGTCCCACAACACAAAGGGTGCTCTGGAAGAATGTGCCCGGAACGGACAACGAGTTTATTGCCAGCGCCCGGGAGAAGCTCGGCCGGTGGCGGCCAGACCGCTTCCCGACGCGTGTGTTTCTCTTGGGTGACTTAGCCGAGACTGAGTTCTGGAAGGACACCAAGCGTGGGATGCAGGGCTCAAAGCAGTATTTCTGGGTCAACGCGAAGGATGCCGAGGACTTGGCTGAGCAACTACGTGGAAGAGGCTGGTCGGAATGGAGGGAAGGCTAGATGGCTCCCACCAACTCGCAGCAGGCAAGCGGGGGTACCGACTCCTATCCCTGGCAGCATTTCGCCTTCTCACTATTCCTGGGAGCCCCGGGGTCCGAACAGGAAGTCGACGTCTGGTTCGAACGGGACTCTTGCGACTACCGGTTGTTCACAAAGACCACGCCAGAGTTGGCCGCCTCTTTCTGGCTCGATGGATGGGGCGGCAAGGTCCAGTGCTACATCATCCCCAGGTTCATCGCTCAATGCAGGGAATCGGTCGCCTCGGTCTACTTTGGACGACCCGACGAGTTCACGCTGAAGACCATCAACTACTGGTTGGCCGGCGATGGGCAGGATGCATTGTCTGAGGCAGCGCAAACGGGAGTGGAACAGCATGCCTAGACGTCGGAGCATCTTCCGAGTCCCATCGCTCAACAAGCGGATTTCTGCGCGGACCTCGCTCAAGCGAGTGGTTCGCCACAACCTCGGACTGAAGGCTCCCCGTGGCTGGGGATGGCTTACCAACCCGAAAAGGGCTGCATACAACCGGGTCTATAACCGAACCTCCATCGGCTGCGCTGTCCTTCCGCTCGTCAGTATCGCAACCGTTCTCCTCTGGGGGTTAACGCGATGAGCGAACTGCTTCTTTCGGCTAAGCAGCTATGCTCCCCCGCGAACCGTTGCAAAAAATGCAACGGTTGGCCCTGCTTGAGTCTGGCAGCAGAGGGAGTGCCTTGACCCTCGACCAGCAAAAAGAGCAACTCAGTGTTGCGTACGTGCACGCGGTCGCTTCTGCCGCGGGCTGCTCAATCAAAGAAGTCAAGGTAGACGACGATAGCGTTGACGTAACTGTGGTGTCGCGCATCCAAGGCAGGCAGCTTCACTCTCCCGAACTCAACATTCAACTCAAAGCGACATCTCAAGATGTGCTTGATGACCTTGAGCTGACCTACCCGCTCAAACTCAAGAACTACGAGGACCTCAGGAAGAAGACACTCGTTCCCCGCATCCTGGTGGTGATGGTGGTTCCTGAGCAGCCCGACCAGTGGCTGAAGCAGGCAGAATTCAAGACCCACCTGTATAGATGTTGCTACTGGACCAGTCTGTGGGGCAAAGGAGCGACAACGAACAGCACCAACGTGTCCGTGAAGCTTTCGCGAAAGAACATCCTCACGCCAGCCGCTCTTAGTAGTATTATGTCTACTATCGCCGATGGGGGCAGGCCATGAGAGTTGCCATCTTGGACGAAGTCGTGTTGAAGGGCGTGGCCTTTCACGACGTTCTGTCATACCTCACGTTTCGCGATTGGACGATGGCATCTTCCGAACCTGGATTTCGCTCCGTGCTGCGAACTCACAGGCATGGTTCTGAATCTGAAGTCGTCGTACCACTTGACGAGTCGCTCGACGATTACTCCCAGGCCATCGGTCGCATCATTCAGAAGGTTGCAGAAGTGGAGGAGGTCTCGGAGCTCGATGTGCTCCGGGGGATTCAAGCGATTAGGTCTGATGTCATCCGAGTACGGGCAGCTCACTACTCCTACGCCGACGGAACGATTCCGTTGGATGCGGGCACCGCTTTGTTCGAGGCTTCGAGGGCCATGCTCGTGGCGGCTGCGCTCGCGACCGACGAACCGAGAGCGGCATACCGGGGGAGCAGACCGAACAAGGTGGAGGAGTTTCTTCGAGAGGCTCGGCTCGGCCAGACGGAGCACGGCAGTTATGTTGTGACCATGCGCACCCGAATTCCGCCGAGCCTTTTCTCGTCGGAGCAACCTACGCTAGGTGAGGACCTCGACCAACCAGCCCCCGACACACCGTTTGAACGGCAGGTTACAGAGACGCTCGCCCGGGCTCTCAAGGCGACCAAGGACGCGATAGGACTCGCTGCCGCGACTCACAGTAGTCAGCCATTTGAAGATGCGGTGAAGAGCGGAGTGAGTGCCAACCTTCTCGACTCCATTGTCGCACTGACGGAGCATACGGGAGCGGTTGAGACTGACGTGGAACTCGGCTGGTCGCCTACTCGGCTGCCCGCGCCAGACCTACCCACCAAGGTTCGGTTCTTTCACAGCGAAAACCGGGACTCTCAAGGAGGCCAGCAAGATTCTTCGCGAGCGAGAGCCGGACGACAATTTTGAGATGGAGGGCATGGTGGTTGGGCTCGAAGCAGAAGACCAGTCGGCGCCTCACATCATCACGGTCAGAGCGCGGGTTGGGAATCACCTTCGAAAGGTTCGAGTGCAGCTGAACGAAGACGAGTATCAGTTGGCAGCCGATGCTCACGTCAAGTACTACGTGGTTCTTTGCGAGGGGCAGCTCGTCCGAGAGGGGCGGCAATACTCCCTCAAGTCGCCTCGGAAGTTCCGGCTGTACAACGAAGAGCCGCCCTTACCTTTCTACGAGGAGGATGAGGTTTGAGCTTTCGCATCCCTCGTGACCTGGAGATAAGATGAGCTGCCAACACACCGCAGAGATAACAGCCTTCGTGGATGCTAACGGTTACGTATACCGGGGGATTGAGTGTGAAGATTTCCGACGCACAGAGGCCGGCGACTTTTCGATTCAGGGTTCGAGTGTCGAGATAGGGTTTTCGGTCGCCGCGCACAACCCAGCACTCGCTTTAGAGACCTGGTTCAACTTCTCATCGAGGAGCGAGGCGGAGGTATTTGCTTCTCGGCCCGGCAACATACTTGTTCGAGTCGACCTTGCTGCTGTGTCCCCCGAGCACGTCTGCGTCTCGCACGGCAAGAAGCAGGTTGTAATAGCCGCTCGCGCCCTAAAAGACGTTTGGGAGGAAGTGACTTGAGCCTCCGTATCACACGGGACCCGGAGGCTAGAGAGGGACACCGCGCTCATTGCGCGATGTGGATGTCACTTGCGCTTCGGCTGCCGCTGGCTCAGAGCGGAGCCGGCCGCAGTCTTCGCCGCTTTGCTGGAACTCGACCGCAAGACCTTGCTCGCCGCCGACGCCGCCTTGCCGCTAGTTTTCTTGCAACCCGCCATCGTCTGCCTTCCTCCTTGTTGGTTTCTGGTGCCCCGCTCGCTTTCGCAACGCGCATCGACCTACGCCCGGAGCATCAACAGTCTAGACGGCTGTCTACCGTAGAAGGGTGCTGCGATTTGGCAGTGAGGTGCCGAGAGTGCTAAACCCAGAGGAGTCTTGGCGACGGTTGACGCTCCGTGAAGCAGGTGTGACACTCTTAGACTGTGTCCACAAGACGCCACCTGCTGTAGATGTCGGCTTGCCATACATCGCTATTCCGCAGATGAAGAGTGGCCGGATAGACCCTACAGACGCTCGGCGCATCAGTGAAAGCGACTTCAGAGAGTGGACGCGAAAGGCCAAGCCACAACCTTATGACGTGCTGCTGTCGCGTCGCTGCAACCCCGGCGAGACGGCTCATGTTCCACCTGGTCTCGACTTTGCAGTTGGGCAGAATCTTGTGCTGCTGCGTGCCGATGGTGTGAGCGTCTATCCTCCCTTCTTACGGTGGCTAACTCGGAGTCCTGATTGGTGGTACTGCATCGAGAAGCATCTGAACGTCGGGGCCGTCTTCGACAGCCTCAGATGCGCCGATGTACCGAACTTTGCTTTGCCCATCCCACCCTTCTCGGTTCAGCAGAGGGTAGCCGACTTGCTCGGTGCACTCGACGATAAGATTGAGCTCAACCGTCGAATGAACCAGACGGTGGAGGCGATGGCGCGGGCGCTGTTCAAGTCGTGGTTCGTCGACTTCGAGCCTGTGGTGGCGAAGTCGGAAGGTCGCCCGACCGGCCTCCCTCCCGACGTCGACGCCCTCTTCCCGAGCGAGTTCGAGGAGGACGAGTATGGAGAGTTGCCCGTCGGATGGAGGCGCTCAGAAGTCGGAACTCATTGTGACGTCAACTCGACCGTTCTCGGAGCACGCGACTCATTGGACCGCCTCGAATACATCGAAATATCGGCGGTCTCGGAAGGGGATATTCAAGAAACCACTTGGTATGACCGAGCAAATGCGCCTGGCCGCGCACGCCGAAGGCTGAAGCATGGAGATACGGTCCTGTCCGCAGTTAGACCCGACCGCCGAGCCTTCTTCCTCGCACACGAGCCTCATGAGGCCCTGATTGCTTCGACCGGATTTGCGGTTCTCCGGCCATTGACCTTGCCCTGGTCCTACGTCCACGCGGCGATGACTACGCCCGAGGTTTCATATTAACTTGGTTGGCTAGCAGATGGAGGGGCCTACCCCGCCGTTGCCCCAGGCGTGGTTGCTCAGTGGCAAGTGGTGGCACCGATTGAGCCCAATTTGCTGGATTTCTTTCACAAACTGGCCGCTCCGCTGTATGACCAAGCGGCGGCCAACCGCCGGGAGACTCGAAGACTTGTCGCGCTCCGGGACGACTTGCTGCCTCGACTTCTAGGTGGTGAGATAGAGGTAGCAGACGCTCAGGAGGTGGTGCATGCCTGATTTGCTTTTGAACGAGGAGCCGGAGGAGCACCAGCCAAACGCGAAACTCCAGCAACCGGAGGATGTTGAACTCACATCAGAAGAGTCTGATGAGTTCGCGCTAGAGGACGAAGTGCTCTATCTGGAGGAGCGTTCGACGCTCCTGAAGCGACGCGACGAACTCGGCGACATCTTCGACAAGGGTCGAGTCGCGTTGGCAGGCGGAGCTATCGCACTCACGGTTACCATCTCCAAGGAACTCGTCAAGTCGATGGTGTTGTGGGAGCGGATTGTCCTCGCCGGAGGTTGGGCAGTGTTGGCAGCCAGTCTCATTTGCGCCGTACTCGCCGTGCACCGGGCTGGTCTCGCTTATGACAGACAGGTTGACATCCTCGACGCTGACCGCACCGCATCAATCGAGAAATGGAAGAAGGGATTGCGGGACCGAACCAACGCACATGCAAAGCTGCTGGAGCGACTTAACCGCGCCTCTCTCTGGTTTCTTGCGATTGGTCTCGTGGTTACGGGCGTCGGCCTCTTTAGCGCTTTCGCCGC
The DNA here is from genome assembly GCA_019638835.1 of Fimbriimonadaceae bacterium. Taxonomy (GTDB): domain Bacteria; phylum Armatimonadota; class Fimbriimonadia; order Fimbriimonadales; family Fimbriimonadaceae; genus JAHBTC01. The sequence continues at coordinate 9,221 of JAHBTC010000094.1, forward strand.
TGACCCAAAGACCCCGGACACGACGACGCCGACCGTTAAGATAGAACTGTTACCGACAGGAGAAATGAAGATGAGCAATTCAGACAACAAGCCGAACACCAGCGGGACTTCGCACGAGCAGAAGAGTTTCGGGCCCAAAGACCGACCCGTCACCCCGAAGCCATCCTCCGGCTCTGGCGGGAACAACCAGCAGAACCAAGGCGGGGGTGGAGCGAAGAAATGAAGAAGGACGGGGCGAGCAAAGAAGGCGGCAAGCGAACGTCGTCGTTTCCTCCCAAAGACCGCCCAATTAAGAAACCCAAGGGTGGCGACACCGGCTCGGCCGGGAAGAACAAGGAGGGCGGACAAAAATGAGGAAAGGTTCAACTCCCAAAACGACTGAGCCCCGAAAGCACGAGGAGACTTACGCGCCAAAGGACTGACCAGTCACTCCAAAACCCACTCCAACAACGCAACCCGCGAAAGAAGAGCCGAAGAAGATGTAGGCGTTTGGTCAGCCATGAGCATGGAGCAACCGACGAGAGAGTGGAGCACAGGCGACATCGAGAAGATGCTTGACCTGCGGCCTCGGCACCTGAGGGTCGAGGTCGTAGTCGCCGCGATGGAGGAGATAGCTCGTGCCTGACTTCACTGGCGACCTCACCCCCATCATCGACTTCGTCGGGGTCACGTTTCGCGACTCCAAAGACCACGAAAACCTGGAGCTATGGCGTGAGGCGGAGTTCGCCTTCCACACGAACCATGACCGCGCTGGCTATGACGAGTTCTATCTGCGTATCGGCTTAAAGCCTAGTGCATACCGCTCTATCGGCAGCGAGAAGAAGCGCGAAGAGCTCCAAGCGAAGGTCAAGCTAATAGCCGAACCCGTAGTGAACGGATATGACGACCTGTACATGGCGGGCGTTTACATCTACCCCATTGC
>JAHBTC010000095.1 GCA_019638835.1 Fimbriimonadaceae bacterium
TGGCATGAACTCGGGATCCAGTATTTGATCCCACCGCTCGAACTTCACGAGTGCCCGCACCAACGACGTTTGCGCAGGGTACTGCTCGGCTTTGGTTTCGGGGTCCAGTGGTGAGTTTAGGATATCGAGAATCCCTTGGATACTCTCCTCTGGTCGACCGAGTTGCTCTTGGATATAGCTCAGATAGTCGCGGTTGTGGGGGTAGTTCCAGTTCTCGAACGGAAGCGCCAACCTCTCGTTCATGTGCTGAAGCTCCACGCGGGTCGCGCTATCCATGGCAATCGCTGCTTCGTGCCACATCCCAATCTTCGAATAGATGTGACCGGGCATATGGAGGGCATGTCCGACACCGGGGGCCGCCTGCCCATAAAGCTCACAGCTATTGATCGCTTGCTCGCTGTCGCGGCCGTCCCATGTGTGAATCCGAGCGTGGTGGGCTCCAGGATGCATTGGGCTGATCGCCAAAATCTCGGCGATGAGTCGCTCGTTTTCGCTCGCCTCAACCTGATTGATGTTGTAGAACGCTAGTTGCGCCTTGGCTTCAAGGTCATCCGGATATCGCAGAACCAAGTCGTTGAGCCGTTTTACGATCTCTCTCTGAGCGGTAAAGCCGTTCAGGGCCCACGCCGCTTCCCATGCTTCAATGTAGAGTCGCTCGCGCTCGGAAACCGTGTCCTTGCGCTTCACGGCTTCGGCGAGGAACTCCTTGAAACGGTCAAGTTCGGGGCCCCGGCCGCCGATCGTGAACCAGTTGAGTCCGCACCGCGCGAGGCCGAAGTACGCCATCGCGCTGTCCGGTTCCAGTTTGAGGCACCAGCGGAAGGATCGCTCGGCTTCCTCGAACCAGAAACTGTGCAAGAGTTCGTTACCTTGGTCGTACCACTCTTGCATCTCCGCGTTGTTCGTGGTGATAGGGAAGGGGGCGTTACCGATTCGCTCAAACTTCCACGGCCTCGTGCGCATCCCGGAGTCGAAGGCCGACCCAAGGTGAGAGTGGCCAAACTCTGGTTCTTCTTGGGCGCAGATCGCTCCGGTTAGGAGAAGGAGCGCAGCGGCAATCATAGAGCGGCTCATGGTTAGAGTGTACGGCTTTCAGTCTCAACTATTCACCATTGAAAATATAGTTCTCTGTCTACATCTTATTCTTGTCGTGGCAATGTAGGACACGTCGACTGTTTTCACACGAGAAGCTAACTGTTCTCAACCTCCTTCACTTCTGAGCCACGCCCTGTACGACCACGATCCGCTTGTCTTCCAAGTTTCGCAGGATGTTCTCGAATCGCACCTCCGCGTCGTCGCCTAGCAGCAGATGCAGGCCAAGACGGGGAAACCCGTTCTCTCTCACTCTCGCCAGCATCCGCCGGAACCAAGCAATCGAATCTGCACTTCGATCTTCAATTGTGAGGATTTTGAAGCCAAGCGTTGACAGCAACCGCCGCATCTCCTCCGGCCCGACGAGGTGACTTACGCGAGGGTTACGCGCCCAGGGCACAGGAAAATGGACATCGCCTCCACCTCCCGCAAAGACGTCGTGGAATAGGAACTTGCCTCCTGGTCGGAGCACCCGTGTGATCTCTCCGTAGAACTTCTCCTTTTGCTCAATGTTCATCTGCACGTGTTCCGTCCACACAAAGTCGAACTCCGCATCCTCAAAGGGCAATCTCGTTGCGTCCGCACGCAAAAAGCGCGTCTGCGATTCAAGCCTAACCAGCGACGAAAGGGCCGTCGCGACTTCCACATATTCCTGCGTGAGGTCAATCCCAGTGACAGTCGCGCCCTGCTCGGCGAGGTACCGCGCCGAACCTCCGAGCCCACATCCAACGTCGAGCACCCTCGCGCCGGCACCGATCTCGGCTCTCTCCGCAAGCTCGATTGTTGCCTCGCGACCGCGGATGTGAAACTCATCCACAGCGGCGAGGTCGACAGGGCTCAGGGACGCCACGTCTTTGCCCGATTCGCGCAAAGAGTCGAGGATCGAGCCCAGAATTTTGCCTCTCGCGTACTGACGCTCTACCTCGCCCGGTTCACTACCCACGATTCACAGTATCGCAGGGCGAAAGGCGATTGAGCAGAGCATCAACGTCATTCGGGCTCAACGATTTTCCCAACGGTGGCTTCAGGCGGAGATACGGCCGCATCGCCCATAGAGTAATCGGGTAGCGCCGCCCGCCCCACTCTTGTTTCCGGCTCCGTACCCGGTGTTCCGGTGGTCGGTAGAGGCTCGTTCATCGGCACCGCAATCTCTCCCATGATCGGGGGCGAAGGATTGGTCGGCCCGGTAGGGAGGTCTACTCCATCGTCTACCACTGGTGTGGAATCGGGTTTTGTCGTAACGCCGACTGCTTCACCAGTGGTTGCCGTTTGACACCCCGCCATCGCGGCCGCCACGGCTCCTGAGGTAAGCACCCGCGACACCCAGCCATCCTTTGTCAGGATTCCGCGTCTTGGGTCAGTTAGGACGCGGGTGCAAACCCGGCCGGTTTGCTGGAGGAGTGACTCGGCCTCGTCCGCACTCATCTCGGATAGATTGTTTACATAGCAGCCGCAACCCGAACAAAAGCGACGACGCTCGTCGCCCTCCATCGCGTCCCAATCTTCGGGGCAAGGCTGATTGATACGCAATTGGCGTAGCCGAGTGAGTTTCTTGAGATCCACATCCCGTCAGATGCAAACTCTAGGAAGTTGGTTACCGCATCAAGACTACATTTGGCGTCGCCGGGCTCTTGAGTAAAACCTGTCCGCCTGCATTGTTCGTGAACCGAACCCAAGAATAAGTCGCATAGCACCCCTGATTCGATCCTCCTACAATCAATCGCATACGTAAGCGATACGTCGCTGGCGTGAGATGCTGAGACAGATCCACCCAGGTGACGCCGCCAGACTGAATCGTGCTTGACCGAATGCTTTTGATCACGCGGCCCTGCGCGTCCAGAACATCCACGTCCATGTGCGCGTACCCGCCCAGCAACTCGGTCACATGCGCCGCCAAGAAAGGCGATTTTCCGACGTCAATCGTCGCTTCCCGAGTTACGCCGCTCCACTGGTACTCGTATGGCCAGCCGGCCGGCACCTGCCGCATTGTCAACCTCACCGAACCGGGAATTGGAATCGTCACCACGGGTTTGTTCTCAACGTCAAGCGTCCGCCAGAGTCGAGGCACATTCATCTCGTCGTTCCACCCGACGGCGACGACCGAATGAGTGGGCTGCGCAGGCGGGCCAGACGCCGGATAGCCGAATGTCTCCCGGACAAGAATCGTGAGGAAAGCGACGATCGGCAGCATCCTATGGTGCCAGACGCGTGGCGAACGACGGCGTTACGGGCGGGCCTCCACCCCTTCGTGGGTGATCTTCACCGGACGGATGTCCCCGTTAGGTTCAAAGACCAACCGATCAATACAAGTCACGCGGTGGTTACGGTGCTCTTCTTCCAGCGGGCGGCGATGGTAGCAAATCAGATACTCATCCGTCCCCGGTACGCGAAGCACCGAATGGTGCCCAGCCCCTTTTCCAACGGAGAAATCACTTTCGAGGATCTTGGCACGGCGCACGAACGGGCCAGTAGGTGAATCCGAAATCGCATACGCCACTCCGTATGTCGAGTCGCCCCACGAGCCCTCCGACCACATGAAGTAGTACTTGCCATCTTGCTTCAGCATGAATGGCCCCTCCACATAGCCCTCGGGCGTGATCTCTTTGAACTCGCCTTCGGTAGAGAGCATGTCGTCGCTGAGGCGCACAACATTTGCATGTCGCCAGCCTCCGTAGTAGAGGTAGCTCTGTCCGTCGTCGTCGGTGAAGGCCATGGCATCAATCGGTTGCGCTCCGTTGATGTACTCCTTGATCAGTGGCTTTCCGATGGCATCGCGGAACGGCCCTTCGGGCTTGTCGGCCACTGCGACCCCGAGCCCAGCCCCATCTCCGGCCGAAAAGTACATGAAGTATTGGCCGTCCTTCTCGATGACGGTCGGCGCCCACGCCGCGCGATTGGTGCTCCATGGAATATCCGCAAAGTCAAGGATTCGAGGGATTTTCTTCCAGTTCGTGAGGTCGTCGCTCACGAAGGCATCAAAGAAGGTTTGCCGTTCGTATTCGTCCGAGAATGTAGGATAGATATAGTATTTTCCTTCAAAGAAGTGCAGTTCCGGATCGGCATACCAACCCGGAAACACGGGATTTCCGGTCATCTTCGGTTGGCCCATCATGGTTGCCCCCAAGAGAATCGCGGACCACATCATTGTCCTCCGGCGGCCGGGGCAGGGCCAGTGGCTTTCTTGAACTCTTCCCAAAGTTCTTCTGCCGTCTTGCCGGTCAGTCGCTGGAAGGTTGGCATCGGATCCTCTGCCTTGCGCAGGTTTAGATCAAGTGCGGGCACGAGGGCCGAGTTGTACTTCTTGCTTGACCATGCGAGGAATGCAGCCGTCGTCCGATATGCGTCGCGGTAACTCGCGGTCTGAAAGTTGATCGGTCGCTGAATGAACTCGGGTTCAAATCTCCACCACCGCACATAGTCCGCGATCCCTTCCGTCAGCCACCCCGTATCAAACCGGTTCCGGGGATAAGCCTGGACAATATGGGTCAGTTCGTGGACGACCATACCGAAGTCATCCGGGTGCTGGCGGATCCAGTCCGCGCTAAAGGAAATCTCGCTACCGCTGGCATAAGCGGGTGCACTTTGCCCGACCCGGAACACGAAGTTGATCTTGGCGGGTGCCTTGTATTCGGCGGTCGAGAGCAGTTCGCAGATGTGCGGGAACCACTGCTCGGCAAGCGTCTTGGCACGCTCGGCCCAGGGTTTCATATCTTCGGCGGCCGTGGTGTCGAGAGTGATCTCGGGGCAAGCGATCGGCGCGGAGAACGGGTAGAGGTGGCGGTCAAGTTCCGCTTCGGGCGGCAGGGTGAGAAGGACAAGCGCAAGGGGAGCGAACATGGTGAACCTACTTTGCCTCTACTGCTTTCGAATGGTCAATGTTGACTTTTCGGGCGGGAATAGGTAATGAAGTCGTGTGAAAAGAATAGGGCGTGTCGATCGGGGAGTGGTGTTGGAGTATGCCGCGCTGTACACAGCAGAGGTGTCCGCCAAGACTTGGTCCTTAGAAACGCAACTTGAGACGAAGGCATCGGAAAGAAATGACACTTCGTGTCTGACGAAGGACGACTTGATCAATTTGAACAACTGGAAGTCACCGCGCAACATACGGAATATTGAGCGGAACGAAGTCGGTGATATTCAGATTGCCACGAGGAATGCCCTAAGTTCCGATTGTGATCAACAGGCGCTCAGGTACCTGTGCGCTCTATGCGGGATAAGAACCGCTGTCGGATCGGCTGTTCTTCACTTCTTTCATAAGAAAGCATTCCCAGTCTACGATTTCCGTGCCCGGTGGAGCCTGAACATTACGAGCACCGAGGACACATATGAGTCATGGCAACGATACGTAGATCTCCACCGCCAGCTAGTCGCTGAGTGGCAAATTGACTCTCGGACACTTGATCGGGGACTCTGGAAATTCTCCAAAGTCCATCAACCACCGAATCGTTAGGCGTACCTCTCGTCTAGCGCGAATGAACAGCGGAGCCCGCTTCCCGGCACGATTCCGCGCATCGACCGCTCATCTCACCGGTGATCCGACAATGCTCATGTTCCGCGCCATGCATTGCGCACTCATCCGAACACTCTTCACAAGCCCGTGCGCATTCCTCACATCCGGTTGTCGTGCCTTCACGCAGAAGTTCAAGATTCCGCTCGCAAGCCGTAGCACACCGAGCGCACGTCTCCGCGCAGTGCAACATTTCCGGTGTCCCGTGCTCGCGACAGATCCGCGCGTTCTCAAGGCACTGGTCGTGACATTCCTGACAAGCCGTGATGCATTGATCAATGAGTTCGTTCATTTCAATTACTCAAACGAAACGATGAGTAAGAGAACTATAAGATCCCAGGCTACGGGATCGGCACCGCGTTTCTCGGGGTCAAGTTGTCCGAATCGTATATGTACGCGACCCCGCCCCGGGTTACGATCACGGCCATGTCATTGGCCGCGATGTGAGTTTCGCCTCCTCCGCTAAATCCCGACCCACTTCCAAAACCATTGCCTGATGCACTTCCTCTCGAAGAGGCCCGCGCACTGCTACTCGCTTGCGCCGAACCTTGTCCATTGCCACTTTGCTGGGATGTCGTCGATTCGGTGGTCTCCTGAGACGAAGATGATCCTCCCGACTCGCTTCCATTTGCGGCTCCCGCCGCCGGAGTTGATTGCTCCAGCATCACCTTGCGGACGGGGTCCATGTTGCGGTTGTACTGAAGAAGTTCATTGCCATTGACGATGTAAACGTACTGGCTATTCATCGCTACCGGGTGGCTGCTCGCACGGACTGCCTGCGCCGGGCGAGGCACAGGGGCTGCGGTTTGTTCTTGTGCGGAAAGGAACACCGGCACCGACACCAAGGCGGCGACGGATATGGCGAGAGCGGCGGTCCACTGGATGGCTCGAGTGCGTTGCATTTTCGAATCTCCTCAAGAGATTCTAACGCTTTCCCTTGCTCTGGGTTCCGGTTTTTTTACGGATCGGAGAGCACGCGCTCTTTCAAAATTGTTGAGGGAGACGGAACAACAATGCTGTTATCAGGCACATCGCGAACAACGGCGGCACCTGCCCCTATCACGCAGTTTTCGCCAACGGTGACCCCTGCGCCCACAAACGTTCGGCTCGCCACCCAAGTACCTCGCTTGATGAGGATCGGTTTATTTGCGTACGCCATGGTTCGACTGCGAATATTGTGACTGGCTGCCGCAAGAAACACGTCGTGGCCCAGCGATACGTGATCTTCTAACTCAAGTTGCTCCAAATTCAGTAGCTCGCAGCGCTCGCCGATCCAAACATGATCACCAATCACAAGTTTCCAAGGCATGTGAATGTTCACGCGCGGTCGTATGTACAGACCAGCCCCCACCTTTGCCCCAAACAGTCGTAGCAAGGTCGCTTTCAAGCGACTCGGCCAAGGGAACGCCGAAAGGAAGAACCCCATCTTGACGAAGTACCAAACCACTTCAACAAGGAACGGTTTGCCTCGCACGAAGTCGCCTTTGTCGAAGAGATCGTTGCGCACACCGCGATATTCATTCGGGTTGTTCGATTCGCTCATTACTCAAGGCCAAGTCCAGTCTATCACCAGCGGAAACCGTGCCAAACGGTTCCGCCCGCACCGAATCACAGGTAAGACGCATTTATGTCTGTACCTCTGACCCAACTTGGCCGCACTGGCCTCAAGGTGAGTCGCCTTTGCCTTGGCACGATGAACTTCGGCGTGGATACAACCAAAGAAGACTCGTTTGCAATCATGGACGCCGCACTAGATGCGGGAATCAACTTCTTTGACACGGCCGACGTTTACGGTTGGAAGACCGGGGAAGGCGTCACTGAGCAGTTACTCGGCGAGTACTTCGCCCACGGCGGTGAGCGACGAGACCGTGTCGTTCTCGCAACGAAGTTGTTCGGTCGCATGGGCAACGGACGGCAAACGGATTGGCCGAACACTCAAGGACTAAGCGCACTGCACATCCGGCGCGCCTGTGATGCATCCCTTTCACGACTGAAGACCGACTACATCGACCTCTATCAGATGCACCACGTTGATCGCAATACTCCTTGGGATGAGATCTGGGAAGCATACGAGGTGTTACGGCAGCAAGGAAAGATCCTCTATGCCGGCAGCAGTAACTTTGCTGGGTGGCACATCGTAAAAGCGCAAGAAGCCGCCAATCGCCGAGGTTTTCTCGGCCTCGTGAGCGAGCAGTCTAAGTATTCGCTTATGCAAAGAGAAATCGAAATGGAAGTCGGCCCTGCATGTGAAGACTACGGGATTGGTGTCATTCCGTGGTCGCCCGTTGCTGGTGGGGCGCTCGCAGGAATCATGAAGGGTCAGGAGGGCAAACGGCGCAACAGCGAGTTCGCCCAAAAGATGCGAGAGGAGCGAGGCGACCAACTCAATGCGTGGGAAGCACTTTGCGATTCCATTGGTGAGGAACCAGGAAATGTCGCATTGGCGTGGACATTGACCAAGTCGTTTGTGACCGCACCAATCATCGGCCCACGAACGATGGAGCAACTTCAAGGGGGGATTCACGCCGCCGAGCTGGAGTTATCGGCAGAGACGCTGGCGAAGATTGACGAGATCTTCCCCCCGTTCAAAACTTCACCCGAACACTACGCTTGGTGATTGCTCGCAAAGCCTGAAGCGGAAAACACCCCGGCACATTTGGATGCCGGGGTGTTTTTCTGCGTGTGCGGTCAGGACTTCGCGGCTTCTAGAATCGCGTCGCTCTTCAATCTCTCCCGATAATTGGGGTTGAAGTGCAAGAAGGTGATCTGGCTGCGTTCATTCACGAGATAGACCGCGGGCACCGGAAGGATGTGATGATCCATGCCGGATGATCGTTCCAAGTCGATTTGGAACCGATCTCGGTACATCGTGAAGGTGTCGTCGTCAACTCGGAAGGCGAGGCCAAACGCCTTTGTGGCACCTGCGCTACTATCCGAAAGTAGAGTGTAGTCGATTTCGTTCTTATCCATCGACTTCTTCAGTTCTTCCGGCTTGTCCGGGCTGATCGCGACAATCTGGTAGCCCATCGCCTTCAACTCGTCTTTGATTTGACCGACCTCTTGGAGATGGGTGTTGCAGAAGGGACACCAACCGCCCCGGTAGAAGACGATGACGGTCTTGTTTCCGTTGGTGATATTACGGAGAGGCTTCGTTTCTCCATCCACGGTCGTCACGGGGACATCGGGAACCAACGATCCCACGCCGACGGGGCGAACATCTTCGGCTTTGGATGCGACGATCCCTACCGTAGAATCTTGAGGAGCAAGTACGGTGCCCGAGAGAAGCAGCAGTGCGGCAACATTCATAACTACAGTATGTAAACGCCGAGCCCAATCGTTCCGGCAGACCCACAAAGACAAAGGCCCTGACCGGTTACGATCAGAGCCTTTGCTGAAGTTACCAGGCTTATCGGCCGCGTCGGCGGAGAAGTGCAGCGGCTCCCACGCTAAGCGCGATGATCGTCGCAGGTTCTGGGACTGGGTTTGTCGGCTTATCGTTTGCGTCGAAGTAGCCCTCCTTCTTACGATCAAACTTGGTGAGCCAACCATTGCTCGTTGAAGTTTTCAGTCCTGAAACAGGGTGCCACCAGAGACCAACCTTCGGCCCAAATGCTACACCCGTGTAGTCCTGCTTCTGTTGCGTCGTTCCATACAGTGGAACGTGACTTTGAACAGCAGAGGCGTCCATGGTCAGTCCGAGCGTTCGGGTTCCGTTTCCGTTGTCTTGAACCTTGATGTCAAGAAATGCCCCTGGCGTGTTCTTGCTTGACAGGATCTTATCCGGTGCCTGCGTGCCACTCGCATTGGAACCATCGTAGAACGAGCTTGCGTCGTTCTTTCCGTTGTATCCGTAAACGTAAGCATTCGGAGTTGAGTTGCTGCCATCGAGATAGATGATCGCGAGCTCAGCCGGGTGCCCCTTCGGATTAGGGCCAGGGCTCACCGCTAGCCAGAAGCCGTTCGGAAGCACTCCATCCTTAGCCTGATACGTTCCATACCAGCTGAACTGATTTGTAATCGTGTTGAACGAGCCGGTCGCATTCAGCAATTTGCCGGCCGCATCGTTAATTCCTGACGAGCCATTGACGGCTCGATCAAATGTCCATTCGTAGATTTGGCCAAACGAGACTGCCGTCATCGTTGCTACTGCCGCTACCACCGCTAAGCGATTCATCGTTTTCATCCTCCCCGAGTCCAGTGACTCGGACACGAAGGTGATTATGCTGGCAAGGAGGTTAAGTCCCGGCAAAACCGTGGGGATTTGCCAATAAAACCCGCATGTTTGCCGGGGCAAATAGCGAGCCCCCGATCCACATCGAGTGGTCGGGGGCTCTTTCTCGGTGCGGTTTACGCGTTTCGCCGTCGTCGAGCGAGTGCCAGCAGACCAGCACCAAGCGCGATCATCGATGCCGGCTCCGGCACGACGGTTGTGTCTTGGTCATTGGTATCGAACCAACCTTGCTTCGAGTACTGGAACTTGGTTAAGTAGTCGCCGCCGCCCGTGCTCGTGCTGAGGCCAGCAACTGGGT
>JAHBTC010000096.1 GCA_019638835.1 Fimbriimonadaceae bacterium
TGGATGCCCACCACATCGAAGCCGCGCAGAAGGATATCGAGCACGGACGAGCAACCGCCGCTGAATACGAGGGCCAAGCCGAAGCGTTGCGACCTAGCATCGAAACGGCGAAGCAGCGCATCACGGAACTCGATGACATGATCCACGAACTTCAACGGTCGGTCAAGCGGAAACGCAAGGTCGCTGTCGAGGCTCACGCCGAGATCGAAACGAAATTCAAGAAGCTTGCCGCCGAGCGACCGGAACGCGTGAGAGGAATCCCCGTGCCACTGCTCGGGCAGTACGACGCAATTCGAAAGCGAACCGGAGGCACGGGTATGGCCGTCATCACACCGACGGGATCGTGCAGTGCGTGCGGCGTCGCCGTTCCCGAAAAGGATCGCGACTCGGTTTCCCGCGACCTGGTAGTGACATGTCAAAGTTGCAAACGAATCTATTTCTTGCCGCTACCCTCAGCGTAGTCGCATCCGGCCTTGCCGGTTGCGCCAAGTATCCACCGCAAGCTGGCCCGGCTAATGGCGCCCGCATACTCTTCCGCATGCGCACTGACGGCCCCCTGCGCGGCAACGACCCGGGCAATCCGGGCCTGCCCTACGTGTACATGGTGGCGATCAACCTCAGCGAAGACGTTGCACCAATCACGGACGGTCCGATCCCCGTCGTCTCGCCCGGTGGGAACGGCTTCGTGGCTGGTCAAGCCACCCACTACATCCTCTGGAACCCTTTGTCCAGTCCGCAGTTTCAGATCTATCAGTTCCGAGATCAAACTCTCAACGAGTGGACGCTCATCGGTACTCCGGTCAATTTTGTGAACCCCGACAGTGGCGGAAACATCCTCGCTTTCGAACTGGATATCAGTCAGTTGGTTCCGCCCGCCGACTTGACAAGGTACCGGAGCGCGCAGGTGAATTTCTTGACCATGAACAACACGAACACGTCGGGCGGGGGGAGACTGTGGGACGCTTTAGGAGATAGCCGAATCCTCACGGAAATCAACTCGCCTGTGACTGTGCGACTAGACGTCGACCGCGTGTACAACAACGCAACGGAACCAAATCCAGAGCCTACGGGTGACACCAGCGACCCGGCTCTCGACATTGCCGACTGGTCGGTAGAAGTTCAGGCGCCCTGATTCGTCATGCCGCGCACGTCCATCCTGCTGACCTGTTTCAACCATTTGGATTATATAGGGGCGGCGTGGGATTCAATCTGGGCTCAGACTGACCAAGACTTTGAAGTTATCGCGTTGGATGATGGAAGCACGGACGGCACGCGCGAATGGCTCACAAAGCAGGCGCAAGTTCATTCCGACAAAGTGACTCTCGTTTTCAACGAGAAAAACCTGGGGACATACGCCACCCTCAATGTGGGGCTTGAGCGCGCGCAAGGCGAGTTTGTTTGCGTCTTCAACGACGATGATATCTGGGCGCAAGAGAAACTCAGTCGCCAGATTGAGAGGATGAACGATCCCAAAATAGGTCTTGTCCACACCTCCGGATGGTTCATTGACCACGCCGGGCAAGAGCATCCAGACAAAGAACCGCTTGGCTTTCCTTGGCCGAGTACGGGTACCGGAGATCAGTTAGCGACGCTTGTGGACCACAACCAGATCATCACCAGTAGCGTTTTGGTACGTCGCGCTTGTTTTGACGAGTTGGGCGGTTTCGACCCGGCGTTCTATGGTTGTGGTGACTGGCAGATGTGGCTCCGGGTTGCCCGCAACTGGGACATCGCGCACGTTGATGAGCCGTTGTGTTTTTATCGTGTGCATGAGACAAACGCCGCGAGAAACTCCGCGAAGATGGATGACGACTCATGGCGAATTCGTGAGTGGATCACCAGTTGGGAAAGCGAGATTGACTCGCAACGTTCGGGGCTCAAAAATGCTCTCGCTCACAATTGGGCGTGTCTCGGCACGGAGCGAGCACTGAGAGGTGATTTGAAGAGTGCTCGAATTGCGTATAGAGAGGCGATCCGGCGACGGCCTGACCGAATCAAGACTTGGGCCCGCTATGCGGCAACGTTGGTTGCACCTGGTTTCGCTCGCCGATGGCGTTAGCGCTTTCAGACCTGCCGTAAGTTGCGAAGAAGTATGCAAATCCAATGAGCAGGCCGGTACCGACGACAATTCGGAGCCAGTGAGGCACGGCCGGATTGAACGAAAAGAATCCTTCAATTGGAGCCGCCATGAAGATCATGACGAGTCCCGTCACAAGCACAATAAATGCTTCCTTTCCTTGTTCGCGGAGGGCTTGCGTGCGCGAACGATTTCCTGGCAGGATCAATGCCCATCCCAACATCAAGCCGGCGGCGGCAGTGACGAAGATTCCTCCTATCTCAGGTACCCCGTGGGGATAAACCGACACGAGGACAAACCCGGCTGTACCCACCTGATTCGTTTCGTACAGCAATGAACCCATGACGGTGCCGTTCTGCCACATGCTGTACACCGTGAGAAGTCCAAACGATGCAAGACCCCCAGCGGTCGTGACAATTCCCACCGTCGGATTGTTGGTCGCATAAAAAAAGCTCGCACCAACGCTTTCGTCGCCAGACCTTCCTTCGTGGGCGCCAGACTTCCACCCCTCGAAGGACTCTTCGAACTCCGGCGGGACAAAAAACTCGCGGAAATCGGAAGAGATGCCCATGAGGAAGAAAGATCCCATCAAGCCAGCAAAGAAGATCCCTGCAGCAACGGCCACAAAACCCCAGTTCTTCCGCATCGTCCTCGCCGATGTTCGCAGAGCGGCGTTGATGGACCCAAGCAATCCTTCTCTGGGCTTGCGATAAAGCAGTCCGTATGCGCGCGCAACTGTCGCATTCAGATACTGAACCACGTCGGGGTTCGTGGGTCTTGCGCTAAGAAAAGCGAGGTCACCCGCCGCTTGCCGATAAAGTTTCACGAACCGAAGAATCTGCTCGGGCGAGAGTTTCCGGAAGGTGACATCCGCCTTGGTTGTCAACTCCTCAAGCTCCTTCCAGGCCGGCATGCGCTGCCGGATAAGAATCTCTTCCGTCATTAGATTTGCCGTTTTTCCCGGTGATTCCCCTAGATTATGCGTGGGTCGGAAGCCTTTTGGGGGCATCCTCAGGCATCCCGTTCCCGTCAAGGGGAATAATGGGGAGGTCTTCCATGCGAAGCGAAGGGAACGATTCCCCCGATAGCGGCAGTTATCTGGGCCGACTCACCCGCAATCCCCTTCTCGGCGCCGAGGAGGAACTAGCGCTCGCGCGTGCGGCGCAAGCGGGTGATGGAGAAGCGCGCGCCAAACTCGTGGAATCCAACATGCGTTTGGTGATTAACATCGCCCGCTCGTACATCGCGTCAACCCTGCCGTTGGAAGATCTGATCCAAGAAGGCGCGATCGGCCTCATTCGAGCCGTTGAACGATTTGATCCCGACAGGGGCTTCCGTTTTTCAACCTATGCCACCCACTGGATACGACAATCTATTCGGCGGGCTGTGGATGGAAAAACGCGGGCGATCCGCGTGCCGGCTCATGTCACGCAAGCGCATCGGCGTATCGAACGAGAGCGCGAACGATGGGTCGTGGAGACCGGTCGTGAACCCACCGCAACTGAACTCGCCCAACTAGCGGGACTTTCCATTCAGAAGTTGGAGATGATTCTCCAAAACAATCCAGAACTCGTAAGCCTAGACATCAAGGTTGGGTCAGCCGAAGAAAACACCCTGGGTAGCGTCTTGCCTTGCGATGAACCTGGCCCGGACCGAATTCTAATTGACGAAGAGTTCCTTAATGCGCTGGAAACGGTACTGGCCGACTTGTCAGAGCGAGAGCAGTTCATCATTCGCCAGCGAATTGACAGCGATGCGAGCCGATTGGCGTTCCGCGCTGAGATGGGACGGCAACTAAAACTGAGTCGCGAGAGAGTTCGGCAGTTAGAAGCATCGGCGATCCAAAAACTTCGGCACATGACGCACGAAGGCCGTCTTGGTCACATCCTCCCGTCTTAGTTCACTTGCGGCTAAACTGGCCTTGCCGTGGCGGGAAAGAATATCGAAGAAATCATGCGCATGTTGCCGCATCGGTTTCCCATGCTCCTGATTGACCGCGTCCTAGACGTTGAGCCAACGAAGTACTGTGTGGGGCTCAAGAACGTTTCAATGAATGAGGCATTTTTTCAGGGTCACTATCCGGGAATGCCCATCATGCCTGGAGTACTGATCTTAGAGGCACTTGCCCAATGCGGGGCGATCATCGTCTTGTCTTCCGAAGAGTATCAGGGACGAACCCCATTGATCGGCGCGATTGACGACGTGAAATTCCGACGGCCCGTGGTACCCGGAGATCAACTCATCCTGAACACGGAAGTGATGTGGATCAAAAAAGACATTGGACGCATGAAAGGGGAAGCAACCGTAGAAGGCGAAAAGGCCGCCCAGATGGAACTTACATTCAAACTACTCGGTCGTGACGCGACGTGAGTTCAATTCATCCTTCCTCCATAGTTAGCGCGAAGGCTGAACTCGGTACCAACGTTGCGGTCGGCCCGTTTTGCGTCGTTGAGGACGACGTTGTGATCGGCGATGACTGTGTTATAGAAAGTCATGCCGCCGTCCTTGGGGGCACGCGGATGGGCAAAAACAACCGTATCGCGGCCGGAACAATCATCGGCGGCGCGCCCCAGGACCGAAAATACGCCGGCGAGCCTACATTCCTTGAAATTGGCGACGATAACGTCATTCGCGAATACGTCACGCTCCACCGTGCCACCGGTGAGGGTAACAGCACGACGATCGGCAACCGCAACTACCTCATGGCGTTCGTCCACGTTGGACACAACTGCGCATTGATGGATGACATCACGATCGCGAATAACGTCGGTTGCAGCGGTCACGTAACGATTGAGAACAACGTGACTGTCGGTGGAATGACTGGGCTTCACCAATGGGTGAGAGTTGGACGTGCCGCAATGGTTGGTGGAATGTCGCGTATCGTTCGGGACGTACCGCCGTTTATGGTGGTAGAAGGCTCAGACCAACGAGTCGTGGATATCAATGCGGTTGGGCTCCGCAGAATGGGTGTGACCCAAGAGGGAAGACTCGCACTGCATAAGGCCGCCAAACTCCTTTTCAAATCTAGTCTCAACCTGACAAATGCCATCGAGATTGTCCAGCGAGAAGTGAAGATCACTCCCGAAGTGGAAGAGTTAGTTGCTTTCCTCGAGCGACTTTTCCACGGCAAGATGGGTCGCGGCGACCAACGCTGACGTGCAAAGCATCTTTTTCTCGGCGGGTGAAGCAAGCGGTGATGCGTATGCGGCCGCTTTGATTCAGCGCATTCAACCTCTTGGTGAGTTTCAATTCTTTGGCGTGGGTGGACCGCAGTCGAGAGCCGCAGGAATGCAATCGATCGGTGACTCATCGCGATGGGGAGCGGTGGGGATCATTGAGTCACTAAAGGTCTTGCCGAGGGTTACTCAGGGATTCTTGGCCGCCGAGGATTACCTGCGGAGCCGACCACCGGGAGTCTTCATCCCGATTGACTACGGATTTATGAACATCCGGTTGGCGAAAACAGCAAAGGCAAATGGATGGCGCGTCGTTTACTTTATCCCTCCAGGATCGTGGCGCAAAAGCAAACAAGGAGGGGATCTTCCGTCTGTATCGGACGCGATCATTACCCCGTTTTCTTGGTCAGCCGATATCCTAAACCAGATGGGAGCACAAGCGTTTTGGTTTGGGCATCCATTAAAGCAGTTGGTGCTCGAATTCAAGTCAGAGGGTAACAAGTCAGGCATCGCCGTACTCCCCGGTAGCCGCGACCACGAGGTGCAAAACAATCTTTCGGTCATCGCGGAGACAGTAACCCAACTGCGAATCAGCCCGGTATTGCTCGCTGCCTCGCCTAATCTTGATCAGGGCCAAGTGATCAAGGCTTGGGAAGACGCTAACGGGGGGCTAGCCCAGATTGTCCAGCCAGCCCGAAGTGCTCTTTGGCAAAGCCGCGCCGCAATTGTTTGCAGCGGGACCGCAACCCTTGAAGCCGCGCTCGCAGAATGTCCGTGCGTCGTGATGTATCGAGGCTCGAAGGCGACGGAAATTGAGTACCAAATTCGAAAGCCGAAGTTTGACTACATCAGTTTGCCAAACATTCTCTTGGGCCGAAGAAGCGTAACTGAGCTTCTGCAGTACGATGCGAACGCCGAGAGAATCGCCTCGGAGTTGGAACCGCTTTACGAGGAAACCGAAGAGCGAAAACGAATGCTGGCGGACTTCGCGGAAGTCAGCGAGATTTGCGGTCCAGAAGATGCGCTCGACCGAAGTGCTGAGTTCATTGTCGATTTCGCTCGCCGGAAACCCTATTGAGTCCCGGACCAAGTGGCACTGTGGGGAACGAGTGCCATTGCTTCCCGGTTTGACTGAACATTAGGCGCTTCGGACAACTCTGAAAAAAGTGGACCCAACACCCTCTTGTAACCAAATTTGCTACCGATAGTCTAACTGACAGAATAGCGCGCGAGGAGAGAAGGTTCGCCTTCTTTCACTCGCAAAGCGAGAAGCACACCAACGCGAATCGCCTGTCGGGACTTGTCCTCTCCATCCCGGCAGGCTTTTTTTCGCCAAGTCCACGAGCCCGGCGGAGCATCTGCAGCAACAAATGGATGCTTGGCATCGCTTGTTGCCGCTCAGCACACTCATAATGCGACATGGCCTTTGGCATTGCCGGTCCGCGTGTCCGGTTAGTTCCGCTTGACAGACAAAAGCACTTCGATAACTGCGTACGGTGGATGAACGACAGCGAAGTAATCGATGGCATCGCCATGGTTTTCCCTCCAATCTCGAGCGATAAAGAGACTGGTTTTATTGATCACTTGGCAAAGTCGGAGTCAGACACCGTGTTTGCCATCGAGACGCTTGATGGCCAGCATATCGGCAACTCGGGAATCCACCAGATTGATTGGCGGCTTGGCATCTGCAAGACAGGAAGCCTGATCGGTGAGTCGGAGTTTCGCGGACAAGGCATCGGCACCGAAGCCGCCCACTTGCGCGCATTCTATTGCTTTGAGATCGTGGGTTTGCGGATCCTCTACAGCGAGTTCTATCCTCACAATGAGGCAAGCGCAAAAATGCAAAAGAGCATCGGTGCGGAAGTTTGGGGAGTTCAGCCGCGAGCAAACTATAAGCGCGGTAACTACACCGACGTCATCCACACATGGCTTGATCGGCAGATGTGGCGAGCCCACGCACCCGACTGGATCAAAGAACGACTTTTCCCCATCAAAGCCGACTAGGGGATGAGGCCGGGAGGTAGCCCTTGGGGAAACTGCTGCCGTATCAGTTCTTCAATATGACCGACTCGGTTCGCGGGCTTCGGATGGGTGCTGAGGAACTCCGGCTGGCCACCACTGCCACCCGCACGCTCGAGAATGCGCATCACGCCCATCAGCGCACGGGGATCGTAGCCCGCTTCGGCCATGTACTTGAGCCCGTATTTGTCGGACTCTAGCTCGTCATTGCGACCGTATTTCATCGAAACCAGGTTGGCGATAATGATGGCCATCTGACCGCCCTGCCCCTGATCATCCGAGGTGGCAATGACGGCGGCACCGGCTAAACCTTGGGTTAACCCTTGACGGGCCATTTGCTCGGCACCGTGCCGATTCACGACGTGACCGATCTCGTGCCCCAGAACGCCCGCCAACTGCCCCTCCGTCTCCAATTGGTTGAGCAGGGCGCGGGTGATGAAGATTTGACCTCCGGGCAATGCGAATGCGTTGATGGTCTGCGGGTCACGAAGTAGGTGGAACTCAAACTGATACGGCGAGTTTTTCGCTTCGGTGCTTTGGACGAGCCGATTTCCGACACGAGCGACGAGGGCCGCTTCCCGAGTACCTTCTTCAAACCCGCCGTGTTGGGCTGCCATTTCCGGCGCAGCTTGCAAGCCGAGTACCACTTCCTCTCGCGTGTCTAAAGCGACGTGCTGCACCTCGCCTGTCACGGGGTTCGCCTGACGCTGGCCCATGTAGGTCACGACAGAGAAGATGACAACGATGATTGCGATGAGCATTCGTCCGCCGCAACCGCACCCGGGTCGGACGTTTGAACCAGAAGACCGACGGGGGGGTGGCAAATCGCGTCGCATCAATCTCTACCTAGCAATTGTTACAACGCCCGTTACGCACTGGTTCGGATATGGAGTAGGTCGCCGTCTTGAATCACGTACTCCTTCCCTTCCAAACTCATTTTGCCGCCCTTATACGCCGCGTCAAGTGATCCGAGTTCGTCGTAATCCGCGTAATGCACCACTTCGGCCCGGATGAATCCTTTGGCAATGTCGTTGTGAATCGTGGCGGCTGCCTTCAAAGCGCTACTCCCTTCGCGCAGTGGCCAAGCCCGCGTGTCATTCTCGCCGGCGGTAAAAAAGGTAATCAATCCTAGCCCTTGATACACCGCGCGGACCGCTTTCTCGGCCGCACTTTCCGTGAGGCCGTAACTGCTCAAGAACTCGGCTCTCTCTTCTGGGTCGAGTTGGGCAAGTTCCTCTTCAAGAGTGGCGCATACCGCAAATGCCGCCGTCCCCTCGCTCGCCAGTTTCTCAATGTCAGCGTGAACTGCGGCGGGCGGTGTTGCGGCATCGCTCTCACCCACGTTGTAGCAAACCACAACTGGCTTCGCGCTCACAAACTGAAAGTTCCGAACAATTTTGAGTTCTTCTTCGTCCAGTTCTATCGCTCGGAGGGGTTGACCATCTTCGAGCATGGGCTTCAATCTCTCAAACAGTCGCTTTTCTAGATAGTCCGGGCTACCAGGTTGCTTGACCGTCATGCTCTTGCCGAGTCTTTCGAGGCGGTTCTCAATGATGCCTAAGTCGGTCAGAACCATTTCCACGTCCACTGCTTCCCGGTCGCGGGCCGGATCGACCGCCGCATGGTGTGGCACCATCTCACTTTCGAAAGCGCGCACCACGTGGATTAGAACGTCCGCCTTCTTGGCCGCTTCCAATAGTTTGTTCCCGAACATCTTCCCTGTCGGCGCGAGAGGTTCGCCGTCGTCGCTCACGATCACCGTCGCTGGGGTTGCCTTCTTCGGCTTCACCTGGGCGACGATCCGGTCAAATCTCGGATCAGGAACCGGGACCGCAACCACATCGCCTTTTGAGTCCGGCCCGGCGGCGGCACGGAACAAACTGCTTTTGCCCGTCATGGGAAATCCGATCGTGAGAACCTTCATGGTGTGTCGTTCTGAAACTCGACCTTCACAGGTCCGGCCGGTTGCCAAAGGGGGAGCCCCCAGAAGACCGCCGCCGAAACCAACAAAAGGAGGAGAGGAAGAAGCCAACGTCGCCGCTTGGGTTGCGCCGGGGCCGAACTCTTTGCCGGAGCGGGCTGCGGGCTGGGCTTCACAGAGACGATTTTAGCCCCTGAGCCACTAGGCGCCGGACATTCAGCCACCAAGCCCCACACGGCGGTAATCTTCAGGCTCTATGGGATCATGGGTGGACGAACGCCTCGCGGGCATTGGCCAACCCATCATCGCGGCTCTTGAGTTTCTGGGCGAAATCGTCTTGCTTCTGCTGGACGCGCTCCGCAGGTTGCTTGCGCCGCCCTTCGAATTTCGCGAACTGATCCAACAGATGTCGTTTGTCGGAGTGGCGAGCGTTCCCATTGTCGCGCTTACTACTTTCAGTAGCGGAGCGGTCATATCGCTCTACTCTGCCGATATCTTGGTGCGCTACGGGGCCGAGACCCTTGCCGGGGCCACGGTCGGGCTCGCCGTGGTGAGGGAGATCGCCCCGGTTCTCGCCGGGATCATGGTCGCCGCCCGGTGCGGCTCAGCGATGGCGGCGCAGATTGGGACGATGGCGGTTACCGAGCAGATTGACGCGCTTCGTTCCCTCAATGTCTCCCCCATCAAGTATCTAGTGGTGCCCCGGGTGTGGGCCTGCCTTCTAATGCTGCCCGTTCTTGGATTGATCGGTGCATTCAGCGGAGTTGCGGGCGGTTATCTGGTCGCGACAACGGCGGGGGGCGTGCCGGGGGCCGTATTCACCGACTCGGTGAAACAGTTTATGGAAGTCGGTGACTTGACCAAAGGGTTGATCAAGACGATGGCGTTTGG
>JAHBTC010000097.1 GCA_019638835.1 Fimbriimonadaceae bacterium
ACAATGAGAGGCAGATCCAGGCTATCGAGCAACAGGAACGGATCATTGCAGGTTTTGCGCAAGTCAATCTGGCAGGGGAACAACAAAAATCAGGTTTATCACCGGAAACCCTTGACAAGTTCCTCTCCGACTGCGCAAAATGTCAGCGAGTTCGGATCACGGGGTTGATGACCATCAATCCGGTGGACCTGAGCGACGAAGAAGCACGGATGCTCTTTCGGATGCTCGCCGACTTGGCCAAGGATAAGGGCCTCAGCGGTTTGAGCATGGGAATGAGTTCCGACTTTGAGGCGGCAGTGGTTTGTGGTGCCACTCACGTTCGAGTCGGATCTTTGCTATTCGGCGGTCGGTAAGTCCAGGCTCAGGGATGAGGGTCTCATTAGATCATGGAAGAAATCATGGAACGGCCGGGGATGTTAGCCCGGATCATGACGCGGTTTTCGCGTCAAGACGATGGGGTTTACGACGAAGAAGCATACGGGCCGATTAGCGATGCCCGGCCGGGCACGGTCTATCGCATTGCGGTGCGACGACAGGTGGAGACGCTGGACGACGCGGTGGAGGCCGCCGACGGGTTGCGAAAGGGCGAGCAACAGATTCTCAACCTCAACTACTGCGCCCCGCAACTCCGCGAAAAGATCAAAGACTTTATGAACGGAGTCAACTATGCCCTCGACGGCGAGTGGGTGGAACTCGGTGAGAACGTGTTCTTGCTGGCCCCCAACGTGGCCGAGGTAGATGTCATGCCTGCGACCGACGGCATGAGAGCGCGCCGGAACTAACCGTCCCGGCGCGATCCAATCGCATGGGTCGCGTTTCCTCTCCAAGACCAAAGGGCACGTCGTTCGGATTCGCCGGGCGGCGTGTTCTTGTGTTTGAATCTACTCGCGTGAGATTCCAGTAAACTGATTCTAATGCAGGCGTTCACAAAGCACACCGGAATGCAAGTGGTCTACAACGAGGACCATGTGGATACCGACCGGATCATCCCCGCGCGTTTCCTATCGCGTGTCGAACGGACCGGCTTTGGCGAACTTCTATTTTCGGACGTACGCGGCCCGAACTTTCCGCTCGACCAACCCGAAGCGAAAGGCTCGGATGTCCTTGTCGTCGGCACCAACTTCGGTTGCGGCTCTAGCCGAGAACACGCCGTGTGGGCGATTCAGCAGGCTGGATTCCGGGCGGTGATCGGACGAATCGACGAGCAGACGCCGGGGTTTAGCGACATTTTTCGGCAGAACTCCGCAAACTGTGGCTTGCTCTTAGTTGAACTGCCTCAGGCTGACCATCAGGCATTCGTAGCCGCCGGTACCGGCGCCGAAGTCACGATAGATCTCGGTGCCCAAACCGCAACCGTTAATGGGCAAACGTTCCGTTTCGAGATCGCCGAGACGTTGAAGCAGCAGATCATGGCGGGGCTCGATCTCATCGGCACGACTATGGAATACGAAAACGAAATTGAAGCGTTTGAAAAGAAGTGGGATAGTTTCGCCCCAATCACGAACTGAATCCGAAGAGAGGTATACAAGAATGATGAATCGAACCGCTTTGCTCGCCCTGATATTTCCCGTAGTGATTGTCGGGTGCGCGGCAACTTCGCAGAACACGGAATCAAGCGGATCGGTGACCGCCTCCTCTCAAGCGAACAATCCAATCGTTGCGAACATCCCGGAGCCTCCAACTGGAGGTAGCAACGGAAATGGAACCACGGGCGGGGAAGGGCAGACGGGACAGCATGAGCCCCCGGTCAACCCGAACCGCATGTTCCAGCTAAAGGATTTGGAAGTCGCGGAAGTCAAAATTGGCGAGCACCCGTTCAAGTTGTGGGTGATGGATACCTACGCCAAACGGCAGGAGGGGATGATGTATCTCCAAAACTCGGACTTCAAGGACGACGAAGGGATGATTTTTGTCTTCGGCGATAGCGCCCCACGCAATTTCTGGATGAAGAACACGTTTGTCCCCCTTGACATCGCATACATCAACCCGTCGAAGACGATTCTCAACGTGTTGACGATGAAGGCTCACGACATAGACACGCCTTATAACAGTCGCGGTTCGGCGATGTATGTGATTGAGGTGCGCGCTGGGCTGTTCGCAAAATTGGAGATCAAAGCGGGCACTAAAGTGACGCTTCCGGAAGGTCTGAAGTCGAAGGATTAATTTTCTCCGAGGAACGTGTGGTCTCCCTGCACTGAGCGGTAAAACCGAACCCATCAACGACGAAGTCTCAATGTGGGAGCGCTCGGCGGAAGCGTGGATTGCCGCCCAAGGTCCGGACGGCGACCGCTCTCGCAAAGTCATTCTTGACCCTGCGCTTGGGCCGCTTCTCGGTGATCTCTCCGGGCTCCATGTTCTAGACGTTGGTTGCGGGGAGGGCCGATACGCCAGGAAAATGGCGGCTAAAGGCGCGATCGTGACCGGATTGGATCCAACTCCAGCATTCATCCTTTGCGCGAGGACTCAGTCACCTAACATTGATTTCGTCCGAGCGGGAGCCGAAGCGATCCCTATGCCGGAAAACTCGTACGATCTCTCGCTGAGTTACCTTTCGCTCGTGGACATTCGAGACGACCGAGGGGCGTGCGCCGAGATGGTGCGCGTGACAAAGGTGGGGGGACGCATCGTGGTCGTGACGATCAGCAACGTTGCGAGCACCAGCGACGGGTGGGAGCGCGACGAGCAGGGTCGAGCCATCCGCCGGACCGTGGATCGCTACATGGGATCTTTCGCGATGAACCTGAAGTGGAAGGGAATCGAGATCACAAACTACCACCGTCCCTTAAGTCGAATCCTCGGTCATTTTCTCAAGAACGGCTGTGTCCTCACCCAATTCGTCGAACCCCTCCCCGATCCCGAAGACCCCTCTTTCGCCGAGGAATTCAGAGTTCCGACTTTCCAGATTTATTGCTTTCAGAAAGAGGTTTGACTGTAGAACGTGGCAACAAGTATCGTGACTGAATGGGCGTAGGTCGCAGAGTCGCTTTTCTGCTTGTCCTCTCTGTCTGGCAGTTATCTGCCGTTGGCCAAGCGCAATCGTTGCCCTATATGCCCGCGGGTCCAGTTTACGATACCAACGCTCAAGTGACCGATGACTGGCACTTGGCGGTGACCATCGAACTCACGGACGATGCTTTTCCCATTTCGACCACGACTGAGACGAATGACGGCTGGATCAGTGGAACCGGGACTCTGGCGACGGTCTCTTCTTTTTGCGCCCGCTTGCCATCCGGTAACCCAAATGCGACGATTCCGACGCTCTTGTCAGTGCACATCGAGATAGATGGAGTCGAGCATGAGGAAGAAGTATCCAACCCTACAGTGAATAGCGGAGCCGTCGCCATGAGGTTTGCCAGCACTCACTTCGCCCACCTATCGAGTCCCTTGATCGAAGGGTACGCGCTTTTCGAGCACGAAGAGCAAATTTTCCCCGTGGAAGTCTCGCTGACCCCGACCGTGTACAACAAGCTCGCGGGCTGGTACCACGGCGATCCCGGTTGGGAAGAAAGCGAATGGACTCTAGAGAAGCGACAACTGGCGGCGACGCTTTTCCGACTGATGGCGGAAGACATCTATGGCGGATTCAAGTCTTCTTCGAGTCACTACTCGGCAGACGGCGGTGTAATCAGTGCACTTGACTTATCTACGGCGACTGACCGCATCAAACCTTCGACTGGCCTCTTGATGGTGACCCATGGGTCGCCAAACTCAGTCGAGTTATGCACCGACATCGGAGTAACTGTGCAGTCTATGGTTTCAGGAGACATGAGTGCCGCGTGGGATGATGGACTGGTGACTCCGCAATCGCACTTCGCAATCGCTATCGCGTGTGAAACCGTCTTCACGAGCGGTGGCAATAAGACGAGTGACTTCAAGAACGCGATCCGAACCAGGAGTGTTGGCGGTGCGTATTTAGGATACGACTATGAGGTCCCTTCTCTCGTCTGGGACAATTCCCAAGACCCACCTGTACCCCATACACTTCCAGAGCATTTGGCGGAATTAATGGAAAGTCTAGAGTTAGGGATGTGCGTCGAGGACGCAGTAGCAGCCGCTAACGAAGGAGGCTGGTTCAGTATTTCTTTTGTTGGTGACCCTCTAGCAACTTTCTCAACCGTTTATCTCACCCAGTCCGAGCGGGCCGCATTGTCGGGGAATCGAACTTACCCACATTGGTACCACAAGCTATGATGGTTGCTTCAATCGTAATCGCCTTTTCTTCTCACGAACCGACCAGCGATATTAGGGAGCGGCTCGAAATGATATCTCGCGTGATTGACGTTGAGAGAGTCGTCGCGGTGGGAGCGGGAGAAGCCGAGTCCCCGAGGCAGATGCTTCTAGAAATGCCTGCTCGGGCTGTCTCTGCCATGGGTCTCGACTTTCATGAAGAAGGTAGATATGAGATCCTCTATCCGAGGACCATCACCCATTTAACTGGATTTGCCAGCAGGGGACAGGGACGTGTCATTAATCTTGGAGTCTCTGGCACTCCAAAGCTATTTCGAAATGATATAGCGGAAAGAATTCGGGCCAATTTCTATGTTCCAAGACGAGAGGAGTTCAAGACTGCGCTCTTAGAAGGACTCATCGGGTTTGTGGATAGCCAAGGCGTCATCTATGACTCCTGGACATATGAGTTCACAAATGAGTGGGCGGATGACGGCGAAACCGTGCGGCTTGTTGGCTACATCGAAGACATTCCTTCGTTCATGTTGGTGGCCGGAATGTGGAACACCGGCATTCTGTCCAAACTTAGCCTTTATCCAGGGGTGCTTGTGGATCAGCGTTATCCTGTCAATATCACACCTGTTCAAGCGTTAGCGATAGCGAAAACCCGCGAACCCACTGAGTATCCGCTGTCCTGGGATAATGTGGTCATGGAGTACACTTACACGGACCTGCGTGAGCCCGGCTCACTTCGAAACGCGGCATTTGACACCCCCTACGGTCGTCGCGAGGCCTATCCTCACATCTTGGTCCGCGCTTGCCGCGAAACGCCGCGGGGCCGTCAGTTTCAGGAGAGTTACTTTATTGATGCTGTTCAGGGCAAGATCGTATCAGTCTTGCCCACCGTCTTGTACATGGGGGAAGCAAGGGATGAAATGCCCGCCGTGATTTCGCTTCGGGAAGTGGGCCAATTTAAGCAAGGCATCAAGTGCACGCCGCCTCCCGTCACTCGATTCGAGGCCCAGCAGGAGATGGATCTGTGCGGTTTCGGATCTCATTTGGGCGCATGGTCCACTTGTGGTCAGTACGCTAAGTTCGACTTTGGCGTCTACAAGGTGACTCCTTGCCCAACTCCTCAATCCTGATGCCAGTGCATGTACGAGCACGGTTCACTGGCACCTAGCCCCAGAGAATTAGCACTCTAGTCCCATCACTGCTAAATCTGGCCTCGCCCAACCGTGAATAATGGTTAGCAGACGGCGGTCACGAGTGCTAAACACGGGGCCCCGGAAGAGAACCAACCATGGCTAACATTCGACCACTTGGAGATAAGGTCGTCGTTCGCGTGAACGAGGCTGAAGAGAAGTCGTCGGGCGGCATTCTTTTGCCCGACTCCGCCAAGAAGCGACCCACCGAAGGCACCGTTATCGCCGTCGGGAATGGTCGCGTCCTGGACAACGGCGACCGCAACGACCTCAGCGTGAAGGAAGGCGACCGCGTCCTGTTCAGCAAGTACGGTGGCAACGAAGTCACCATCGGCACCGAGGAGTACACGATCCTCGATGAAGACCAAATCTACGCCATTGTTTCGGAGAAATAAACATGCCCGCTAAGACACTTGTATTCGATGAAAACGCCCGTCGCGCCTTGGAGCGCGGCGTCAACAAAGTCGCTGATGCTGTAAAGGTGACGCTCGGCCCCAAGGGCCGCAACGTCATCCTCGACAAGAAGTGGGGAAGCCCCACGATCACCAAGGACGGCGTCACCGTCGCCAAGGAAGTCGAACTCGAGGACCCGTACGAGAACATGGGTGCGCAACTCTGCAAGGAAGTTGCGAGCAAGACCAACGACGTAGCCGGCGACGGAACGACGACCGCAACGGTTCTCGCTCAGTCCATCCTCACCGAGGGCCTTCGCTACGTGGCCGCTGGTGGCAACCCGATTGCCGTCAAGCGCGGCATTGACAAGGCGGTTGCTGCCGTCGTTGCCGAGATCAAGAAGGTTTCGGTCGTCGTCAAGGACAAGGAGCAGATCGAGTTCGTCGCCACCATTGCCGGAAATGAGCCGGAGATCGGTAAGCAAGTCGCGGAAGCGATGGACAAGGTCGGTAAGGACGGTGTCATCACGGTGGAAGAGAGCAAGGGGCGCGAGACCTCGCTCGACATCGTGGAAGGTATGCAGTTTGATCGCGGATACATCAGCCCGTACTTCGTCACCGACCCCGAGCGCATGGAAGCCGTGCTGGAGAATCCGCTGATCCTCATCCACGAGAAGAAGATCGGTAGCGCGCAAGACCTGCTCCCATTCCTTGAGAAGGCGGCGCAGGCCCGCAAGCCGATCCTTATCATCGCCGAAGACATTGACGGTGATGCGCTGGCAACTGTGGTTCTCAATAAGATTCGTGGTGTGCTCAACATCGCGGCGGTGAAGGCCCCCGGCTTTGGCGAGCGACGCAAAGCGATGCTCGAGGATATTGCGACGCTCACAGCAGGAACGTTCATCAGCGAAGACCTCGGTCGCAAACTGGAGAACGTGACGATGGACATGCTCGGTACGGCCAAGAAGATCGTGATCACCAAAGAAGACACAACGATCATCGAAGGTGCCGGTAGCAAGTCTGACGTGATGGGTCGCATCACACAGATCAAGCAACAGATCGAAGTGACCGACAGCAACTACGATCGCGAGAAGCTCCAAGAGCGACTGGCCAAGTTGAGTGGCGGCGTTGCGGTCATCAAGGTTGGTGCAAGCACGGAAACCGAACTCAAGGAGAAGAAGCACCGCTACGAAGATGCGCTCAGCGCAACTCGAGCGGCAGTCGAAGAAGGCATCGTGGCGGGCGGCGGAACGACATTGCTCCGAGCCCAATCTGGTCTGGATGCACTGGACGTTGAGGGCGACGAGCGAACGGGTGTGAACATCGTTCGACGCGCGCTGGAAGCTCCGATCCGACAGATCGCCGAGAACGCGGGCCTGGAAGGCAGCGTGGTTGTCGAGCAAGTGCGTAACGGCAAGAAGGGCTTCGGCCTGAACGCCGCCACGGGTGAGATGGTGGACATGATCAAGGCCGGTATCGTTGATCCCGCCAAGGTCACCCGCAGCACCCTTACAAATGCCGCTTCCATCGCGGGCCTCATGCTCACGACGGAAGCCATGGTCGCCGAAAAGCCGGAGAAGAAGAAGGCTCCAGCGATGCCTGGCGGCGGCATGGACGACATGGACTTCTAAAGACTAGTTCGGACATCGTCCAAAAAGCCCTCGGACCTCAGTAGGTCTGAGGGTCTTTTTTTATGATTCTTGTCGGTCTCCAGATCGCGAACCTGCAACTTGTAGCAAGATGTCCCGAAAATTGCCCCATGACTCTTTTGTCGGGGCCTGCTGAGGCATCCGCAAAGTCAGATACCTGGCTCGGTGTGGTGCGCGTCAATCTCCTATGTGCAACCGCTGTGTGTCTGTTTGCTCTTGGAAGCATATATCTCTCCCGTCAGCCGGGATCAATCGCCTCAATATGGTTGGCGAACGGAGTCGCGGCAGCTGTGTTGCTCATGCGACCAGCCCGGGAGTGGAAATGGCTCATTCTTTCGGCGGCGGTCGGAAACTTAACCGCGAATCTGCTTTATGGCGATCCACTCCTTGTTTCTTCCTCTTTTCTTCCCGGAAACGCAGTAGATATCCTCCTGTGCGCAGCTCTAATTCGCTACTTCAACATTGAACGCGACTGGAGTAGTCACCCTCGACGATTCCTTCGATTCCTAGCTGTGGGAGTATGTGTACCACCGATTTTGGGAGCTTCGATAGGAGCTCTCACGATCCAGTCCCACGGCTTCGGCTCATTTCAAAGTGTTTGGGCGGATTGGTACATTGGAGATGTCATTGGCTTTCTTCTCGTATTACCCGCGGCATTAGCGAGTCTACAGTGTGCAGCAAAGACCCGGTTCCAGTGCAACAACCTTGTAAAGACAATTTTGGTGACAATAGGAACGGTTGGGATAACGTGCTTGATTCTAAACTGGATTGCCTATCCGTTCATCCTCGTTGCTTTTACCTTGATTGGCGTTAGTATCTTCTTTCGACTTCCGACGGTGGCGATTTCCACATCCGTCACCGCTATTGTTATCACCCAGTTCGACACATGGATTGGGCTTTCCGGCAACGTCAATTCTCCCAGTCATCGAACGGATGTCCTCATTGCGACCGTGGCAGTCTGCCTTGGGCCACTCATGTTTGCGACTATGAGAGAATCTCAGATACTGGCGGAATCTAGACTTGATGAGGCATTCAAAAAGCTCCGCGAGAATTTTAGGGGCTCACCAGCAATGCTGCAAATTTGTTCGGAACAGGGTGTACTACAAAAGGTAAGCGATCAATGGTTGAAGACGCTGAACGTCAGTCGAGAAGATGTTATAGGAACGAAGTTTGAGGACTTCTTAGATCCTCAGTCTAGAACTCGTTACAATCAGTACAACTCCAAGCCCGTAAATGCGAGTGGATCGCGTGGCACAGTCGACCTGACAATTGTAGCTCATGATGGATTAGAGATTCAGGTCGAATATTCCGCGACTACTCAATGGCACCCAGAAACGGGGATCGCTACTCAACACGGATTCTTACGAAACGTAACGCAAGAACGTCTCCTCGCGGCAAATGTAGAAGCAGAGATTGAGTGGCTCACGGCAACACTTGAATCAGTTAGTGAAGCGGTCATTCTTCTGTCATCTGATGGTCACATTCGATTCCTCAATCCCACGGCCGAAGAGCTTTTGGGCGTGTCCTTTGTAGAGTGTATGGGTATGCAGTTTATTTCGATTGCATCACTTGAAGCCTCTAAGAATCCTACTCATCCGCCCGATTGGCGGACATTGACTACATCTACCGGTGTACAAAAAATGGTGCGATTCAAAGAGTCCATAATCAATGCTCAAGGTGGCGATACCCGCGGCCGAGTTGTTGTTCTTAGTGACATTGACGACGTTGCAGTCGTCTTGTCAGAACAGTATCAACTTGCCCGAACCGATAAGTTGACGGGTGTATCGAATCGACTTGGGTTTCAAGATTCTGTCAGAGAGGCTTGTCGCCAAGCTTGCCCATTTTCACTGGTGTCAATTGACTTGGATGGCTTCAAGCGGGTCAACGATGTTTTTGGACACGATGCCGGGGACTATGTTCTTTCGACGGTAGCTGAGCGAATAAGCCGTGGTATTCGCGGGGTAGACACGGTAGCCCGGCTAGGAGGCGATGAGTTTGTCGTTCTGCTTTCCGGAGTCGGAACGAGGGGCCAGTCTGAGAAAATCGTTCAATACCTAGCCTCTCACGTCAGTCATGACCTCGAGATCCATGGTGAACCATCGGGCGTTACCCTCAGTTTTGGGATTTCGATTTTTATGCAGGACGCGTCCGACTTGGACGAGTTATTGAAACTTGCGGATGAAGCGCTCTACGTTGCCAAGCGAGCAGGTAAGAACTGCTACCGATTTGCGAGCGATTTACCGGCGGCTGCATGACACAGTCCTAGCCTGATTAGAACTCACGAGATCCTGTAATGACAAATTACAGACGTGCCCGAACTCCCGGAAGTCGAAGCCGCCCGAAAGATGCTGGAACTCGCTCTCGTCGGGCATGTGATCTCCAACGTTGACGTGAGGGAAGATGAGATCGTC
>JAHBTC010000098.1 GCA_019638835.1 Fimbriimonadaceae bacterium
CGCTTCGGCTACGCGGGCGGCTTCGGCTACCAAGAAGACGACGGCGGGTTCAAACTCCTCGGCCACCGCTACTACGACCCGAGCACGGGCCGGTTCTTGACGCGTGATCCGGCGAAGGCTGGTCGAAACTGGTATGTGTACTGCGACAATAGCGCAATTAATGCATACGACAATGAGGGACTCGCAAAAGTCTACGTTGGAACTCGCCCAGTCGGACCAGGGTGGCACGTATATATACTCGTTGAAGACGAGTTAACAGGGGATACATGGACGGTAGAAGGAGGTCCATCGCGCCGTACGGGCGGAATAATACGAGACTTCTCCGGGCCAACGGGCCCGAATGGTGGACCAGATGGCGGTGGAAACTATTCTTCGCTTCAGCCTCGCGTTATTCCACCTGACGTAGTCTTGATAAAAGATGACGATCGTCGCGGTGAGTGGTGGTATTCCAAACTCAATCATATCGGAGGTGAAATTGAGGCCGAAGAGCACAATTATTGGATTACGGGCCCAAACTCTAACTCATTCGCAAGCACGATTCTGCAGCGATCTGGATTGAGCGACGAATGGAACGCGGTACATAGCGGTGCTCCAAGGCGATGGGCTCCTGGCTTCAACATCTTACTTCCGAGAGGTGGAAGTGACTAAACTACAAAAAGTCTGGATCGGCTTGCTTACCGTAAGTTTAATGGTCTGTCTTTTGGCGTGGTATGTTGTGGCAATTCCGACTATTCGATCATTTGATGTCGCTGAAAGAGTATCCCCAATCATGAGAGATGCTATGGTCCACTCCTATTCACCAAGTGAGCTGGCAGAGAAGATACGAGTGGATACTGGACTCAAACCATTGTTTGATCCACGAAGTCCAACTGTCATTCTTTTACCGGAGAACAATGCCCCGCTCATGAGCAACCAAAGATGGGAGATCAGGATGAATTTGGATGAGAATGGGCGATGCTATCAGGTATGGATGGATTCGCGTTACTTTGATTCCTTTTGATGCCTTGCGTGTTACTCCTGGCATCTCGTCGAACATCCGATGTAAGCATCCAGTCCCGGGAGCCCTTGTTTATGCCTGGGCCTCAAGAGCCTGCAGCAGAGACGGTGCAGAGTTGGACAGTTTTGTTGTGTCAGTAGACACCTTAACAGTCGCCGAAAGACTTTTCTCCCAGGGAGAGCGTCCCTCATCTAGTAGCCGCACAATGCGACACCGACTCTATCGCCTGATCCTGCTCATTGGAGTGATTGCGCTGGCCGCGCAATCGCTGGCGGTTTCGGGGCCGTTCTCTCGTCGGCCTGTTCGGCGGTGGTAGGGCTTCGCCGCTCGATAGACTCGCGGCAACGTGCCGATCACCAAGTCCATCAACAACGGGGCGCCATCATCGTCCCGCAGGTGTACTGAGTAGATGTCATCTTGCCGGGAACCTTGGCGCAAAAGAAAAAGAGTCCGAAAAAATTCGGACTCTTTTCTCAATGGATGGGTGAGTGATTAGCGAGCAGTGGGCGGGATGAGCACCGTGTCAATCACATGGATAACGCCGTTGCTGGCCATGATGTCCGTCGCGGTCACCGTGGCGCGATTCACCCTCACCTTTCCGTCAAGCACGCGGATGTTGAGCGTCACCGAATCGTGACCTCGCTTCAGAGCAGTTGGAGCTTGCAGTCGATTGGCGTCAAGCACCTGCTGAGCCGTGAACTTGCCCGGCACGACGTGGTAGAGAAGAACGGCCCTCAAGGCTTCCTTGTCGTTGGCCAGTGCCTTCAAGGTGGCTTCCGGAACCTTGGCGAACGCATCGTTCGTCGGGGCGAAGACTGTGAACGGGCCGTCGCTGTTCAACACGTCTACGAGTCCAGCGGACTGGACCAGACTGACGAGCGTGGAGAAATTCTCGTTGCCAGCAGCGATGCCGACAATCGTCTGCTCAGGGGCTTTGGCGGTGGCGGACATGGCCAACGCAGCGGTGGCGATGAGGAGGGAGAGGGATTTCTTCATGTTTGTCTCGTTCCGAAGCGGAGGTCCGCTCGTGAAAAGAACTACGATGCGGGTGTCCAAAATATCAGTAAACACTGATATGTTGTGGGACTTACGACTCCAATCCCCGATGGGCGAGTTCTAGTGCCCGAAGTGGAGCCCCGGCTTTACGGAAGCATTCCTCGTACTCTAATGTCGGCTCGCTGTCGGCGACGACCCCTGCGCCTACTTGTACATGCGCGACTCCATCCTTGATCAGCACCGTCCGAATCGCGATGGCCAGATCAACGTCTCCTGTAGCGCTGAAGTAGCCGACGGCGCCACCGTAGAGTCCGCGCCGACTCGGTTCAACTTCATCAATGATCTCCATGGCGCGAACTTTTGGGGCTCCACTGAGGGTGCCTGCCGGGAATGTTGCCCGAACCATGTCGTAACCGTTGAGTTCGGCGCGAAGGGTGCCGGTCACTTCGCTGACAATGTGTAAGACGTGACTGTAGCGTTCGATCACCATGAGTTCTGGTACACCAACCGAGCCGAATTCGCAAACACGACCCAAGTCGTTGCGACCGAGGTCAACGAGCATCACGTGTTCGGCCCGTTCCTTTTCGTTCGAGAGCAGTTCTGCCGAGAGTTGCTGGTCTTCGGTCTCGGTCGCGCCGCGCGGTCGCGTGCCCGCAATCGGACGGACTCTCGCGTTACGCCCGCTGAGACTGACTAGTAGTTCCGGAGACGCACCGACGACATCAAAGTCACCAAAGCGCACGAGGAACATGAACGGGGAAGGGTTGAGACTTCGTAGCGCCCGATAAAGCGTGAGGGGGTGGGATTGAAACTCTCCGCTGAGACGAAGCGATGGGACTACTTGGACGCCGTCGCCTGCGTTCATGTACTCAACGCAGCGCGCAACGATTGCTTCGTATTCCGCTTGGCTCAGGTTCGATTCCATGGCAGGAGGATCAACTCCCGGTGAATCTGGCAACTCGGGAAGCGGTGACCGGATGATCGATTCGATTCGGGCAATCTCTGCGTTCGCGCGTTTTTTGCCCTCGTCCGTGTCGTCGGCAAGCGCAAGAATCCGAATCCGCGCCTTCGCATGGTCAAAGATAACCATTGACTCCATCAGCATCATCGCAATGTCGTCCAGGTCGAGAGGATCAGGATTGGCGTCTGGGAGGCGTTCGACGAACCGAACATAGTCGTAGCCGATCATGCCGACCCATCCACCTGCGAGTCGGGGAAGTCCCTCGGCATCTTGTGAGGTGATTGAGAGTCCGTTTCTCTCCAACCAGTGCAGGGGATCCTCCCCATTCTTGAGCCGGGCGACCGTGGTTTGGCCGTCGGCGGTGTAGCGAACCTCTTGACCTTTCGATCGCAGGATTGCACGAGGACGAACCCCCAAGATGCTATATCGGGCCAGATTTTCGCCGCCCGTCACCGATTCGAATAGGAAAGAAACAGGTTCGTGGAGCGCCAGTTTGCAATATGCACTGAGAGGCGTTTCAAGATCAGCCAGCAGGTCGTGCACGACGGGGCGACAACGCCTCTGCGTTCCGGCAGGTTGATCCAGCATCGGAAAGATTCTACGCGGTTACAGGTTGGCTTTCAGGAATTCGTAGGCTTTGGCGATCGCTTCGGGGCCACCCGGCTTGCCCATCGGGTCTTCATGCCCCATTCCTTTCACGATGACCATATCGTTCACCACTCCCGCTTTATCAAGGGCTTCTTTGAGACGTTCGGCTTGTCGGACCGGTACCAGAGTATCGGCATCTCCGTGGATAGTGAATGTCGGTGCTGAATCTTTGGTGATGTAGGTGATTGGCGAGAACTGCTTGATGATGTCGGTCGCCTCAGCGTATGGCTTGCCGAGCACTTGCTGTGAGAGTAGGTTGGCAATTCCCACGGCAAAGTCTTGAGTCATGTCGGTCGGTCCGAATATGTTGATCACCACCTTGGTTTTGCTGTCCGTTTTGGATTCAATCGCGGTATCCCTGGTGGCCATGCTTCCGGTTAGGAGCGCCAGATGACCGCCGGCACTTACACCAAGGGCGGCAATCCGATTGGGATCGACGTTGTATTTGACAGCGTTCTCGCGGAAGTATCGGACGGCAGTTTGCACGTCGTCAATCATCGCTGGCCACTTATTCGCGGGGGCGAGGCGATAACTGACGGTGGCACTTGCGAATCCCGCGGTTGCCAGGGCGTTACATGTCCCCGCCATGTCGTTGCGGTTACCCGTCATCCATGAACCGCCGTGAATCACAATCACAAGCGGGCGAGGCGTCGCGGAATCACCTTCTGGCGTGTAGAGATCGGCCATCATGGGAGTTGTTCCGGACGTGGAATAAACGATGTCCTTCACCGATGAAACCGGCGAAAGAGCGGCAAGAGCGCACAAGAACGCAACCGACATATCAACATTCTGACGCATCAGACATGCAAACGCCTCTCCCGCCTCCAACGATTGACGCTCCACCATCGGCTTCTGTGCCGTTGGCGGCGAGAGATACCACTTTGGATGCATTGCGTGGGGTCGCAATTCTGGGGATTCTTCTTGCCAACGTTTCGGTGATGGTGGGCCCAGGGTTGTTGGAGATGAATCACATCATTCTCCCCGGCGATGAGTGGTTGACGGCCGCTCACTCTTTTTTGGTGTCCGGAAAGTTCCGAGGCTTACTTTCAATTCTCTTCGGGATCGGAATGGCGATCCAATATCGGCGGCTCCAACTTTCCCCGGACCTGTGGCACAAGCGATACGGGCGGAGGATGGCCGTTTTGTTTGGGCTGGGGATGTTCCATGCGATCCTCATTTGGCCCGGTGATGTTCTGACTTACTATGCGGCCGCCGGCATGATCGCAATGCTCTGTGTACGACTTCCAATGACCACGCGATTGGGGTTGGCGGGTGGCCTCATCTTGTTGTCTTCTATGATCGGTTTGGTCGCTGCTCTCATCCCGGGTGATGACCCTTCACTCACTGACTTGAAACAGATGGAGATTCTTGCGTTTACCTCTGGAAGTTATGTAGACCAGTTGGCATGGCGTTTGTCGGTCTTCCCCCTATCATTTATCTCTTCGCTGGTCATGATCGGGGCACCGCTAAGCCTTTTCCTCGTCGGTTCTGTCTATGCGGATACTGGTTTGACCGGGCCCTCTCCCAGTGAAGAGGGGATCACGATCCGACGTGTGATTTACTGGATCTTTGGCTTCGGTGTCATCCTGTCGCTTGGGCTCGCGATCCTTGTCGGCACTGGTAAATGGTCAAACGCTACGATGGCGATAGATTTAGCCGTCAGTTTGATCGTTGCACCCGGACTTTGCTTGCTCTTACTGAAACTTTTCAGAAGGTTTAGCATTGCGCAAACGCCATTTATCGGTGTTGGCCGATACGCGCTGACCATTTACATCACGCAGAGCATTTTGGGAACGGGCTTTGCGCTATGGAGCCGAACTTGGGGAGAGTGGAGCTTCCGTCAGCATCTCTTCATCGCCGGCGCAATCATTCTCGTCTCATTGGCACTTGGTTGGGCACTCCTCAAAACCGGGGTGCGAGGGCCTCTCGAAACCGTCTATCGCCGGCTTGGTCGGATGCGCTAATCGCTGTCGTCATCAAGGAACGTGCGCCTACGGAACCGAGGTACCGGATACCGCAAACCGTCATGTCGCACGGGTGCATGTGAATTCGCTGCACTCTCGTTGAGCCGTGTTTCTACTTGTTTCACGTACGATTCAAACTCGCGCTCAAACTCAGATTGCATCTCATCTAGCATCTCTTGGAGTTTGAGGATGATTTCAACACCCGCGAGGTTCACACCCATGTCCTGCGTCAGTCGTTGGATGCGTCTCACTCGACGAATATCGTCCTCGCTATAGAGTCGGTTTTTCGCGCCGACACGCGCGGGAACAACAAGCCCTAGTCGCTCATACTGCCGCAAGGTTTGCGGGTGAACGCCGCAAAGTTCCGCCGCAACACCGATCATGTAGAGGGGAGTGTGCTCAGACTTCATTTGGCTGCCACCGGGTTAGACCCCTCCAACTCACGCAACTTCGCAAGCAGTTGCCTCTGCTCGTCAGTCAACTCGCGAGGGACAGTTACCTTGATCCGAGCGTGGAGATCGCCCTTACCACCATTGAGCTTTGTAAGTCCTTGGTTCTTGAGGCGAAGCACTTGACCACTTTGGGTGCCGGCGGGCACTTTCACTGTGGCCGATCCGTTCGGCGTGTTGACTTTCACTTCGCCACCAAGCGCGGCCGTCGTAAAGGAGACTTCAAGGTCTGTCTCTACGTTGTCACCATTTCGACGGAATGCTTGGCCTGCCGCATCGCCAATAATCAGATAAAGGTCGCCGCCTCGTCCGTTTGCGCCGCGATGTCCGCCTCCAGGCACCCTGAGTTTCTTTCCCGCTTGGATTCCCGCTGGAATCTTGACGTCTACCCGGCGTTCGGCGCGTTGATACCCTCGCCCAAGGCAACGAGGGCACGGGCCAATACCGTTCTTGGTTCGGACTTGTCCGGAACCCCGACATCCAGGGCAAGCGTCATCCGTTTGGTACGTTATCGTCTGGCGAGCCCCACTGTTGACCTCCTCTAATGTGACGGCGATGGGTAGCTCGAGATCACGCGCTTCCTCAAAACCGGTTCGACTGCCGAACATTCCGCCGCCAAGGAACTGCTCAAAGATGTCGCCGAAGCCGGTGAACTGGACATTTGCGCCTTCCCACTGCGGTGGACCATCCGAATCCTTGTCGGTGCCAAAGCGGTCGTAGTGTGCCCGACGGTCTGGATCGCTAAGCACTGCATATGCTTCGCTGATCTGCTTGAACTTCGCTTCCGCATCCGGGTTGTTCGGGTTCACATCCGGGTGGTATTTGCGGGCTAGCTTACGATACGCCGCTTTGATCGCCTTTTCATCGGCTTTCTTGTTCACTTCAAGGACGCCGTAATAATCTACTTTGGACATGACAGTAAGACGCTCAATCGTATGAGCCCAACTTACTCAACAAGACGAACTGCGTAGCAGTACGGTTTCGTGGTCCCGCGTTTATGAATGAATTTTCGCGGAAAAAAGTGTCCCGTCATCCTACCGAGCCAATGCAAGAGTGCCAAATATTGAACCTGTGGAACTCAATCGCCTATCGGTAAGAATCGCTCGGAGTGAGAACTTACCGGTCTTGCCCCAATGTGTGAGTTCCGTATTGAAGTTAGCGGACGATCCCAATTCCGGTCCAAGGGAGATGGAGAAGGTAATTGAGCGCGATCCGGCAATAACGGCGAAAATCCTTCGCGCGGCAAACTCTTCCTATTATGGCTCGCTCAGTGTTCCTTCGGTTGGTCGAGCAATCTCATTCCTTGGAATGACAGTCGTTCGAAATCTCGTTGTCAGCGTTGCTTTCCAACAGTTAGTCGGACAAGCCACAAGCGGCGGAAGATTCAGTGCGACGAGTTATTGGAGCCACAGTCTTGCGGTAGCAACGGCCGGCAGAATCATCGGGCGACTGAAAATGCCGGTCAAAGCTGAGGAGTTGTTCTCGGCGGGCATGATGCATGACATTGGCTATCTCGTAATGGACCGATTCGTGAGCAGCGATCTTGACTGCTCAATCGAAGCCGCCCAAGCAAACGGTGCGATGCTCCACGAGATTGAGTTGAACGAAATCGGATTCAACCATGCGGAGGCGGGAGGGCTCTTGGCTGAGAAGTGGGGATTGACGCCAATTGTCAGTTCCGCGATCCGGAATCACCACGATCCGTTCTCCGACGAAGCCAATCTACAAACAACCTGCATCATTCACGTCGCCGATGCCTTAGCGCACCAGTGCGGATTCGAGAATCAGTCAGCAGGAGTGACCTACGAGCTCTCTGATGAAACAAAGCAAATCGTTGGATTACCGGATGAACAGTACGACTCAATTCGCAAGGTAATGACTTTGGAAGTTCAGAAAGCTCAGGAAGCCTACGGAATCTCGTAGGCTCCCTGTACTGTCCTCACTTAGTCGTGGTGGGCTTTCTCGGCTTCGTGAGCTTTGATCAACGGATCGGCCTCGTGGGTTGGCATTTCCGCGTAGTGGCTGAACTCAGTCGCGAACCGCCCGCGTCCTTTCGTGATCGATCGTAGATCAAGGGCAAACCGTCCCATGGTCGCCATTGGCACCTGCGCGTTGATTCGCGTAAGACCCGGCGCTAATTGGTCCATCCCACCGGTGTGGCCCCGACGAGTATTGAGATCACCCATCACGTCTCCCACCGCATCCTCTGGAACATCGATCGACACGTTGAGGATCGGTTCGAGGATGGTCGGCCGGCCAGCATTGGCTGCGTTATGGAATGCGAGCCTTGCCG
This sequence comes from Fimbriimonadaceae bacterium, assembly GCA_019638835.1. Taxonomy (GTDB): domain Bacteria; phylum Armatimonadota; class Fimbriimonadia; order Fimbriimonadales; family Fimbriimonadaceae; genus JAHBTC01. The sequence goes on from JAHBTC010000098.1 coordinate 8,309, forward strand.
CAGTCTTGAACGCTTGCTCGCTCGAATCCACGTCGTGATACGATCCATCAACGACAGTTGCCTTGATGTCCACAACGGGATATCCCGCAAGAAAGCCCTCGGCAAGTGACTCCCTCAAGCCCTTTTCAATTGCCGGAATGTAGTTCTTCGGGATGGCGCCTCCGACAACTTTGTTCTCGAACACGAATCCCGAGCCACGATCCAAAGGCTCAAACTCAACCCAACAGTCGCCGTATTGACCCTTACCGCCTGACTGCCGTTTGAACTTGCCCTGCGCCTTAGAATGCGCACCCAGAGTCTCGCGAAACGGCACCTTGGCTTCCGCAACCGTGACATTGACGCTGAACTTCTCCTTCAGTCGCTTGATGATCGTATCAACGTGAATGTCCCCCATGGCTTCCAAGATGTCTTGGTGGAGTTCGGGATCTCTGTAGAACCGCATCGTAGGTTCCTCCTCTTTGATGCGATCCATAGCGATGCCCAATTTGTCCTCGTCCGCCTTGCTCACCGGTTCGATTGCTACTCGGTAAACGGGCTTCGGGAAACTGATAGGAGCCAGTTCGACCTTCTGGTCAGCGGTGCTCAACGTGTTTCCGGTGTGGGTGTCGGATAGCTTAGCGATGACGCAAAAGTCACCGGCGGGCACTTCTTGCGCCTCCTCCATGGTCTTGCCGTGCGGATAGTAAAGGTGGTGAACGCGCTCTTTTGCTTCTGAGGAACTGTTGAAGACATCAGAGTCACGCTTAATCGTGCCACTGAAGACGCGGACGTAACTGACTTTTCCGACGTAAGGGTCAGTCGTGGTCTTGAAGACAAGACCGGCCAACGGCCCGTTCGGGTCTTCTGGAATCTTCTTGTCTCCCCACGTAACGGGGTGATAAAGCGGGGACGGAAGTTCGCCAATGATTCGGTCCATCATGAGGGCAACTCCGATTCCGGTCGCGGCAGAGCCAAGCAAAACCGGAACAACTCGTCCTTCCTTGGTTCCGAGCATCAATCCGTGCCCAACCTCTTTTTCGGTCAGTTTCTCGCCCTCGAGATACTTCGCCATCAGTTCGTCGTCTCCCTCGGCGGCGGCATCCATCATCTTCTCCCGGCGGTATTCCGCGTCCTGCAAGAACTCGGCCGGGATGTCTTCGATGACTTCGCCCCGGTCTTTGCCTTTGTAAACTTTCATGCGGAGCAGGTCGATGAGTCCGGAGAAGTTCTCGCGACGACCGACCGGAATCTCGCAACTGATGATTCTCGCGCCGTATCGCCGGTCAAGCGTATCGATCAATCCTTCGTAGTCGGCGTTGTCGCGCTCTAATTTGTTGATAAAGATGCATCGGGCGAGACCGTTCCTCTCGGCGGCTTCCCAAGCAAGGTCAAATCCCACATCCAGGTCGGCTTTTGCCTCGCAAACGATGATCATCGAGTCAACAACGCGGGCGGT
>JAHBTC010000099.1 GCA_019638835.1 Fimbriimonadaceae bacterium
CGCATTGGGTTTAGCGTGTAACGACCGTCTCCTGGGCGTCGACTTGGTTGGCTATAGGCGACGTTCCAATCATCGGGCCCCAGACACTTTAGGGCCGTCATTGGGTGGCTCGTACCGGCCCCAACCTCCATGTCCCAGGGCTGCAGAAGGGCGCACCCCTTGCTCGCCCAAAATTCATTGAGGCGTTGGACGAGTTGCTGGTAAGTGACCATGGAACGTGATTTCGAGGTTACCAGTGGTCATCGTTTTTGCCTAAGGGCTTCGACAACAAGCCGCAGCACCTTCCCTCGGTGGCTGATCGCATGTTTTTGCTCCGCTGTAAGATCGGCCATTGTGCACCCCTGATCCGGTAGAAAGAAGATTGGATCGTAACCAAAACCGCCTGAACCACTCTTTGCACGGGCGATTCGTCCTTCGCAAGAAGCATGATACGTTTCCGTAGCTGCTGCGGGATGCGAGAGTGCCACCCAACACATGAACTTCGCGCCCCGGCGCGAATCGGGTAACCCGTCCATCGCCTCTAAAACTCGATCCATCTTCGCGTCAAAGGGAAGGCTTTCACCCCCAAATCGTTTGCTCCAGACTCCGAGTTCGCCTGGTAACGCATCGATCTCAAGTCCGGCATCATCGGCCAGGCACCATTCGCCGGTGAACGCCGAAGCACTCTCTGCTTTGATCTTCGCGTTGCCCTCGTAGGTGTCGGACGTTTCTTCAGGTTCTGGTGCGCCTTCAAAGTCCGCCAAAGTGAGGAATTCAAGATGGGGAAGTGATTGCCCAAGGATGGTGAGCATTTCGCCCGCTTTCTTGCGGTTGTGGGTCGCGATTACAAGTCGCTTCATGAATCCAGAACGTCGCGTTGCATTTGGAAAAGTTCGGCGATCCCGCCCTGCGCGAGTTTGAGCATCCGAGCCAATGTTTCGGCGGAAAAGGGGTCGCCTTCCGCTGTGCCTTGTACTTCGACAAACTTGCCCGCCCCCGTCATCACAACATTCATATCCGTGTTCGCTTTACTGTCTTCGTCGTAGCAAAGGTCAAGGACAGGTTCCTTGCCGACGACTCCTACGCTGATTGCGGCGATCTGATCCTTCAAGGGCCAATGCTTGATCATTCGCTGATTCTTCATCCAAGTGAGGGCGTCGTGGAGTGCAACGTAGGCTCCCGTAATGCTCGCGCACCGTGTACCGCCGTCAGCCTGTACGGCATCACAATCCAAGATGATTTGCCGTTCGCCGAGTGCTTCCAGGTCGACGACGCATCGTAATGCGCGGCCGATTAAACGCTGAATTTCCATGCTCCGACCGTTCGGTCCTCGGTTCCCATCCCGTTGGTTGCGTTGGCGCCCACTTCGCGGGAGCATCGCGTATTCCGCCGTAACCCAACCTGAGCCTGTCCCTTTGAGCCACGGAGGAGTCCGATCTTCCACCGTTGCGGTCACGAGCATGTGGGTTTCACCCATCTTGATGAGGCAGGAGCCTTCTGCATAGGGGGCAAAGCCACGTTCTAGAATCGTGGGCCGCAGTTCGTCTGGGCGTCGTCCGTCGGGTCGCATGAGGCTTGAGAATACTTTCTCTCTCGCACGATTTTTCAGGTGAACGAGAAGTGATGGAGATTGAGAGGGACCAAAACTGAAGCGGTTTGGGCCCTCAGGCGGCGGACAGTAGGCCCATGATTTGCGGATTCCGGATTGCCGCCTTATCGTGAAATCGGAGAAACCTCATGTTTGTCATTGGTGACGTCTTGGCGACCATCGCCATCTTCTTCGGAATCGGCCTCATGATCTGGGCGACGGCCCTCGTTGCTGCCCTTCTTTGGCCCGAACATGCCATCCGCAGTGCCAAAGCACTTCAAGGCAAAGCGGCCGGCACCTTTGGCATCGGGTTAGCGGTTTTTGCGCCAGTTGCGCTGATTGCGATTGGTTTGCTTGCCGCCCCAAGTCCCCCGGCCAAGGTGCTCGGCTTTGTCGTAGCCGGAACTCTGTTGCTTTTCTCTAGTCTGGGATTTGGTTCCCTTGGCTACATTGTAGGGGACCGCATTCAGGAGGCATCGCCGGACACGTCGGCTTGGGTAGCGCGAACGCGTGGGTTAGCGCTCCTTACCATTGCAGCATCCACACCGATTGTAGGTTGGTTCGTTCTTGGCCCGGTGTTGCTCATCTTGGCTCTCGGGGCCAGTGTTCGATCCCTCGCCAAGCCAAAGGTGCAACCAGAATGGCCCGCGAACATCGAAAACTGACCATAAGCCGACGCGACGCCCTCATACTCGGTGGCGTTGCGGTCGCGGCGAGTGGCTGCCAGACTGTCGGTCGGTTTATCGCTGGAGAGTCAGCGGTTGTCGCAAGCAACCTAAATCACGATCCTAAGGCTCGACTGTTGCACCGAATGGGTTACGGCCCTCGCCCCGGAGATCTTGAGGACCTGGGCGCAAATGGGCTTGACGACTGGTTCGATGCCCAACTCAAACCGGGTGATGACCCTCTCGAACTGAGAATGGCCGTTAGCGCCATGCCGATCAACCAATTGCAAACGTGGGATCTGCGTGATTGGCCCACAACCCGAGTGGTCAAAGAACTGCAAACATCGGCAGTGTTGCAGGCGGTTGTCTCCCCGTGGACAGTTCGAGAACGAGCCGTTCAGTTCTGGACTGATCATCTGAATGTGTATTCGGGGAAAGGGATGTCGGCGCATCGTCTGCCCAACTATGTGAACAACGTCATTCGCAAGCATGCGATGGGGAAGTTCTCAGACCTGATTAAGGCCAGCGCAAAGGCAACTGCGATGTTGCTCTATCTGGATCAGCAGAACAGCACGCCGCGCCAACCGAACGAGAACTACGGACGGGAATTGCTCGAACTTCATACGCTAGGGGTTGAGGCGGGTTACTCACAAAAGGACGTCAGGGAAGTTGCCCGTTGCTTCACAGGATGGACCGAGGAGCGTAGATTCTGGACTCAACAACTCGGAAACGAAGACGGAGTTCGCGCGAAAGGATCATTTCGATTTGATCCGGCACTCCACGACAATGGAGAGAAATTTGTTCTCGGAGAGAAGATTCCTGCGGGCGGGGGAATTGAGGATGGTGAGCGAGTGCTAGAGATTGTTACAAAGCATCCGGCAACCGCAAGGTACATCGGGGAGAAACTTGCCATTTTTTACGCGGGCGAGGAGAGCAAGTCATTGGCCGCGAAAGTGGAGAATACGTTCAATGCAACCGAAGGGGACATCCCGGCAATGCTCAACACAATCTATGAAAGTGGTGAGTGGCGCGATGGGCCGCCGATCGTCAAGCGACCATTCGACTTTGTTGTGAGTGCGATGAGAGCGCTCGGTGCAACGGGCGTTGGAAACGGTCCTGTCGTAGACACGCTCGAATCCATGGGCCACGGCCCTTATAGTTGGCCGATGCCCGACGGCTTTCCGCCCGAGCCCGATGCTTGGACCGGTTCCATGCTCGGCCGCTGGAACTTCGCTACTGATCTCGCCAATGGCATCCCCGGAGTGGGAACGAGCGCCAAAAGTCAACTGGATCGCTGGAAAGGTGAGAATGCGGCTGAAAATGCAGTCCGATCCGTATTCCACCAGACAAGTTCGGCGCTTGAGGCAGGTCGCCTTCTCGCGCAAATACAAAATCCCGACCTTACAGACGCCCAGCGCGTGGCGTTGGCGCTGTCTTCCCCGGAGTTCCAATGGCGATGAAACACGATTTCTGGAGTTGCGAAGAAGAAGTTCGCCTCGACCGGCCGCGAGTCAGTAGGCGAGCGGTCCTTGCGTGCGGCATGGCGGGTTTGATCTCATGGATGGCCCCAACTACTGCGATTTCGCAGATCGCTATGGATCCGAAGCGAAGTCGGAATGATGTCGTTGTTGTTCTGTTCCTTCGGGGTGGCGCAGATGGTCTTGCCATGGTTGCTCCGATTGAGGACGACAATTATCGGAAGTCGCGACCAACACTCGCGATGTCAAAGGCGGATGCCAAGCCCCTTGATAGCAACTTTGCACTATCGCCGCAACTCTCAATGCTCCACAAGTATTGGGAGCAAAAGCAGATGGCCATCGTTCATGCGTGCGGAAGCGGAGACCAAACGAGATCGCACTTTGAAGCGATGCGGGCGATGGAGCAGGGTCGAAACAACTCAAACGAGTTAGAAGGTGGTGGCTGGATTGCCCGGCATCTTGCCGTTACGCCCGGTGCTTCGTCCCCCTTCCGGGCCGTCGCTTTGGAAAGCGTCTTGCCTGAGTCCTTGACTGGATCGACGAGTGCACTCGCGATCGACTCGCTTGATCAGTTCCGCCTGAAGGATAGGTCAGAGGCTTACCGACGTGCGATGACCTCGCTCTATGGCGGACCAACCGATGTTCTTGGTAGAGCGGGTAAAGAAACCCTCGCGATGCTCAAGGCTCTTGACGCAAAGAACCCTTCAGATTCGCCCCCGGAAAACGGCGCGACGTACGGGGAGAACGGTCTCGCCCAGGCATTGCGGCAGGTTGCTTACTTGATCCGACAAGACATCGGTATGGAAGTCGCCTGCGTCAGCTCATACGGTTGGGACTCCCACGTCGTACAGGCGCAGATCCTGGGAGTGCTGTTGCCAGACTTAGGGAACGCCCTCGACGCATTCATGACGGACCTTGGCCCGGAAATGAAAAGAGTCACGGTCATCGTACAGACTGAGTTCGGACGCCAGTTATACGAGAACAGCGGATTTGGTACCGATCATGGTCGAGGCGGATGTTTGTTTGCTTTCGGAGCGGGCGTGAAAGGCGGAAAGGTCTATGGCGATTGGCCGGGCCTCACCCCAGAAGACCTTGACGATGCGGGCGATGTACGAGTGAAGAATGACTATCGAGATGTGTTCTCGGAAGTCCTGGCGAGCCGCCTCGGCAACCCGGCAGTCAACGATGTTTTCCCCGGTCGATCAGGAGCCCATCTGGGAATCTGCGGATAATCAGCTTTCTCGGCGTTGGCTAACTTACTGATCAGTTCGCCGAGGCTCGACTGCGTGTAGCTTCCTTACGAAGAAATCCCAAACCCGCCTGCGGATCACCGGGTTCCCGGTTGTTCCGTGACCCGCACCTGGAACAAGGATGAACTCGTAGTCCTTGTTTGCGGCGTTGAGTGCGGCGAGCAACTGATAAGTGCTTGCGGGGTCAACGTTGGTGTCTCCTTCGCCAAGAAGGATCATCAGATCACCCTCAAGATTCGGTGCGAGCGTTGCGCAGGACTGGGCTTCGTAGTGTGGGCCGACTTTGCCCATCCAAGCCTCATTCCACCAAATCTTGTCCATGCGATTGTCGTAGCAACCGCAGTCGGCGACGCCCACCTTATAGAAGTCTCCGTGAAGAAGCAGGGCATGAGCCGTGTTTTGCCCACCGGCACTTCCTCCTGTGATTCCAACTCGGGTCAAGTCCATCGAAGGGTGAGCCGCTGCGGCCGCTTTGATCCAAAGCATGCGGTCAGGAAATCCGGCGTCGGCAATGTTTTGCCAGCAAACGTCGTGGAAGGCACGGGACCGCCAATTGGTTCCCATGCCGTCGATGTAGACGACAATAAATCCTAGCTCTGCGAGCGGTCCCTGACCATCGCTTGCCGCAAACGACTTACGCACATGGTTTCCATGCGGCCCCGCATAAATCTGTTCAATCACCGGGTACTTTCGAGCCGGGTCGTAAGTAGACGGGAACGAGATGTAACCCCAGATGTCCGTAACTCCGTCTCGCCCTATTGCCGTGAAGCGAACCGGCATTTTCCACCCAGAATCCGTCAATGCACTGGCATCGGCCGGCTCGAGATCAGCGAGCTTCCGGCCATCTTGAACGCTCCGCAATTCGCGGCGTTGCGGCATATCGACCCGACTATAAGTATCCACGTAGGTTCTCCCATCCTCAGAGAACTCAATCGAGTGATTTCCGTCGGCTTCGGTGAGCCGGACCAAGCCCTTACCGTCATATCCAACGCGAATGAAGTGCGAGTGATAAGGATCTTCGCCCGAATTCATTCCGAAAACTCGGAGCAAGAATGTTGAGTTTTCGTCGTCGGCAGAGACAACTTCGCGCACAACCCATTCTCCCGACGTAATCGCGTTCTTCACCGCGCCGGTCCTCGTGTCGATTCGATACAGGTGATTCCAACCGCTTCGTTCGCTCATCCATATCGCTTCATCAGTCCCCGGAATCTCGCGCAAGTAGAACTTTTGCGAGTAATCCACGAAGTTCGGCGCAACTTCATCAATAATCGCGCGGGTTTGTCCGTTTTGTGTATCGAAGCCGATCCAGCGAAGTACCTTGTGTCCTCGTTCATTGAACATGAATCGAAACTCATTGCCGTCGCGTGACCAAGTGGGACGGTAGACGTTGTATTGATCTTGGTAGAGGTCACGGGGGATGACTCGTGCGGTCCGCAGTTCCGTATCCACTATCGTGAAGGTGGTCTGACTCAGGTCATCACCTGGCTTTACGTAGTCGATCAGTCTCCACGTGGGATAGAACTGATCAGCGGGACGGCTGGTGAATATTGGTATTTGACGGGTTGAGACAACCGTGTTTCTCCGCAATGCGAGGAAGCGACCATTCGGAGACAAACTGATTTGACCCCCGTACGGATTAGATTCCGTTCCGTCAGTCGTGGTGAATACTATCTCATTGCCGTTCGGAGATCGTACGGTTGCCTGATGATTCTCGAAGGTTACGCGAAATCTGAGATCCCCGGGGTTCGTTTGTGTGCCCCCAGTTGGTCTTTGACGCCGACCCGGGGTGCCATCAATGATTGCCGTTGTTCCCCCCTCTTGAGCAATGAATCCGCTAATGGCTTCGCCATTCGTCTTGAGAACAAGCCAAGCATGTCCTGAATATGTGTTTTGTGAAACACGGCCACCTGACGGGACTCGATGATAAATCGTTCGTTCACCCTCCAAAGTGAGCCACGCGATATCGACCTCCTCACTGAGCGAGTTGATGAACGTGATGATCGTGTTCTCGCCGCCAGAACCAGAAACCCGGGGCATGTCTGCCGGATGTATCGCGTTCGTTGTCCCGGCTGCCAGGGTTACTCGGGAAAGGCTTGCTGACTTTGTGTTGAACTCATATCCTTGCGGACCCACTCGGAATCTCACAACTTCACCATCCCAAGTGAGTCGCTCAATCGGGAGCTTAGTCGGATCCACCGCGCGACCAAGATCAGCACTTAGGTTCGATGCCAATGCGGCATGATCAAATGCTGGCCCCTTGGCTCCGCCGGGTCCAACTCTGACGAACTCGCTGCCACCAGATCGGCGCTCTGCTCGGTACCAGAGCCCGCCATCTTCCGTCCAGTTGATCGCTAGATTGGCGTTCAGAACCTTGCCGGTTACCCACTGACGATATTCGTTTGCTCTCTGGTAGTCCGCTGCAGTGCCTTGTGCACCCACGAACGACGCCAGCAGAATTGCCGCAAGACTAAAAATTGACTTCTTCATTCGCTCTCTCCTGAAATCTCAGTGCCATCGGCCCAAAAGAACAGTGCATTCCCCGAGGAGTCAAAAGCGTTCATCGCTTGAGTTCCACCTTCTGGCCCGAGGATGCTACTCATCTTGAACCCCGCTTTCGAAAGGAAGTCACGCATTTTTGCAAGATCGCTGGTTTGCACTCCGATTCGGGGAGGTGCGAGTTGGCCGGCTTCCGCATCTGAGTGCTTGTTCTCCATTAAGCCAATCAGAAAGCCGGGTCGCATTTCCACCAATGCGAAGCCCCAATCCTCGCGTTCAACGAGAGTCATGCCGAAACCATCAACGTACTCCCGGATTGCGGAATCCAAGTCAGTGACGTAGTAAATCACTTCGGTGACCCGAAAGGGTGGACGCACCATATCTCACTCTATCCGAATCGGCGTTCGCCACGCAAAGGTAACGTCAAAGGCATGAACGCCGAGGAGATCATCGCATCTGCCGCGACACCCGAACAAGCCGATGCGTTGCGAAAAACGAGGGACACGATCAACCAGAATCTTCCTTCTGGATTCGAGGAAACAGTAAGCGGCGGCATGATCAACTGGGTGATTCCTCACTCCCTCTATCCTCTTGGCTACCACTGCAACCCAAAACAACCGATTGGTCATATCTGCCTGACGCCGGCCAAGCAGGGGATCACGCTACACATCTTCGGTATCTATGTCGTGCCGGAAGTTGCCGAGTGGTTCTTTGGAGAATACGAAAGGCGAGTTGGCAAGAAGGCAGACGCAGGTAAAGCTTGTGTCAGGTTCAAGAAGCTTGATTTGATTCCGTATGATCTGATTGGTGAGCTCGCGGCCAAGATCACACCTGAGCAGTTCCTAGCGCACTATCGGAAATTTGATCCGAGGATGAAAGGGAAGTAATGGAAAGTCGGTTCAACAACTGTATCGCGATCGGCGTGCAGGATATGAGAAGTACCGCCGAGGCAATGGTGCGCCAATTTGGGGGAGCGATCACCGAGCAGCAGTCGGATTGGATTGAAGTAACGACCGGACCCTATCGGTTCTACTTCGTGGAAGACGGTACAACCGATATCGCCTTCTCGGTGAACTGTCAGAAGAGCAATGTCACCGCATTCATTGACGGACTCGCAGAGGATGGATTCGCCGTCGATGAAGCGATTTCTCACCGGGTTGGCGAAACGTTCGTTCGGGACAAGAACAGGATTCTAATCAATATCAATGAGACGGACTAATCGAGCGACCTTTGCCACACAATGTTGCCGTTGAGATCAATGAGGGCTTGATTGATTCCCATTACGACATAGGCGCGACCATCGCGAAAGTCGGTGGCGAAGTCCACCTTGAGAGGAAAGGCCGAAGTACCGGAGCCGCGAAGAAAGATCACCTTGCGGTCTTCACCATGTCCTTCGATCACCCAGATCCGATCTTCTCTGAGCACCCCTGCGCTTGGCTCACTTGAAACCGGAGCAGAGCCATACTTGGGGTTAACAACGAATGAGCCAGAGCGATTGATGAATCCGAGTTTATCGTTCACAACCACCCATGCTCTTCCGTTTTCAAATGAACCGGCGGCTTGCCAGTTTCCCCCCAGTTGCAATACACCTTCTTGATCAACAAACCCAACTCCTTGCGGGCCTCTTACGGGGGCAAGACCATCGGAGAAGTGACCGAGCGGTTGGTATCCCGAGATCACGAGATCACCCGAAAGATCAATAAAACCATCGCCTTCGCTCGTCTTGGCGGCGGCGAGTCCTTCACTAAACACCGATGGAGCCTTCAGGATCCCGCGAATGACTTCGCGACCTTCGCGATCAACGAACCCGTACCCGCCCGGCATCAGTACGCAGGCACGACCTTCGTGAAAGTCACCCCACTCGGCGGATCCACTTGGAAAAGTCCTGTACTTAGGTTGGACCTTGATGTTGCCTTCCCGGTCAACGTAAGCAACGCTACCGCCATTGATGACGGCTGCCCGATCTTCGTGAAACTCACCAGCACGGGTCGCATTGAACTGCATCACGACCTCGCCTTGCAGATTGATGAACCCGGCGCGTCCGTCAAACACGACGGGTGCAAGTCCATCGCGGAACTCTCCGGC